>NZ_BAAHBD010000006.1:0-549054 GCF_054776975.1 Spirosoma harenae | reverse complement strand
TTGGCCCCACCGGTGTTGGTGGCACTTCCGGCGGAGTTACCCATGAACAGGTTGTAGGAAGCCGAGGAGTTATTGGCCCCTGCCTGTTGACCTAAAAACAGATTGCCAGTACCAGTCGTGTTATTAGCTCCCGCCTGACTACCCACAAAGACGTTAGCAACGGCTGTAGTATTATTGCGGCCAGCATTATAACCCACAAATACATTACCTGTGCCACTCGTATTTTGATAACCTGCACCATTACCCAAAAAGGCATTCTGATTTGTGAATAAGATATTGCTTTGCGCCCAGCATTCCTCATTAACGGCCAACATTAGGCTAGCGACAAGCAAGATTGAGTAAGCGTATAACTGTTTTAGAATCATAGTCACAAAAATTTAATCCCGTCAATAGTTTAATAAATATACCTAGTAGCCTGAAGATTTTACTAGATATGAAACAGTTCCTAGCTAATGATCTATATACTGGGTCTAGGTAAGGCTGATGGCTGCCAAATCGCTGGTTGCTAATCAGCATTGATGCTGAACGTTTAAAAGTTGCCAAAGCCTACAAACGGTTACAGTGGTTTAACCTATTCCTGGTTAGTCTTTTGAGAGAATAACGCATATAACCGATTCCAAACACCCCTAAAACCATTGGTATAAACCGTTTGTTTACACCTACCAATGAGTAGGTATAAAACTCCCACTCAAACAACATTACACTAGATTTTAGAGAATATGATTAATGTTAAAGATTATGGCGCTTTTGGCGACGGAGGACATGACGATACTGCAGCCATTCAAGCCGCCATTAATTTTGCTAAAAGTCAAAGCTATCCGGGCGGAGGGGGCCCCTATCAGATAAGCGTTTTCTTTCCGGCTGGGTTTTATTACATTACTTCGCCTATCAATATTACTAACACCGTTGGTATTTGGTTGCAAGGCGACGGGGGTAGTTACCTTAATACAAGCATTATCGGTGTTACGTCCGGTATCATATTCGATTTCAGCGGATCATCCGTATCGGGCTGCGAAAACATTTCTTTCATTTCTAATAGTGGCAACGGCGTCGCACGCTCAACAATAGGCGTACAGTTTGCGCTAACAGCTAACGGTGGAATCAACTGCGGTATTCGGAACTGCTACTTCCAAATGCAGGACTATCCGACTGCCAATGGAGGTTTCGGCACAATTGGCATTTTGGGAATTCGATCCGACGAATTCTACGTTCATGGGTGTTTGGTTCGTACGAATACCCCTGTTGTCTTAAGTAATACCACTTCGCTGACTCAGACAGGTGTCAATTTTACTGCTACAAGTAACTATCAGACCCTTTCTGCCGGGATCGGCTCTCTAGGGCCTGTTAATATTCAGGCAACCTCTTTGCAAAATTATGAAAAGCGTCAGCCAGCCCTCGTATTAAACGGGGTAAATAGCCTTAATTTTCAAGGGTTTTTAAGTCGGATAACTGCTACAAATGGCAGCAATGAATCCGCTATTTTATGTAGTCAATACACTACCAATTTGCATATTCATGCTGGAATCGAGTCATTTTCCCGAATACTACAGCTACTCAATTGTAGCTTTGAAGGCAATGAATTAGCCATTGTCATTGCTAATGTTACAGCGCCGACAACCGATTTGATCAATGTTACAAATTGTTATGTAAAAGGGTTAAAGGCTCGTATCTCGCTGCCTATAGTCGCTGAACGGCCTAATCGATACGTGATCTATCACGCTCCGGCTAGTGATCCCAATCAACCCGTAATTGGTACCATTAGTCATTGTGATATTACCTGCTACGATATTAATACCAATCAATTCATTATCCATCCAACTCTTCTCAAAAAGGCGGAGAATATGATTTTTCATACTTTGCGCCCCTTTGAGAAGCGAAGTGGGCGTTTTCGGCAATTATCTAATAATGCAATCAATGCAGGTACAGTTGGATCACCTTCAACCGCAACTGTATTTAGTTTCACGCAGGCAGATAATACGGCTTCATCAAATGGACGAGGTGGTTTCTATCGTATTTGGCTCGATGGCGTCATCCAGGCAGGGAGTTATGGATCAGCGTATAGTGCTGTCCTTTCGTTTCAGGCTCAGGTAATTGTGAATCAAAATTATGTCGGTACCATGTCTTTGCCATCCAGTACAGTCATTGTGCTAGACAAAAGCACTACGAACCCTGCCTTTATTGAAATTATTGGCGTACTGGTAAATATTACATTTAGTAGCCGAATTGGAAATGTAACTATTACACCTAAAACGTCGGGTAGTTCAACGGGAGAAACGATCAGGTATATAGGCCATGCAGAAATGCAAAGTGACTTCCTGGTTTTTGACGCTATCCCTTTGTAGAACTACGATTCCAGAAGTTAGGCTGCATACTTAACCGACGCTTTACAGTAGTGGGCAGATGATCATATAGCCTTCCCAAGCGATACCCAACATATTTGGCAATTGTACGGACTAATTGAGCTGGTATAAGTAAAGCATGATCGTTTTGAATCAGGTATTGCCATTCCTGCGTCACATATTTAAACCCTTCAGATTCAGCTTTTGAGAACTCACTCAACACAGCGCGTTGCTCCTGATGAAATACGCCAATATCGAAATACCGCTTAAACTCTTCTGCAACTGTATAATCGTGAGAATGAAAAACTTCAGATTCAGCACAATAAGCTACAGCTTTATCCTGCAAAATAAACCGGGCGGCTACAGATACATCTTCACCCAGAATTGTATCCGACGGAAACCCGCCCACTGCTTCTAAATCAGCCTTGCGATAAGCGGCAAACGAGTTGGAACACGAACACGTTTTGATTCCCATTGCGGGAATCAAAACTTTTGTTTTTATAATGCTGGAGTCAGGATAATTGGTTAGCCGGGCAAACCGCCCAAAAATTCCCGTTTCTGGATATGGTAATTGTCGTCCATATCCCATGGCAATATCATCACGGCTAGTCAGCATGGCCATTAGGAACTCCAATGTATGAGGGGAAGCAGGCAATGCGTCCTGAGTCATAAAAACAACAATATCGGATTTGGCTAATTGCAGTCCTAAATTTCGGGTAGTACCATGATTAAACTCTTCTTTACGAATAGGTACTAATGTAACGCCTTCTTGAGTGGCTAATGCTCGGGTATTATCTGTAGACTCTGAATCAATAATTATTAATTCATACGGAATAGTCTGCTCACGAAGTTTTTCGAATAAACGTGGCAGAAAGGAAGCTGCATTATATGTAGGGATAACAATAGATAGCATCAGCCAACAACATTAATAATCGTCAAATTTATGCCAGCAGCCGCTTGGCTACGTTCAGCAACAGAAAAAGCCTATTGGTTAGTTGTTTTAAGAAACTATATCCTTGTTCACCTGTAGGTGAAGCGTTATTGCCGTGTCGTACATACTGGATAAGTGGTTCTTCATAGAAAGTAACCCGGCCCTTGGCTTCAACAAGTAAGCCAATCCACCAATCGTGCATATGAATACGCTTAGGAAAAGGTAAAGAATACGCCAGCACATTACGCCGAAAAGCCATACAGCAACCCATATAAGAATTCCGATAAAGGTTCATCCAGAAACCTGGCTTACTGCCTCTAGTTTGAAAAAAGGATGGATGCAATACCTTACCAGATTGATCAACTACTTCGCAATTGCTAAGCACTAAATCGTATTTTTCCAACAAGGAACGAATGACAGCCACTTTATTAGGAAGCCATATATCATCCTGATCCGAAAGAAAAATAAGTTGACCCGATGTATGCTGAAGAGTATTTTCAAAATTCCCTATAGGTCCATGACGATTTTTATTAATCAGTAATTTTATTCGAGGATCTGCAAAATTAGTTATGATAGCGACGGTATTATCAGTGGATCCATCATCAGATATAATAACTTCATCGCCAGAATCTAATTGAGCTAAAATTGAACTTAATTGGCGTTCAATAAATGCGCTTCCATTATAGGTAGCTATACAAACGCTAACGTAAGCCATCTGGTAAAATTTTAGCAGTTTTTAATAACTTAATTAGCTTTATATTTAGTCTTATATATATTTTTCGGACGAGTAAAAAACTAACTAATATATAGGCTGGTGTAACAAAAAAAAGTAAATCAAATGATTGCGTTACGGCAAGGTTTACATCGCCAAGCATTGCACTGGCAAGGTGACAAAAGCTGCCAATAAAAATGAAATAAAAAGCACTTGATTGTCTAAGCGAAAAATAATAGGTCCTAATCACGCTATATATATAACCAACCAGGAAACTAAAAGGAAAACCAACCCAGAAGTTAAAATAGATTCGGGCTTCGATATAAAAAGGGGCGTTAGGAGCAGCAAAAGCGGCCGAGGCAAATGAGCCAGGTAGGCGTAGATTGTCAATCATAAGAACACCTGGAGCCTCTTTATAGGGCTGCAGACGTAAAAAACCAAGGATAGGATTTGTAATAACAGTAATATAATCCCAGGCGGAGTATTTCTCGAAATAAGCAATATTAACAGGCTGGAAATAATATAAGAGCGAATCTGCGCTGTATAACAAACGCCTTATAAAAGCAAAAAAAGCAGCATCTAACCCATCATTTTCTTTCATAAGTACTATCGTAACAGTACTCATGGCGATTAATATAAATATGGGTATATAACGCTTAACTTTTTCCAGCAATTGCTGTTCTTCAGAAAACAAGGGATGATAAAACACAATGCCTGCAGAAACCGCAATTTGCAAAAGGGCAGCTTTTGATCCATCTAGCGAATAAAAGAAAGCGACAAGTAATAAAAATAATAAATCTTGTTTTCTTCTTTTTATAAGGTACATATAAACCAGCGATGTGGAAACGAAAGTCCCCGCACTCCAGTTTATTTTTCTGAATAGCCCGAATCCCTCTGTAAAGTTCTCGATTTTAGATTGAGTTGGCGCATCTGATAGAATAGCAAACCCTTTTTTATACCCAATAATAATATTTGAGATAATATAAATAACCAAAAGAAAATAGGTAGCCCAGCGTAAAAGAGATTGGCCGGTGAAATTATAAATGCGTTCTGATTCGGTTAGTTTTTTTTCTAATGAATTTGCTCGTCGATAAGCGACTAAAAATCCTGTCCATACTGCAATTTGGCAACCAAAAAAGTGGAGAATACTTTGTGTGTCAGGAATTACCTGAGTAGCCAATACACTAGAAAATGCGGTCGTAACTACCCAAATAAAAAGAGGATCAATAATTGAATAAACAAATCGGTAGTATAGTAGAGTGTAAACAATAAGAAATCCTATTGCTAAACTAATTACAAATGGTAATGTACTAAAATCTATTTCCATATCAGCTAGTTAATATAGGCTTAACTTCTTTTAGTAATTTACCCAAACAATCTCTTAAGACCTGACCTAAAGCCAAAGAGATTAAAGCGCCGAAGCATGGCTCCAGTAGTACGTCGAAGCCAAAAATAATTCATTACCCAGTAAAGCCCGAACCCTTTAAAAAGTCGTTTGTGGGCCTGTTGCATTTCAGCGTATCCCTTTTTCAGTTGATTTTCACTAATGCCATCTCCACCAAAATCACATATAATAATATCCATTGATTGGTGGGGTATACCAAGTAGGGCCAATTTCAGATTGAATTCATAATCCGACGCGATTCGCATCTGTTCGTTATACAATAGGTCGTTAAAAATGTTTCTATCGTAAAACATTCCCTGATGATGTACCTGGTGGCGCATCAGGTAAGGTGATCCAAACTTAGGTCTGAGACGTTCGCCTTGCCGCACACAGTCAACGTCACCTACAATAACTCTAGCATCGGTTTGCTTTCGTTTAAGTATCTCGGCTACTTTTTGTAGAGTGTCTTTGCTATGTAATGCATCATCGGCCCCCATAAAGTAAAGCCATTCTCCTACTGATAACTTAACAGCAGCGTTTAATCCGGCATATAAACCAAGGCCAGGCATTACCCGTATAGTCTTCTTTTTTACCGAACTGGCATTAATTATTTCTACAGTACGATCCTTACTTCCTCCGTCTACGATTACTAATTCGTAGTCCGGAAACGTTTGATTGGCAATACTGATTAACGTCTCATTTATCGTTTCTGCCCCGTTGAGTACTGTAATGATAATTGATATAAGAGGTTGGCTCATTGATTCGTTAGTATAGCCTGATTGGATCACTTGACAACTTACTTCAGGAGATAAGTCTACAGTTTATACTCGATGTCCGTATAGTAAATACCTTACCCTTTTCTGAAAATAGTATAGACCTAAGAAAGCAGACAGAAATTTATTTTTCAATTTACTATCTACATAACGCATTCTCACGCGATTCGTCTCTCTTAACGAACGCGGCAGTTCGCTGCTGGCTCCACCAGTTGCACAGTCGGCTATTATTATAGGAACGTACTTTACAGAGGCTTTCTGTACATATAGCCTTAAATGAATATCGTACTCCGATACGATGGTTAGCGTCGGGTCGTACCGATAACCGACAAATAGAGAAGCATTATAAAAAGCACTCTGATGATGGACTGTATTTTGCAAAACAGTTCTAGGGCCCAGAAATGAATGATATCTATGACCATTGTCGAACAGTATATCCCCAAATACCATTGTGTATTGTGCATTCAGGTGGGGTTTTAATTGATTTATGATATCGGGTCTTAGCGTATCATCTCCCCCTAAAAAATAAATCCATTCGCCATTTGCGCGATCAATTCCTTTATTCATGGCATCGTAAATACCATTGTCTGGCTCACTACACCAACCCGCCAGCCGATCTTCATAACGCTTAATCAGTTCTACCGATCCATCTGTGCTTCCTCCATCAATAATCCAGTATTCAACCAATTCGCTATCCTGGTTAAGCACACTTTGAATGGTTGCTTCCAAGGTTGGATGGGCATTATAAACGACCGTAATGACTGATACAAGAGGTTTTTTCATAGCAGAAGGATAGCAAATTTGCCTGTTAGCTTGTCCAGACCATTTATGGCAGTGACGTTAATAAATGGGTACAGACGAATAAATTGGCTTAAACAATAGTTTGATAAAGGCTAATTGTTTCTGCAACCGCACGTTTCCAGGAAAACTGGCTTAATCGTTGACGGCCTTTTTGAATTAGTGTTTTTCGTAAATCTGAATCCTTTAGTAGTTTGTCAACAGCATGATATATCGAGTCAGGAAGAGCTGGATCTATATAAAGCGCTGCATCACCTGCTACTTCAGGAAGCGAGCTAGTATTACTCACAATACATGGACAATCACAGGCAAAAGCCTCCAGAATCGGTATACCAAATCCTTCGTAACGTGATGGATAGATAAACGCCTGTGCACCCTGATATAATTCACGAAGCGTGTCGTCGCTGTAAATTGGCTTCCATAAAACCTGTTTAGTGATTTGCAATGTTTGCAGCAATTCCTGCTCTTCGGTAGTGAATGGACCACCTCCAGCGCAAACCAGGAAACAATCCTCTTTTTTCAATAGAGGAGCAATTGCTTCTACAAGACTCTGAAAATTTTTGTAAGCCTGACGACTACCAACGTATATTAAATAAGGCAGATCAGTTTTATTTGGCTGCTTTAGACTAGGTGCTAGAGATGATCCGTGGTAGATAACCTGAATTTTATCGGGATCAATATTCAGCAGTTCTACCAGATCACGTTTTGTTGATTCAGATACAGCAATGAGTTTAGTAGCTTGTTCGGCTAAACGTTTCTTATTCTGGATAATACGCCGATCAGCACTTAGCGTAGGATAATCCTGAATATATCGTTCATGAATCATATCATGAAACGTGACAACGAAGGGCTTCTTGCCAATATAGGGCAAAAAATAGGGATCGTAGTAGGTTGCATGAAACACGTCAAACGGCTGCCTAAGCAGTTGCATTTGATTATAGACATTGTTGAGTTTGGTCAATGCTTGTCTTTTACCACGAAATCTCCTGCCTAATAAAGAAGTTAGAGCTGAAGACGCCTGGGGGAGATAAACATTTTCAGCATACAGTAATGACAACCGGGCATGGTGAGGAGGAGTTGCATTAATACCGTTCGCTAATTCAACAATATACCGCGAAATACCCCCATAAGGTTGCTCAATAAATGTTTGATGATCAAAGAATAGATTCATTAGCAAATTTTTCCCTCATTTGCCGATAATCAGTATCCAGTAAGGAAACCTGTCTTGATCGGGCAATCATATTATATATCCGGGCGATACGCCAATCTGTCAGGGCTGTAAATAGACGTCCGTTAACAGGTTGATCTGTGAGTAGGTGAAAATTATTTTTACCTCCGTAATAACGCAGGTTAAATTGTTCTGCCAATACTTCCATCGACCGGCGACTGTATAAGGCAATGTGCTGACCTGTTTCGGGCAGCACATACCACCAGGATTTAGGGGAAATTAAACCAGCAGGCTGTAGTTCAGTCGACAACAAAATAGAGCGACTATAGGCTAGCATCTGGCGTACATCCTCTATTGGATTTTCAAGGTGCTCAAATACCTCGAAGGCAGTTAATAAGGTAAAGCTGGGTGCAGGATCAGGTTTATAAACATCAAATCCGTTTGCAAAAAGATTTTCGCAATAGGTATCAAAACGGGAAAAGTTGTAACCTCTATCGCGCATCATTCGAACAAGCATGCCATACCCCCCCCCGTAATCTACGTAACGACCTTGCCGATCAAAGAAATGGTGAGCAATTGCCTGTACTAACAAAGCCGCTACTTCGTTACGCGAAATTAGTCCGATATCCAGGTTAGCGATAGCACTTGAATAGGCTTCTGGCAGCCAATAGGGAGTTTCAGTTTGGATGAATTGGCACGATACGCACTTGTAATAGTTCACATCGTATTTACCCAAAACAGGAGCCGACATACATACTTCCGTTCGGGAACCGCATACTTTACAAGTCATTAGCCCACTTTTTTTTTAACAAAGATAGCCTAATTTTCACTTTGTCCGCCCAAATTGACAATCGTGACTGGGGTCGATAAAGTGTTTGGCATAAAAATGTAGTTGCAGCGATGTTCTCTTCGACCTTAGCGGGATGGTGAATTTCTGTAAACGGTAAAGTTGGTAAAGCCGCAAACGGAGATGATAGTTTGGTATGGGTAGCCTGTTCACCAAAGCCAATATTCGTGATCAGATTCCGGTCCGGTAAAATACCTAAACCATCATTTGCCCATATGCTATACACCCATTGGAAATCCCATGTATCGACATTTCCTTTATAGCAATTATCAAACATAGTGAGCCAGTATGTTTGAGAGATCGGATCAGGAATTCGATGCGTAATTAGGCTTTCCCGGCGAGTTGGGTAGGTAGCCATAGTTACATCATACTTCTGCCAGGCCCGACGCCAGCTAGCCCATCCCCAAATGTGACAAATTGCGGTAAAAAGGTAGGAGTCATCTGACCACCGATGATCCGAAACAAGGTTAGCTCCACTTATATGCATAACTCGCTCGTCATTTTTATAACGAGTCAGCATATCCTGGCAGTAATGAAAAAAAGCGTTATCTGGCAGACAGTCGTCTTCTAAAATAATGCCTGTTTCGACCTGTTCAAAAAACCAGCTAATGGCCGAACTAACCGCTCGTTTACAACCTAAATTTTCGTTTCGGAAGAGTGTCTTTATCGTGCATGGCCAATCAACTGCTTCAACTAACTGCTGGCATTGGTATACTGCTTCAGCTTCGCCAAGGCGATCTGGACGTGGACCATCAATAGCTATAAACAAAAATCTTGGTTGTATATGCCTGATACGCTCAAATACACACTGAGCGAGATCTGGCCTATTGAATAGTAGTAAGAGAATGGGCGTACTAAAATGCAACTTAGAATCCATAGAATAAATGCGTTGTTGAGTATATCAATACCCTTGTGCAAATAGATTTGAGCACAATAAACTGATCTCCAAACACAAATATACCCGATTCGACGCAGTAGAACGATTATCTGAATTGTGATGATCTATCTAATGGCCTAAATCTGATTTAATTACTGCCTTGTTTTAGATAAATATCCCCAAAATCAGTGTTAACAAAATTTGATTCGTTGATATACCTAAAAAAATCGTCAACAGTAAGCCAATTTTCCATTTCCCATTCCATACTTTCTCCTATTGAATAATTACATAAAATAGTAGGATTATTTTCTCTAACTAGATTAATACAGTCAAAAATTTTATGAGTTTGTTCAGGAACTGTATATTCAAAAGAAATCATTTTTACGGGCTTAGTGAGACCTTTTAAAACTTCAAGTTCATAGCCTTCAACATCAATTTTTATAAATGCAGGTAGTCCATACTGATCAATAAGGTTATCAAGTGTGGTCATTTCAACATCAATAGTGGTATCCCAACTGTATTCCTTAAAACGATCTGTTTTTACAGAATTTATCCATTCATCAGAAAAGGAGGAAATAGTATTTGTTTTGGAAATATGGAATTTCTTAATCCCCGCTTTATCACTTAAGCCTTTCGTTATAATAGTTATTTTTTTATCAAATTTATATTCTAATACTTTATAACAAGTTTCCTGCGGTTCAACGGCAATTACTTTCGCCCCAATTTGAAGTAATGGCGTTATTCTATTACCAATATTGGCGCCTACATCAAAGCATAAATCATTTTTATTTATAAATTTTTTGTAGAATAATTTACGTTTCGAAATTAACTCTTGTTCTGTTGGAGAAAACCCTTCAAGCAACTGTTTGGTCTTCCAGATGAGCCTTTCTCCTATAATATTTTTTACTATTTTCTTCAAAGCCATAATAGGTACAATTTAGATTATATTGGAAAAACACAAGTAGATGTTCAAATATATCCAAACTGTAACCATTCCGCAAGTATCTCCCGTCAATATGTAAATTGATTACATCAATAAGTTATATACTATGCTTAACTATTGGAAATGGCTAAATCGGGGCTATTTAAGCCGTAGTAGAGAGAGTGAGGTTTCGAATAGCTGGTTAGTTCTGCCTGCATTTATTCAAAAATAAATTTTCAGAACACCCAATATAATAGAAAATTCAATTCGAGATTTAAAAGGCTGAAGCCAGATTAACGGGCTCAGATATCTAAATGTATGCTGATGGTGATGCAGGTAAAATTCTCGTTTTCACAAAGAGAATTGAAAAAGCTATCTAAACTGAAGGTCTAAACTAGGAAAAGGCTCTTAAAGCCATTTTTCGTAAGAATATGGGCAAGAACAATAAAGCGTTCGTTTGAAGCCTGAAAATTTCTCTTGACTTTGAAAAGAAGCCGTTGATGACATACGATGCAAAAGTCTGAGATACTAAAGTGGCAATTGATGCACCAAGCGCACCATATAAAGGAATAAGGATCAGATTTAAAATGATATTCACTAGGGCACCCGCTATGGTTCTATACAGCACAAAACGCTGCATACTTTCCAGGATAAACCATCGGTCGGATCCTATGGCCAGAAAGACAAAAACGCCAATCCAGATATTAAGGCTAAAAACGGCACCTACACCTTGATATTGAGCGCCGTATAACAAATTTATGATCCAATCGGCGGTCAACGTACAGCCTACTGCTATAGTAATACTTAAAGCAACCAGTGTATTTAACAGATAAGTATACCGATTAAGGTATTCTTTATAATCCACTAGTCGCATATTAATTATACTGGGCATCATACCTGTCGTGATAGCAACAGGTATAAAATACCAAATATCTGTAATACGAATGGTTACGCTATAATTTCCCAGTTCAGTGGTCGTTGATAATTGTTTGATCATCAATAAGTCAACGCGTACGTAAAGAAACAAAAATAACTCTGATAGCATTAACGGCCATGACAGGCGCACTAGGTGTTTAGCCTGACTCCAGTCGAGGGTTAGTTCAGAAAATTTTAACTTGACATAGTTCGCATAAACACCAAAGGAAAGCAATGAACTAGCCACTAGCTCAACTGAAGTGATAACTACAAAAAAGAGAAGATCCGCTTTATGCCAAAGCCCAAAAGCTCTAAAGCCAGTCGCAATAAAAAAAACAATTAGTTTAGGAATAATTGAATATTGGACGATACGCTGACTTTGAAAATAAACGTCCACGATATCGAGACTTTGAATAATTAAACTAGTTGCCGATATAGTTATAAGAATGTTCATCATCAGGTCAGTGTGTATATACACGCTAACCAGAACAATTAAGATAAACGATAAAAGGCCGGCCATTAATTTTATAAAAAAACTAGTAATGGCTAAGCTTTTGATCACGGTCGAGCTAGTTTCACTAGCAAACTCATTAAATAGAATATTTGTCAGGCCTAATCCAGCAAAAGCAGTAAGTACTAATGGAAAAATCGAAACATAATTCAAAACGCCAAATTGCGAAGGGCCTAGATAACGGGCAATCCATACGCCAATTATCAAACTAGCCGCCATACGAAATATTTTATCAAAAAATATCCAGCCTATATTTTTTACAAGATCGAATATTTTACGTCGACTATAGCCTTTCAGCGTTTCGGTATTGAGCATATGAAGAACTAAATTAATTTCAAATCATGTCACAAAAAATATAGATTGACATTGATAAAAAATGTAGGTTTATCTTTAACCTTTTTTAGGATTTAAACTTTTTAACAATATTTCTGACACTTTCCAGCCCATATATTCGCAAAAGGAAGGTATATGTTTTAGACCAGGCAGCATAAAAGGGGTGAGAAAGAGCATAGTACAAATTAATTCGCCACTGACGCTCTCCCGGTAATAATAGAGGCTGGAATCCATGAGCGTATAGATCACGCGTATAGTGTTGCGGGCGAGCCGATACACCTGGACCATACCAACGAGCAGGACATAATACAACTTTATCGGAATTAGGATTTAGCCATGCTCCCCACCAACTAAACGTACTGTTGGCTATTATATGATTGGAGCAACGGCTCATTAGCAGCAGGTCGATGATATCCTCCTCCTTTTCAACAAACTCAAACTGCGATCCTACAAAGTGTTGCCGACACCAGGCTATATCATCTGAAAAAATCAGAAATAGTGTATCTGTCGGGAATTGTTGAATGGCATGCTGGTAATAAGCCAATGATTGTGTTGGAAAATCCCAATTTAATTGCAGATAATCTCCTCGACGAACATGTATGCTACAGGGACATTTAGCCAGCAATCTACCGTATTTCTGATCGATGTAGGCCAATACATCAGCGGATGGTTCAAACTGTCGTCGGATGTCGGGAGCTATCGCATCAAAAAACTTCTCGCTTGGAAAGAATCCTTGCAAGTCCCAATTACCAGCCGGCAAATCGATCGGTTGGTAAAATTGACTATCGTGTTTATATACCTGAGCATCTGGTAAATGCCCTTGAGGCAGTGGGTGGGCAAAGCAATGGCTATAGGACCAGGCAGGAAAAATGGCAGCTTGACCATTTCGATGGGCAATACCCAGCGTAGCAGCAATCTGAAATAACTGGTTGCCTAAACGCCCCCACTTCGAAACCCCTAATTGACTACAAGTAATCAAACGATTTATTTTATTAATAGGCAACTAGCATCAACATACGCTTTTAAAAGAGCTGATTACTCAGCTAGTTGTTACTTCCGATTTAACTCTGACAAAGATAGGGATAGTAAGACAATGCCTCGACCGCTACCTGATTATTAAAATAACGATCAACATGACTTACTACACCGATTCTTAACAAGCTATGATTCTATCAACGATTAATAATATTGTCTTTGATATTCCTGTACCATGAATCGCCCGACATCCTGCATCGTATATTGAGCAATCCATCCTAACTCCTTGTTGGCTTTGGCTGGATTTGCGTGTCCTTCGGCAATATCAGTCGGACGGAAAAGGGCAGGATCAATATGGACGTGATTATGCCAGTCAAGGCCAACAGCCTCAAAAACTGTCTGAATGAAATCACTTAGCTTGTGGGTCTGACCAGTGGCAATAACATAATCGTCAGCTTTTTGCTGCTGGAGCATTAGCCACATAGCCTCAATGTATTCAGGCGCCCACCCCCAGTCACGGGCTATGTCTATATTCCCTAGCGTCAATATTTCCGAGCTTCCCTGCGATATCCTACAGGCAGCCATAACGATCTTCTGCGTTACAAATCGTTCAGGGCGCAGCGGGGATTCATGATTGAACAGGATACCAGTACTAGCATGTAATTGATAAGCTTCCCGGTAATTCGCAACTTGCCAAAAAGCGGCTGCTTTGGCTACACCATACGGGCTACGCGGACGAAAAGGGGTCATTTCATCGGCTGCCAGGTTTCCAGTATCCCCAAAGCATTCACTGGAACCCGCGTTATAAAACTTGATCGGCAAATTACTAAACCGAATAGCTTCTAGCAGATTAAGGGTTCCGACACTAATGCTTTCCAGCGTTTCGACTGGTTGTTCGAACGATAGGCCTACTGAACTTTGTCCCGCCAGATTATACACTTCGTCGGGTTTGACGCGCTGTAGGGTTTGAAGTACACTCCGGAAGTCGCTAATACTTATCGATACCAGTTGAATATTCTTTCGAATACCTAATCGAACCAGGTTACCAAATGAAGCGATTTGCGCATCACGTGATCCTCCATATACCTCATAGCCTTTGTTTAGCAACAATTGAGACAGATAAGCCCCGTCCTGGCCTGATATACCACAAATCAGGGCTCTTTTCATACGGCCCTGAAAATTTGATCCCTTTTACGAACTACCGTAATTAATAAACTTACTATAGCTCCGACAACGGCAAAGCCAAGCATGATCAATGTGCGACCAGGGGCACTTTTTCGTAATGGAACGGTTGGCGGCTCGAGAACTTTAAAAACAGGCGTATCTTCCTGAACTTTTATTTTAGCTTGCTCTAACTGTTTTGATAGGTCATTATAAACTGTCTGCTCAAGCAGATAATCAGCCTGAAGCCGTTGTTCATTTATTTTAGCCGTTTCTAAGTAGACGTTTCGGTTTCGATCCCGATAATTAGAGATCGCATACTCTGCTGCCTGATAGCGAGCTTTGGATTCACTCACTCGCTGTTCAAGAAAAATGACCTGTCTTCGGGCTTTTTCTGTGCGATAACCCGTTATATAATTCGTTAAATATTCTACTGATAATCGAGCTACGGTAGCTGCAACAACGGGGTCTGTTTCTGTGGCTGTAATTGTTATTATACCCGATTTTTTATCGTATTGTGGATCAATACCCGCTAATACTGCTTTCGTTAAATTATACTGCTCCGTTGTTAATTGAATGGCTTTACTGAAATTTTTTGGATCTGCGAGTTCTATTTTATCGGAAGAGGGAGGAAATAATTTGGCTAACATTGACCCGATTGCGCTCTTCCCTGTTTCCGTTATATAAGCCTCAAACGTCAGTTTCGTTTTTAGCTGTTTAGAATATACTTCTTGTTTTAGCAGTTCTAAGGCAAACGGAATGCTCTTTAATACATCCGGATATAGTTCAGGACGAATGGCATCCGGACCATTAATATTATCAACATTGAGCCCGGCTAAACCAGCCAGCGAACTTAGTCCCCCCATGCCACTTTTAGATTGTACTTCAGGCAATAGTGTTGCAGTAGATTTAAAAATATTCGGCTTAGAAAACGCGTACAAAGCGCCTATTACTAAACCAATTAGCCCCCCTAAAATGAGTCGACGCGTACTGGATTTTAGAACGGTTATAATATCGTTCAAGCGAATTTCGATTCCGCTTTCTTTTGGTGTATTTGTTGTCTTATCCTCCGCAATAGACATAGTATAGAAGCAATTATTAGCGAAGAAGTAAATTGACCAACGCAATTGATACAGTCGTTAATAGCGACAAAATCCCAAGGCGTTCAGCTACGCTCAATTTGTTATTATCTAAGGGTTTAAACGGAACGACAATGGTTGAGCCAGGATATACTTTGGGTCGGGAAGAAAAGAATAAAAACCGATGTGTTCGATCTTTGCGGGCATTGGGATAAACTACGTATGCTTTTGTTTTTCTAGCATTATCGGTAAATCCGCCAGCTTCATTAATATAGTCGCCAAATTTATAGTCTGCCTTGTAACTTATAGCTGATGGGTTTAAGACGGCTCCCTGCACAGCTACTATTTCGGGCTTTTGAGGAATATAAAGTGAATCTCCTCCTCGCACCAATAAATTTTCCTCAACTCCCGAATTCGTCAGAATGTTACTTAAGTCGTTAGCAATAATCTGCCCTTGCCGTTTAAACTGAGCGCCAAGCATATAAGCCTGAGGTTTAATGCCACCTGCCCGCTTAATAATATCACTGATTCTTTCTTCCCTGCTAAAAATAGAGTAGTAGCCCGGCTGCATTACTTCTCCAAAAACGTATACTTGCCGTTGAGACTCATAATTTACCGATGTGCGAACATACACAATATCAAATGGCTGAAGCTTAAATTCAGGTGAGCTTCCTTCCAGTGGGGTAATCTGTAGGTTTCGATCAATGGCAAATCGATAAATTTCCTGTAATGTGTTGCGAATACTACCCGTGTCTTGACGGATTCGCCTGGATACCTCAATTAGGTTCGGTTGAGCTCCTTCCTGAAAACCGCCAGCTGATGCAATCAAATCAGCCACGTTCATATTGTTTACAAACTCAATTGTATCAGGACGATTGACCGCACCTTTTATTGTAACGTAATACCGTTCTCGCAAATTACGGATCGATAAAATAGTCAGACTATCCTGTCGAAGAAGCGGGATATCAGGAATTTCATTACGCATCAATTTCCCCAAATCGAAGGATAAATTTTCTCTATCCATGTCAGGGCGTTCACGGATAATCGTAGCCCGACCCATAAATGCATCTTTGCGCAACCCTTCTGCTTTATCGATCAGTTGTCGAACTGTCTCTAATCCAGGCTCAAGAGCATAATCACCCGGACGCATAACCGACCCAGATACCTGAACCCGGTTTTCATATCGTTCTAGTATTTTACCAACTTCGTACCTGTCCCCTCGTTGTGGTACAAAATTCGGTATCTGCTCCTGGGTAATTGTAAGTATGCGACGTTCACGGTTTGTATTCCGTCGAAGTGTAATCGATGCGCGATAGGCTTCGTCAGCAAAACCGCCTGCAAAACTAAGCAACGTGCTCAGCTTCTCTCCTGGCAGTAGTTCAAAAATAGCTGGCCGACGTACTTGTCCTGTCAATTCTACCCTCGTATCATAGTCGGCTACACGGATAACGTCCTGATCGCGCAATTGAATATTGTCGCGTTGATCAGCCCGAAGAATGAAGTCGTATAAATCAATCGTTCGAATAATCCGATTGCCACGAATTACACTGATTTTGCGAAACGATCCTGTTTCAGGATTAGGGCCTCCAGCCAGATAAAGCGCATTGAAGGCTGAACCAAGCGACGAAATTGTATATGTTCCTGGATGCACCACTTCGCCAACGAGTGTAACCCGAATACTACGAATATTTGTGAGAGTCACATTGGCAGTTGTGCCACTTCCAGGCACGCCCAAGCCCTGGTATCCGCCCTGTCGTAACCGGGCAATAATCCGCTGTTCAGCTTGCTCAATCGTTAAACCACTAACGATAATAGGAGGTAGATTAGGAACTTTTACAGTGCCATCTGGACTGACTTTCAACACGTACTCGCCAGTTGCGGCTCCGGCAATGTCAACTCGAATTTCATCATCGGGTCCAACGGCATAATTTCGTGGTGTAGCAATGCGCAAATTAGGCTCAAATGACAGATTGGCATTTTCAAATAACGACGCACCAAATACACGCAGTCCACGAATTGTGTCTTTACGAGTGGTAAGTGTTGTATCAGTCCGACGGGATAAATCCGTTGGTAAGGTTCGTCCTGTTGTTTGTGGTGCAGTTGAACTTGATGGACGACTTGTTTGTGAGCGAATTGCGTCAATCCGCTTACGCATTTTAGCTATATCATCAAGCGTATACCCCTGCGACATGGCCGCCTGCTCAATCTGAGCTTCACTAAGACCACTAGCTTGTGCTCGTCGATAAAAGTTTTCTACATCTTCATCCGATAACTGATCTACTCGGGAGCGGGTGGGCTGCGAAAAGGCTTGATACGAGGTTGTCAGTAAAAATAGCAGGAAAATGACCTGATAGAGTCCTGTATATGAGATAAAACGTGACAATTTGTCCTTAGTACGCATGAACAGTGGCTGTTGGGCCAAAAATTGAACTGCAAAAGTAATAGATTTCCTGCAAATCAGCGTTCCCATTCAATAAGGAGCCTGGGTTGGGATGCCTGCTGCGTTGAAGTCCCGCTCTAATGCATTAAATTTGTACACAAAAGAGTCGTTAGTCGATAGTTCTGAGTCAGTAGTAAGTGCTGACGATTCCATGCTATCGACTAGCAATTAATGACTAACGACTAACAAAATGATTAACCTGATAGCTAAACTTTTCGGTACCAAATCACAGCGGGATATCAAAGAACTGCTCCCCTACGTTGAGAAGGTAAACGCCGAATTTGCTCGCTTAAAAGACCTTTCTAATGATGAGCTAAGACAGTTTTCAGCGGCCCTCAAAGCCCAGATTGCTGATGAACTAGCTGATATTGACAATCAACTGGCCGAATTGACGGAACAGGCAGGTCAACCTGATGTGGATGTCAACGAAAAAGAGCAACTTTTCAACCGAATCGATAAACTCGAAGCCGATCGAAACACCGAACTCGAACGCGTATTACTAGACATTCTGCCCCGTGCGTTTGCAGTCGTTAAAGAAACAGCTCGTCGGTTTACCCAAAACGAACAGCTTACTGTCACAGCTACCGACTTTGACCGGGCATTGGCTATACGTAAGAAAAATGTAGTCATTGACGGCGATACCGCTCACTGGGCTAATCGTTGGGATGCCGCCGGAACACCCATCAAATGGGACATGATCCACTACGATGTTCAGATTATTGGGGGCGTTGTATTGCACCAGGGTAAAATTGCAGAGATGGCCACGGGTGAGGGTAAGACCCTTGTTGCTACGTTTCCTGCATTCCTGAATGGACTGGCGGGTCGGGGTGTACACGTCGTAACGGTCAACGATTATTTGGCCAAACGCGACTCCGAGTGGATGGCTCCGCTATTTGAGTTTCACGGCCTACGCGTGGATTGTATCGACAAACACCAACCGAACTCTGAGCAACGGAAGCAGGCTTATCTGGCGGATATTACATATGGCACTAACAACGAATTTGGCTTCGACTATCTGCGTGACAACATGGCGCGTGAACCAGCCGAACTGGTACAGCGTAAACACCATTACGCAATGGTCGATGAGGTTGACTCGGTGTTGATTGACGATGCACGAACTCCGCTGATTATCAGTGGCCCTGTCCCTCGTGGTGATGAGCAGGACTACGCTGAATTGAAGCCTCGAGTATCGCGTGTCGTGGAAGCGCAGCGCAAATTGGTTTATGATTATCTAAATGATGCCAAGCGGAAAATTGCTGCTGGTGATGAAAAAGAAGGCGGCTTGTCTTTGTTCCGGGCGCATCGTGGCTTACCTAAGCACAAACCGCTTATCAAATTTTTGAGTGAAACCGGTAATAAAGCGCTTTTACAAAGAACGGAAGCGATCTATTTGGCTGAAAACCAGAAACTGATGCCCGAAGCCGATGCTCCGTTGTATTTCACTATCGACGAGCGTCATAACAGCATCGACCTCACTGAAAAAGGAATCGACTACATCACTGGTTCAGGGGAAGATCCAAACTTCTTCATTCTGCCCGATTTATCGATTGATCTCAACGCGATTGAGAAAGATGAGGATTTTTCGGAACAGGAGAAAATTCTTCATAAAGAAGCCGTTATCCGTGATTACGCCGTAAAAACGCAGCGAATCAACACGGTCAACCAGTTACTGAAAGCGTACACGCTCTTCGAAAAAGATACGGAGTACGTTATTATGGACGGAAAGGTGAAAATCGTTGATGAGCAGACGGGCCGGATTATGGAAGGCCGTCGTTGGTCCGATGGTTTGCACCAGGCTGTTGAAGCGAAGGAGAATGTAAAAGTAGAGGATGCCACACAGACCTACGCTACGGTTACGCTCCAGAATTACTTCCGGATGTATCACAAGCGAGCTGGTATGACGGGTACTGCCGAAACGGAAGCCTCTGAATTCTGGCAGATCTATAAAATGGACGTCGTTGTTATTCCAACGAACCGTTCCATTAGCCGGAAAGATGAGGAGGACAAAGTGTATCGATCCGTTCGGGAGAAGTACAATGCGGTTGTTGAAGAAATTACGAGTCTGGTCGAAAAAGGGCGTCCGGTACTGGTCGGTACAACCTCGGTTGAAAACTCTGAGTTGCTCAGTCGTCTGCTGACATTACGTAAGATTCAGCACCAGGTTCTGAACGCTAAATACCACCAGCGCGAAGCTGAAATTGTGGCAACGGCGGGTTTGCCAGGTACGGTTACGATTGCTACCAACATGGCCGGTCGGGGTACGGATATTAAATTGACTCCTGAATCGCGGGCGGCTGGTGGATTGGCCATTATCGGTACAGAACGTCACGAATCGCGTCGGGTCGACCGGCAGTTGCGCGGTCGTTCGGGTCGTCAGGGCGATCCGGGTACGTCGCAATTCTTCGTTTCTCTGGAAGATAGCCTGATGCGTTTGTTCGGTTCGGAGCGGATTGCGAAGGTCATGGACCGCATGGGGCTGGAAGAAGGCGAAGTGATTCAGCACTCGATGATTACGAAATCGATCGAACGGGCGCAGAAGAAAGTTGAAGAAAATAACTTCGGCATTCGGAAGCGTTTGCTTGAGTACGATGACGTCATGAATTACCAACGTGAAGCGATTTACAAGCGTCGTCGGAATGCCCTGTTTGGCGACCGGCTGCCGCTCGATATTGCCAACACGATGTACGATGTCGTTGAAGAGACGATCAACAATGCAGAGGGTAATTACGAAGAAATCAAGCTTCAGTTGTTGACTACACTTGGTTTCTCGCCAAGCTTAAGCGCCGAAGAATTCAATCGCCTGAAAAGACCCGATCAGATTCGCCGGATGTATGAAGAAGCAGAAGCGAGCTATCAAGCTAAAAACCATGCAATTGCTGAAAAAGCCTTCCCCGTTCTGACACAAGTACTGCAGGAGCAAGGTCATCAGATTAAGAATATTGTGGTTCCTTTTTCGGATGGTATTCACGAATTAACAGTCGTGTCGGATTTGCAGAAAGCGGTTGATTCGGGCGCTCGTGAAATCGTGACGGAGATGGAAAAAGCGGTCACCTTGTCGGTTATCGACCAGGAGTGGAAAGAACACCTCCGCGAAATGGACGATTTAAAGCAATCTGTGCAAAACGCTGTATTTGAGCAAAAAGACCCATTGCTGGTCTATAAATTCGAATCGGTAGAGTTGTTCAAACGGTTCCTTAATAAAGTGAACTTTGATACGATTAGCTTCCTGACCAAAGCCGACATTCCAGCTCAGGAAGCCCAGGAAGTTCAACAGGAAATTCGTCAGGCTCCAGCACAGCGTAAGCCTCAGCCGCAACCCAAACTACAGACCAACGCGGACGATTTCACGGACGATCATTTAGCAACTGGACCCGAAGAATACGCTCGTCGTATGGCTGAAAATGATGCAATGGGTGCAGGCGCTCCACCAATGCCTGTTCAGCGGCAGGTTCCGGCTCGAGTTGCTAAACTGGACCGAAATGCGCGCGTTAATGTGCAGTATCCTGATGGCTCTGTAAAGCGCGATGTAAAATTCAAAACAGTTGAAAACGATGTAGTTAGCGGCAAAGCCATGCTGATTGACTAGCCTTAACTTACTAACTCATACAACGCCCTTCGAATAGCCAACTCGAAGGGCGTTTTTGCTGTTATACTGCACTATTCGTTTTAAGGAGTCGTTATTTAGTCGATATGCGTTATATCCTTATCCTTACATTTTTCGCGGGGCTTCTTTCCTTTTCCCCGTCAATTGATCCGATTCGGCTTCGCTCCGAATCCATCCCGTTTACACCCAAAGAATTTTATGTAGCTGCCATCATCGATCAACGGCCAGAACGCGGCCCCATTGCGCGCATGGCTTTAGAATTAAATCAGTCTCCTCAACCCGTTGACCTAGATAAAGGAATCTCCGTCAGCTTTCAGCAATTTATTAATCAGGGATTGAAACAAAATAAGGCTTTACGACCCGTTGGCATGCAGATTCGGCAATGTAAAGTAGTCGAAACAGCTTCTGGAAATCGCGTGTCAGGTCAATTTTCGTTCGATGTCGCCTTTGTTTTACTCGGCAAAGACGATACTGGCAAGGAAACCACTACCCATCTGATGGATTATAAGGGCGGCACTAAATACGTCCGTCCTCTGGGAAAAACTGATGTTATTGAATCATCGATCCGGCAAACGTTAATTGGTGCCCTGCGTCATTTCAACGATTACATGAATCGGGAAAGCAATCAGAATGAAAAGCTGGCCAAAACGTTGCGGGTTAATTTTATTGATGACACGCGAATCACTAACGATGATACGGTTCACTACAATCCGGCCCGCAAACTGACTTGGGATGATTTTAAGGGCGAGGCACGTAAATCCAGCCATTACGCGGCTGAAGTATTTACCAGTTTTTCTTACGAAGGAAAGAGTAGCGTAAAAGATGGGGTTATTAACCTGAACTTGAAAGTTAAGGCCTATATGTTGAAGAACTCATCGTGGGGACGGCCTGACGCCAAAAATGCGTATGCGCTGAATCACGAACAACGCCATTTCGACATCACTAAAATTATTGTCGAGCGCTTTAAGAAAAAACTTCACGCAGACAGTTTAACCCTCGAAGATTACAATAGCATTGCTCAGTATCAGTTTATTGAAACGTTTCGGGAACTGAATCGAATGCAAACCCAGTACGACGACGAAACAAATCATAGCCTTAATCAGGCTGCTCAGGAACGCTGGAATCAGAAAATTGACGCAGAACTCCGTAGCTTTGGGATTATTCCATCGATGTCGGGCCGTGTAGGTGCACCGGAGCCAAAGTAATGAATCGAATTCGTATCCTGCATGTAAGTACCGCTCACCAACCGCAGGACCCACGAATCGTATTCAAACAATGCCCGGCCTTGGCTGAACATTATGAGGTGTTTTGTGTCCTTCCTCACGCTGACCCAGCCATTGCCCCCAACATTCACTTTATACGCTTACCCTATTTTCGGCGCGTAATCTGGCGGACGTTTATAACCTGTCCGTTCATTCTATTTCGCTGTTTACACCTACGCCCAAAACTGGTGCATGTTTACGTTCCCGAATTCCTTCCGTTTGCTTACGTATTTCGGTTTTTTGGCGCAGCGATCGTTTATGAGGTGCAGGAGAATCTGCATAAGAAAATGCATCTGAAGCAGGTCAATAAGGGCATTTTACTAAAAAAAATATTCTACTGGTTCGATCAGCTTGCTCGCCGAAATTTCTATCTGATTTTCACAGAACATGGGTATTTGACTACCTACACTTCACTAGCGAAACCATACGAAGTGATTTACAATTATCCATTAGTTTCGTTCATTGAACCGTTCCGGCAAACGTATCAACCTAGTGTAGAGCGGCCCTCTTTTTTCTACATCGGCTGGCTCAGTTTCGAACGGGCTTTCGATACGTTGATCGAGGCTTTGGCGCAACTCAAGTCAGATTATCCTGAATTCAGCATGCATCTATTTGGGCGACGCACGTTTACGGATGAAGATTTACAGAAGCTTCCCCAGTTCGATCAAGTCAAGACAAATCTTCGCTTTTATGGTTACGCTGATCAACGGAAAGCATTCTCTTACACGGCCAAGGCGACGGCTGGACTGGCTTTATTAAAACCCGTTGGCGATTATCCTGAATCCTATACCACCAAACTATTTGAATATATGGCATTAGGTTTGCCGGTGATTACGTCAAACTTCCCACTGTGTCAGCAGATAGTTGATAAACACAATTGTGGTATTTGCGTGTCGCCCGATGACCCGATTCAGATCGCTCAGGCTCTCACTTATTTGATCGAACACCCTGACCAGGCGCGTTCGATGGGCGAACGAGGTTATACTGCTATTCAACAGAATTATAACTGGACTAGCGAAGCAAGTAAGCTACTTAACTTCTACGAGCGCATACTTGAGGATAATTAGCGAGTTCAAAATGAGACAAAAACAAGATATTACGAACACTTTGTGGTATTGTTCTAATGTTCAATACCACGTTTTCCCGGAAGGATTTAACTTTAGACGTTAATTAAGGGTTTACTCTGAGTAGCCCAACTTATTTGGCCTGATGTATATACATGCAGTAAGTCATTACCTACCAACCGAGGTAGTTGGCAACGAACATTTTACCCAACTCAATGGCTTGTCCAGCGAATGGATTATTGAACGTACTGGAATTGTGGAGCGACGAAAAGCGGCTCCAGGTGAGAACACGAATACAATGACCATTGAGGTCGTTAAAAAGCTCCAGGAAAAAACCGACCTCTCTACCATTGATCTAATTGTAGGTGCAACCTATACTCCTTACGATACCATCGTTTCGCTCGCGCACGAAGCACAACATTATCTAGGGATTCCCGATATACCCGTTGTTTCTATCTCGACGGCCTGTTCGTCGTTATTGAATGCGATTGAAGTAGTCGAAGGCTATTTTGCGTTGAATAAAGCCAGTCGGGCACTGGTAATTGTCGCCGAGCATAATACGCTTTATTATAACGAGCAGGATACGATTTCAGGGCATTTGTGGGGTGATGGAGCCTCGGCGTTACTGATCACCAAAGAGCGACAAAGTGAAGCTGATTTCACCATCAAAACCTTGCTGACCGGTGGAGCGGCTCACACGCCAAAAGGTACGACAGGTGTAATGATGCGTCCTGCCGACGGTGGTGTGACTATGCCGCACGGACGTGACGTATTTATCAATGCCTGCCAGTATATGCCCAAAGCCAGTTTACAGGCACTTGAACGTTGCGGGTTAACCCTCGCCGATGTTGATTACGTATTACCTCATCAGGCGAACCTGCGTATTTCCCGAAACGTGATGAATACGCTTGGTTTGCCGGAAGAAAAGCTGATTTCAAACATTCAGCGGTATGGCAATACGGGTTGTGCGGGCTGCGCAATTGCGCTTTCAGAGCAGTGGGATACGTTTAAGAAAGGCCAGCACATTGTGATCACCGTATTTGGCGGAGGTTATTCGTACGGAGCAATGCTGGTTGAGGTCTAGAATTTTGCGGCTGCGTATATGTTACACAGCCGCAAAATCAACATCATTTCCTAGGTCTGTATCCTTACAGACGCCTTACCGGATGGTAACGCTTGCTGACGCACGGGTATCTGTGAAGACCGGGACGCCGGCCGCACAGTCACGGGGAGTTCTTAAATTAATTATAGCGGCAAAGTCTGTTTACCGGCTGAACAATACTGGATTCATTTCATCTTGTGGTTTACTGCCAACGGGAACACTAGCCAGCCAGGCGGCATGGTCGGCAATTTGATATTGGTTGCGCGGCTGCATGATGATCTGATCTTTATCCATATAAATCATGGTCATTACTTTCCGGGGCTTATTCGACACGTTCGGTCCAGCACGGTGAAACGTCCATCCAGCATGGTAACTCACTTCGCCTAATTCGAATGGCGTGTCGTTCATGCTGAAATTCTGCTTCTGTAATTCGTCTGCGAGTATTTTTTCACTTTCATCACTAATTTCAACATCACGCCCTATTTCAACATGCTGGCTACCTTCCGCGAAAGCCAGGGGGCCCATTTCCATCGGAACATCTTGAAGCGGAATCCAGACCGTAACGGTATTGGTTGAAGCTAACGGCCAATAAAATTGGTCGGCATGCCAGGGCGTAATGCCACCTGATGGCTCTTTGTAAAGTGCCTGATCGTGGTAAATCCGAACGCCTTCAACGCCCATCAGATCAGCCGCGATTTTAGCCAGTCGTTTCGAGAAAACGAATTCTTTCGCTTTAGCATCCTCCCGCCATAAGTTCATGATTTGTAGAAACGCTCGCTCATAGGTCGTGCGCTCTTCCATCGGTTTGGTGAGCGTATTCAGTTTAAAAACCAGATCAGTAATAATACCACCATAATAATCCAGAACGGCCGGACTCAGTACGTGCTTGAGTTTTACATACCCATTTTTCCGATAGGAATCGATAGCCTCCTGACTGACAGTGTATTCAGTTTCTAATTCGTGCACCAATGTTTCTTTATCGGTAACAGTTTCCATGAGCAAATACATTAAGGATTTTATAGATCAAAAGTAGTAGCGCCAGGATTTGATAAAACGCAGTAGTTTTACCGATATGTGTGCAATTTTGATTATATTACCTATATAGTTCGTATTGTGTAGTCAAAATAGCATACTTTATGAAAGCCCTCTTTGAAAAAGTTGTTATCAACGAACAAAGCTCATTACTCGTCCGTCGTTTTCAACTGGCCTATTTTGATGCACCCTGGCATTATCACCCGGAGTACGAGTTAACGTATATTGTTAAAGGATACGGACGTCGGTTTGTCGGCGATCATGTTGAACCTTTCCAGGCAGGTGATTTAGTTCTATTAGGGCCCAACCTTCCTCATTTCTGGCGTAATGATGACGAGTTTTATCAGCCCAATTCTGCTCAACAAGCCGAGTCAATTGTGATCCAATTTCCGGCTTCGTTCGATGAATTAGGACTTGCAAACGTACCAGAAGCGAGTGCTATACGGCGATTGCTTCAGCAGGCCCGTTATGGGTTGCGGTTTGGCGCAGCAACTAGCCAATTAGCAGCCTCAACGATGGAGAAATTGATTAATGAACGCGGTTTTTCTCAGTTGCTGTATTTATTACAATTGCTTCATGCATTGTCTAATGATCGGGATACTTATTTATTAGCTAGTAATGGCTATCAACTGTCACCAGGCTTAGCCGATACAGAACGGATGAAGCGTGTTTTAGAATTTCTTCTGGAGAACTTCCGACGTGAAATTCGGATTGAGGAGATTGCCTCGGTAGCGGGTATGGTTCCTGCCGCTTTTTGCCGATATTTTAAGAAACGTACCCGCAAATCCTTTGTCGAATACATAAACGAGCTACGAATTGGTCACGCTCGAAAATTGCTCACAGAATCTGATTTAAGTGTCGGACAAGTCGGTCTCGATTGTGGCTATAATAATAGCTCCCATTTTCACCGACAATTTAAAATGTATACAGGCATGACACCGATGCACTATCAAATAGTAGCAAAAGAAAAATAATGTATAAAAAGTAAAGGCTAACATTCCAGTTGTTAGCCTTTACTTTTTATACAAATCGCTTATCGCCAATGGCCTTCAACCCATACGGGTCCCCGACGACTTTGCTGCCAATGCCCTGGCGACCAGGCGGTATACCGGTTAGGGGCTACCTGATAATGCCCGCCAACCCAGCGATAGTTACGACCGCGACGCACGTAATGCCCTGGAATCCAGACATGGCGGCCAGAAGGGGCAGCCGGAATAACTTCAACTCGTTGTGTCGGAGGGCCCTGTACAGTCGTTGTGGCAGTACAGGCTGAAAATAAGGCAGGAAATAATAGCCCTGCAAATGCGAATACTTTTAATTGCCTTTTCATAACGTTAACTAATTGATTTTGCTCGTATTCAATTGTTAAACTTGACTAACTATCAACTCTGGTCAATAGTCACTATCTTTAATGAGATTATAAGCTATGTAAAAGGTTTAATGCTAGTGCCTTAAAATCGAATTCACCGTTTAGGCAGATGATAATAGGTTTTGACCGAAAATCTTCCTTATCCTACCGTTTTAGGGTGTACATTTGTAGCTGTAAATGTCTGAACGTTCACCTATGCATTAATTACTGAACAATCAGATAACCAACTTAATAAATCGCTTATTCTGATGACAACCGCCACCACCGCCCGCGATACGCAGGTGTTCGATTTGATCGCTCAAGAACAACACCGTCAGGAATCGGGCATTGAACTAATTGCTTCCGAAAACTTTGTGTCGCCCGCCGTTATGGAAGCGGCTGGAAGTGTTTTAACGAACAAATACGCTGAAGGCCTACCTGGCAAACGGTATTATGGCGGTTGCGAAGTGGTTGACCAGATTGAGCAAATTGCCATTGATCGCGCTAAAGAGCTTTTCGGTGCAAGCTGGGTTAACGTACAACCGCACTCAGGAGCACAGGCTAATACGGCTGTCTTCCTGGCTTGTTTGCAACCGGGCGATACCATTCTTGGTTTCAATCTTTCGCATGGTGGCCACCTGACGCACGGATCACCTGTCAATATTTCCGGTAAATATTTCCGCCCGACCTTCTACGGAGTTGAAAAAGAAACGGGTGTAATTAATTACGATGTTGTTGAAGAAACGGCCAGGCGCGAAAAGCCTAAAATGCTGATCTGTGGCGCATCGGCCTACAGTCGCGATTGGGATTACGCCCGCCTACGCGCTATTGCCGATGAAATTGGCGCGGTTCTGTTAGCCGACGTTTCGCACCCAGCTGGTCTGATTGCCAAAGGTTTACTAAATGATCCACTCGCTCATGCACACATTGTAACGACCACTACGCATAAAACGTTACGGGGTACACGCGGTGGCATCATCATGATGCGGAATGATTTCGAAAATCCATTCGGTATTAAAACACAAAAAGGTGAAACTCGTCTGATGTCGTCACTGCTGGATTCGGGTGTATTTCCGGGTACACAAGGCGGTCCATTGGAACATATTATTGCGGCAAAAGCCATTGGTTTCGGCGAAGCCTTGAGCGATGAATTTTATGATTACGCTGTTCAGGTAAAAGCGAATGCGCAGGCAATGGCCAGTGCTTTCTTGAGCCGGGGTTACGAAATCATTTCAGGAGGCACAGATAATCACCTGATGCTGATCGATTTGCGTTCGAAAGGTCTAACAGGGAAATTAGCCGAAAATACGCTGATCAAAGCTGATATTACGATCAACAAAAATATGGTTCCGTTCGACGACAAATCGCCGATGGTAACATCAGGTATGCGTATCGGTACAGCCGCTATGACGACTCGCGGTTTGAAAGAATCGGATATGGAGCAAATTGTCGTATATATCGATAAAGTGTTGATGAACCACGACAACGAAGCTACTCTGTCGACCGTTAAAGAAGAAATCAATGAGTGGATGAAAGCATTTCCGCTCTATAAAAGTTAATTGTGAATGAGCGAATGATAGAATGAGTGAGTAGTTCAACGCTATTTTTTATTCTATTATTCACTCATTCTATCATTCTCAATTAAACTATGCCGCTCGACCAACTGACTGACGAAGAAATTGAATCTGAAGGACAGGAAAAGGAAATGTCCTTTCTAGATCACCTGGAAGAATTACGCTGGCACATTATCCGTGCCGTTGGTTCGATATTTGTTTTTGCCCTTATCGCCTTTGTTTATATTGAAGAGATCTGGCAGACGGTGATTATGGGCCCTAAAAACCCTGATTTCTGGACCTACCGGATGATGTGTAAACTGTCGGACATATCAGGCTATAAAGACCTGTGTGTCACGAAACTAAATTTTGAATTACAGGCGCTTGGTGTTTCTGATCAGTTTACGATGGCCTTAACTTCGTCGGCTATCATCGGTCTTTGCTTTGCCTTTCCGTATGCCTTCTGGGAATTGTGGCGATTTATAAAACCAGGTTTGCGAAGCGTTGAGAAACAAGCTGCTCGTGGGGCTGTTTTCTACGTTTCGCTACTCTTTTTGATGGGCTTGTTCTTCGGTTATTTTATTGTATCACCACTGGCAATCAACTTCTTAGCCAATTATCAGATTACTCCTGAGATCAAGAATCAGTTCGATATTACCTCCTATATCGGTATTCTGGTAACGCTCTCTTTGGGTTGCGCCTTGATATTTCAGATGCCAATGGTGGCTTATGTTCTATCGAAAGTCGGTGTTCTGACGCCGAAATTTATGCGGGAATACCGTAAGCATGCCTGGATTGTAATTTTGGTCGTAGCGGGTATTATTACACCATCTCCAGATATTTATAGCCAGATTCTGGTTGCTTTACCGCTAGCCCTCCTTTATGAAGTCAGTATCATTGTTTCGGGCCGTATTGAACGGCAACGCTTAAAAGAAACCCGGGAGTTAATGAACTCATAAGCAAATCAGATTAAACGGGAAGCCCTTTCATTAGAAAGGGCTTTTTGCTTTCTAGTACGTTATGTATCTTTACTGAAAAGTAAGTAGACTATGCAAGGTCTAGAGAAAATACGGTTGAGTGATGCTCAATTAGAAATGTTGGCAGCAGGACAATCTGTGACTATTGCCGCATCGCAGGAGGAGTTTGAGGAGTTTTTAACCGAAACTGACTACCGCGCTGAGTATCATAATGGAGAAATCGTTATAATGGGATTAGCTACAATTATTCACGAGCTATTAGTCATTCGCTTAGGTTATTTACTTACAGGATATTACTTAGGAAAGCCGTTTTATGTAGTTGGCAGTAATGCTGGAATTCGAAAAGGTGGCAAAAAAGGCCACTACAATGGCGATGTAGTGGTGATTAAAAATAAACCTATTTATCAAAGCAAGTCGCGTTCTATTATTACAAACCCCTATTTGATTGTTGAAATCCTTTCCGAATCTACTATTAACTATGATTTAGGAGCGAAAAGACGCAAATACGAACAAATAGAATCCTTACAGGAACTCGTATTTGTTGACCCTTTCGAACATGAAGTCATTGTTTGTCGCCGTACACAACAAGCCAATGTATGGATTGAAACGGCTTATGCCGTACCCGATCAATTGATTAATATAGATGGGTTTCAGGTTCAACTAAGTGAAATTTTTGCCAACCTACCTGAAGAATAAATATGCCCCAATACGATTTTCGCAAATACCATTATCGGTCCATCAATGCAGCAAACGATGCCGAAAGGGCTGCTATCAATCAGGAATTGAAGGATTTATACGCTTCGCTACCCGACGATGAAAAAGAAGAGTTTAATCGGCAATTGCAGAGTTTTCTGGCTAAAGAAATGGGGCGCCTAAAATCGGATTACGAATCTGTAAAAGGCAGTTTAAGCGATAATTAACAACGAATCTGTTTCCGCTTTTGTCATGCCTCCGGTCGTCGGAATACCAAAATAAATCGGTTAGCGTGTCTTTATCTACCATAACTCCGTCGTCTGGCGAATTGCCAAACAGCACCTATTAAGCCAAGTAATGCCAGCGGGCCCAGTACATTAAGCACTTGCCAGCCCGTACGGTTCGCGTCGACCCGAATTTTGTCCAGAGGGCGAAGCGCTACTACCCTACTTCGAGCGGCAATTACGCCATTAGGATCAATGAGATAGTCAATAGCATGTAAGGCAAAATCCTTATTGGCGAAGGTATTACGCGTATATCGGTCGAAACCAAGGGGATAAGGGGTCTGACGTTTGTAGTCGACATCATTGATGACTAAATCGCCATCGGAACAAATCAGGATGCGCGAGGCTAAACCTTCTGCTTTGAAACCATTCGCCCGTGGATCGCTGGGTAAAATTCGGTTCGCAAATAACGACTGAAAGTTACCTTCGAGCAGACAGGCAATAATGCGTGAACCATCCGTATAGGTGCTGGGATCGGGCTGTTGTCGGGCTTCGGTATACGAAATCAGGGCGGGCGTTTTCAGGACCTTGGTGTAGGTTGACGTCAGTAGCAAGGGCGTTTTTTGAATGCCTGCCGATCGGACGGTATCGAGCGTACTTACAAAACGACCCAAGACCGCATCCAGATTTCGTACAATCGGGTTTCCTGAACGGCCGAAATTGTTTAAGAGAGGGTAAAACCGCCAGGGGACTAGTTGAATATTGGGTTTATCGCCCAGATTACCCACGTTGAACGGAATGGGAGCGCAGTAGATGTCTTTCACAACATCACGGTTTATACGAACACCCCAGCGAAAAAATAGGTCATCAAGGTTCAGGCTCAGCGGTTGGGCATAGGTACCCTGATTACTGACGCTGTCGACTTTTTGACCATCCACGAAAAATAACGCTCGTCCACCGTTGACGACAAACTGATCAATCTTGAACAGTTCATCCTCGGAGAAGGCTTTATCCGGTTTGGTAACCAGCAGTAAATCGAGCCCATTAATAGGCCCCGGCTTACTCAAATCTAAAAAGTATAGATCGTAGTTTTCCTGAATTGATGCTAACAGATCGGCAAATCGGGAAGGGGGAACTTGAGTATGACCAACCAACAAGCCAACTCGTCGGCGATTACCTTCCGTTTGGATTAGCTTTCGAATTGCGGAAGCCAACTGAAATTCAACGCCTTCGTACGATTGGTTTAATTGATCTTCTGATGAGGACGTTTTATTCCCTTTCAGCAATTGAACCGGAGTTTCTTTTCCTTTATAAGACACAATTGCGCCAGGAAAAACTAGCTTCTCCGTCCGCTTTCCCCCTTCATTCGCAAACAAGTTTGTAGGCAGTAAACCTCGTTGTTGAAGTTTGTCGATCAGTTTATTTTTCTCATCAACCGTAACAGCATCATCTGGATTGATGAACCGATACGTCACTTTTTTGTCAGCTTCTGCCTGAAAACCATCTAAGGTTTCGCGAACGGCATTTTCGAGCCGTTTGAAACCGGGTGGCAGATCGCCTGTCAGATAAACATCAACGTGGATATCATCCGGCAAATTTTCAAGCAACGATTGGGTAGCTTCAGAGAGTGTATAGCGTTTTTCCTGCGTCAGATCGAGCCGAAAAAACACAAAGGCTGATAATACATTAACAAGAACTAAAGCTGCAATAATCAGCAGTGTACGTTGGATAGGAGACTTCATTCGCGATTATACCCTTTTCATTGATTTACTCTGCCAATAGGTCCAGATTCGTGCGGAGTTACCCCGCAAAGTCTTCAAACGTTTAGCTGAGCTATAGATTATTAAAAAGGTTAATAAATATTGATGTAAATGGCTATCAAGGAAATAACGTTCGGGCCAATTGATAGACGCCAGTGTCTGTTTCGAGTTGAAATTTCTCAACCAAATTAGTTTCATGCCCGTGTAATGTACGGATAGAAAGACCTAACTTTTTAGCTATGTCGACGTACGTGTATCCTTGGGCAAGCAGTTTTAAAAATTCTTTCTCACGAAGTGTTAAATCCATAAATCGTCTTATCAGTAAGATTGACAAACTAATAAACAGAAGAAACAGGGATCTGCTCAGCTTTTGCGAAAGCAGCTCGGTAACTGGCTTCAACAGGCGCTAATTCAGCTTTTTTAGTTTGCTCAAGTAGTGCCCGGTGAAGTCCCACCAACGACCAGCCATTGCCCGGATTGTGAACCAGATCCTGACGGTATACCGCTTCGGCTTCTTTCCATTGGTGTGCGTCCAGCAGAAAAGCGCCTAAAAACTGTCGGGCTGGTAGGGGCCAGTCCGCAGGTTCGGTATAAATCAGTTGATCTTCAAGCTGAATGGCCTGTTCGAGGAGTTTCACGGCTTGTTCGGGTTTTTTGGCCGAAAACAGGATAGAGGCTTCCAGAATATGCTCCGCAATGTGAGCTATCGGTAACGGGGCATTGAATGGAACCCGTCGCTTGCTCAGAATCGGATCGGTAAGTCGCTCCCGGAGCAGCTTCAATTGCTGGCTGGCTTCAGCTGATTTGTTTGTACGAATAAACGCCATTCCTCTGGAAAAATGATCCAATAGCGAAGCGTAAGGCCAGTTTTCAGCCGGTTTATCGGTCGCTAAAACTTCCTGCCACTTTCCTAATCTGACCAGGGCTAGAGATGGCAGCATGTATAGATACTGATCGTACGGATTGTCGGCTGCGGGCGATACGGATCGGCGACAGCGAAGGGCATCGTTAAGTCCAGTTGCATACATTCCTCCGGTCAAAGCGCAATACGTTTGCACCGCAAAATAATGGGGAGAGTGCTTTACCAGTCCTAAGTGAGACGCTAGAGAATCGTACAGTAAAAGATTGGCATCGGCTAAATCATTGACAACTACTCCCTGTGAATAATAGCCATTTCGTTGATACTCATGGCTCGACATATGGACCATGTGTGCTACACCGGGAAACAGAGTTTTGAGTTTGTCGGCGTTTGGAAAAGCCACTTCTGGATGTTTAGATGCTTCTGTAAGGTGAATATAATAATGCAACGCAGCCGGATGTTCGGGATAAGTATCCAGTACGTTTTTAGTTAGATCAACAACTTCCGGCGTCCAGGCTTTTGGCGTACCATCACTATTCCAGAAGTCCCAGGCGTGTAGCAGCATGATGGCGTCTACATACAACATTTTAAGGTCTGGATCATTAACTACTGGAATTAGTTGCCGGGTTGCGTTGGCATACGCCTGATTTAGTTGTTTCCGTTGCGCATCTGTCGGATCGGTATTGTATCGCGTGTTCATCACCTGAATCAACCTTTTTTCCTTAGCGCTAGCCAAAGGAGCCAGTTCATTCATACGAGCCAGAATAGTATATATGTCGGCGGGTAGTTTGTATAAGTGAGCTGAATTATAGTAGGGGCCACCCGCCAGCGCTTGTCCCCACCAGGCCATTGCGCAAGTGGAATCTTGACGAGCTGCTTCTTTAAAGGAAGCCATAGCTTCCTTCATATGGTAGCTGTAATACATCGTCAGCCCCTGATCAAAATAAAACTGAGCACTGTCAACGCGGGTAGAAATCGGATAGGAATATTTACCCCAGCCGGGTAGTGCGACAATAAATTTTCCGCTTTTCATGGCATATACGCGCCCATTAGGACTAGCTCCGCATATAGCAATATTGTCGCTGGTTTTAGTCGATGGGTCGTATAGATGAGTAGAGGCAAAGAAAAGCGGTATGATCAGAATCAATAGTACGTATTTCATAGCCATATTGTTTATACACTATTTGCCTAGATCAGGAACAATATAGATCGATATATCAATAAAGCTAAAAAACATTCTAGCGAAAGGCCAATATCGTTCGGCTATCCAACTCGAATTTGCAGATCGATCGCATAATCCATTTAATGGCGTATACGCTTAATTTTTGATTTATCAGCGGTGGAGAGGACTTGACTGCTGAACTTCGGTTTTTAGGCGATTTACCTCTTGCTCTAAACTGGTAGCTTTGAAATAAAAATAGAGACCAAGAATCAGAAATACTTTCGAGAGAATAAAAACGGCAATAAACGCCACCTTCCAGTGTTTGTGAACTCGTATGTGCGTATTATCTACCTCTACATGGACATAATTGGGCTCAGACGATTGAGTTTTACCGAAACTTTCTGATGATTGATGAGGAATTGGTTCTTCCCATTTTTTTAGATCCGTCTGGCTAATTCGTAGCTCAATTTTCTCGCGGAGATCGGGCGGGGGTGGTACGGAATTTTTCAGAAAGTATGCTTCCAGATCCATTTCAATTTCGCTTAGATCTGACAAAATATCGTCATCAGTGGCTAATAGACGCTCAAGCTCCTGTTTTTCCTCCTCTGTAACCAAGCCTAGCAAATGAGCTTCTAGAATACCACTTTTTAAATATTGATAGTTTTTCAAAATCGAAGCTATTTTGAGGTGCGTTGCTGCTTAAAGTATACGGCGATCATGTTCAATATATTCGCGCGAGACAGATTCAATTTCTCCGCAATCTCTTGAACGTTATAGCCCTCGTAAAATGAAAGATCAAAAACGAGTTTGCCCAGGTCATCATTAGTCGAAGGGGAAACACTGAGCGATCTCATGAAATGAGCCGGTCTTACCTTCAGGGCTTTGGACCGGGCCAGCTGAATGAGTTTACTGCTCACCAGGAGAGGACTTTCCGAATAAGATTTTACTTCTGGAGAGGTGAACAAGTCGATCAGCACTGTTTGGGCAAGTTCTGGCTCCGGAATGATTTGTAAAATAATCCCATAGGCTAGAGAGCCATAGCGGTCGTACAGAGAAAGACTGGTTTCCCCATTAGCAAGGTTCTGGGGAGCCGAGGAAGGATATGATTGTTGTACGGAATCCATTCTATTTTATTCATTAACGAAAGAATAAGCATTCATAACTAACGTATGTTGAAGGTTTTAGATAGTTGGATTACCTAAAATAGTACTAATTTCTAGTATAATTTATTAACAATTTTCGTGCAAGGTAATCAAGATGGGTGTTTTTTGTCGGCTATACACGAAAATATAAACGTACTATTACCTGATAAGGCAAAAAAATTACATGCCAATTACAGAATAATGGTTTTTTGGCCGACATTTTTCCAATCAGTTGTCTGATGACGGATTCGCGTGGAAGTTATCCACATTGGTTCGTTACTTATCCACAGAAAATCAAAAACGATCAACATGCTGAGTGTCAGGTTCAGCCTATTGATCGTTGAAAAGCGTTATTACTAGAATAGTATTCCGTCAGGCGATCAGTCTATCGCTATTCACTACGTAAACTCTTCACAGGATTCACTAACGCAGCTTTGACACTTTGGTAGACGACGGTTGCCCAGCAGATGAACAGCGTAAGCAGGCAGGCAGCTATGAATACCCAGACACCTATATCCGTTTTGTAGGGGAAATTTTGTAGCCACATGTACATCGAATACCAGGCAATCGGAATGGCGATGGGAAATGAGAACAGGACTAGTTTCGTGAAGTCTTTTGAGAGTAGCAATACGACGCTACCCACTGAAGCCCCCAACACTTTCCGAACGCCAATTTCTTTGATCCGTTGTTCGGTCGTAAACGTGGCTAAGCCGAATAAACCCAGGCAGGCAATCAGAATAGTCATGGCTGAAAAAGCAGTGAAAATCCGTCCGCGGAGTTCATCGGCTTTATAGGCTGATTCAAAATCCTGATCCAGAAAGCGGTATTCAAACAGGCGGTCAGGATAGGCTTCTTTCCATTTTTGACCGATAAACGCTATCGTTTTTTCGATGTTTTGCGGTTGAATTTTAATATGCGTAACTGGAAGAGCACGACCACAAAGCATAATTAATGGTTCGATAGGACTATAGAGCGACTGTTGGTGGAAATCGTTCACGACACCGATAACCTGCGCCGTTGGCGGACTTGGCTGGCCATTTTGGGGCAAACTACCTAGAATAATTTTTTTGCCGAGTGGCTCTTTCCAGCCCATTCGATCAACAACGGCCTGGTTGATAATGACCGAATTGAGCGTATCCGCTGGGATTTTTTCGGAAAAATCACGACCGTTTATAAGTTTCATGCCCATCGTTTTTAGGTAGTCATAATCAACGCGCATAGGCTTGAATCCCATCTCTTTCAATCCTGTGTTCGACTCGACCGTGAAAATGACTCGCCCGCCGATGTTGCTGGTTGGCGAAGAGGCCGAGGCTACCTGTCGAATGTTCGGATTGGCCAGCAACTCATTTCGGAATACGTTGTACGCAGCGCGCGGTTGTCTGTCCTGGTAGTTGATCGTTAACACCTGATCCTGATCGTAGCCAAGGTCATGATTACGCATGAAATTCAGTTGCTTATACACAATCCAGGTGCAGATGAGCATCGTCAGCGAGATGGCGAACTGAGCCACTACCAACGCTTTTCGAAAGATACTTCCGCCTTTGGCGTTGAATGAGCCTTTCAATACAGAGGCAGGTTCGAATGCTGATAAATAGAAAGCAGGATAACTACCACTGATGAAGCCCGTAAAGACAATGATAGCGAGTGCAATTAGCAGAAACTGAGGCCGAAGCAATTCCCGGAACTCAATTTCTTTGCCTGAAACAGTATTGAAAAAAGGCAGTAGGGCAATAACCAGAAGCAAACTAGCAGCCAGAGCCAGCATTGTCATCAGGACGGATTCGGTTAGAAACTGAGCCATTAACCGGCTCCGAACGGAACCCATTACTTTCCGGAGACCAACTTCTTTTGCCCGTTTGGCCGAACGGGCAGTTGCCAGATTCATATAATTGATGCTGGCAATCAGTAACATAAAAAAGGCGACGGCACTAAAAGTGTATACATACCCGATGTTGCCGTTGGTTTCACCTTCCTGATTCGAATATAGGTGAATGCGAGTCAATGGCTGTACTTCGTAGGTAACTTTGATGCCCATTCGCTTGAAAATCGGACCGATGTATTTGTCGTACACCTCCGGAAATTTGCTTTCGAGAATTTTGGTATCGAAGTTTTTAGGGAGTACCAGATAAGAGTATAGATAAAATCCACCAAAGTTATTGGCCTGGCTGCGTTCGTTCTGGCCTATGGACATCAATCCGTTAAAGGTCAAATGAGAATTCTTCGGGATGTCTTCCAGTACCGCCGTAACTTTATAGAATGTCGTATCGTTGGTTTGCAGCGATTGCCCAACCGCGCTTTTTGAGCCAAAAAATTTCTGCGCGGCTTTCTTCGTTAGTACCACACTGCCGGGTTGCGCCAGCGCCGTTCGGGGATCGCCCTCAATGAATTTATAACTGAAAACATCGAATACCGTGGAATCGGCAGCATAGATATCGTCTTCGTAAAATCGCTTTTCGCCCTGACGGAACATTACCCGTCCGTAGGGGAAAAGGCGGACGTAATTTTTGACAAACGGATAATCTTTCTTCAACGTTGGCGCTAAGGCGGGTTGCGTACTACTCCAGTGATTTACTTTGTCTGGTTCAGTAATGTGCGAAACAAGCCGATAAATCTGCGATGCTTTTGTCTGATACCGGTCGTAACTCAACTCATCCGTTACGTAGAGCAATAGCAGTAATCCACAGGTAACGCCGATTGTCAACCCCAGAATGTTGATAAGACTGTAAAATTTGTCTTTCCGTAAATTCCGCCAGGCGATTTTTAGATAGTTCAGTAGCATGGTGTTAGGGATTTAGGAGCGTAGGACAAGGGGTTAGACACAGGGTGAAAATTTGTCTTTATTTCAACCCGTTGCCCCATACCCTATGCTATTTACTTCGTCGGAACGCCGATTGCTTTTTCAACATCCTCAATCATTTTCTGGCGTTCTTCCTTTGATTTGTTTTGGGCGTCGAGCGTTCGTTCGTAGGTAAAATCGTCGCCGTCTTTCTTAAAGCTGTAGCGCAGGTACAGTTTTCCAGAATCGGAATTAAACTTTACCATTTTTGTGTAGGGGTGTTTGCCGCTGACCGCCATAGCTACGTTGTCGGCACCGTTGATCGCTACAACTGACCCATCATTGTCGCTGCTAATGGATATGGACTCACTGTATCGGGGAGCACGCGGAGCTCTTGGGGCAATAGGTGCGCGAGGGGCACGAGGTGGTTCAGGCATCGATACGTTTAGCGAATCCAGTACTCGCTCACGGAGTGCTGTTCGCTCATCCTTAGTTAGATTCGATACATCGAACGTGCGATCATAGTCAACATCCTTACCATCGACGGTTCCATTTACCCGGATGGATAGGGTTTTACCGTCATCATTAATGCTGCGGCTGATCGAATTTTTGTGCTGTGCAATAGCGAATGAACTGGTCAGTACCAGCGCAATAAGAAGGGGTGTTTTCATGTCGATGGTTATTTATTCTGACCATAAAGAGGTAACCGAATTCCGTAACGTTGCTTGGATCGACTGAAAACTTACAGGAAAGCAATGTATATGCCTGACAAACCGGACAGGGCAAATACATGCCTTGAATTAGTTGGATAAAGCAGTTTAACGAAGCGTTTTTATAAGATCGGCACTTACCCAATAAAGATCGCCATCGCGACTGAAAAACAGATATTTGCCGTCGCTGGAAACAAACGGACAGAATTCATAAGCCTCTGTATTAATGACGTTTCCCATGTTTTGCGCTTTCTGCCATTCGCCTTTTTTATTTTTGAAGCTGATGAACAAATCACCTTTTCCAAGTCCATCCGGCCTTTCTCCACAGAATATCAGGTAGGATTCATCCGGCGAAACAAATACGTCGGCTTCGTAGTGTTCGCTGTTAACGCTACTACCCAATTTCTGCGAACGCTGAAATGATCCGTTCGTGAATTTGGAATAATAGACGTCGTAATTCTTATCGTTAGATGCACTTGTTGCGCCGTTAGAAGAAAAATACATCGTTCCATCGGTCGTGAACGACATATAATATTCATTCTTATTGGAGTTGATTGCTGGCCCTGCATTGATGGGGTCAGACCAGCCAGTTTTCCTGCGTTCCAGATACCAGATGTCAAAATCCTTCTTCTCGCCTTGGCCATTTAGAGGTCGATCTGAAATAAAAAACAGCTTTTTTCCATCGGGCGATAGAAAGGGATCATTATACTCGTATTTGTCGCTGGCGATTACGATTTTGGGCTCGGTCCATTGGTTCGAGACGAATGTTGACACCTGAATTTGTGGCTTCTTATTTACGATTGCAGCATAGTAGAATTCCTTACCGTCCGTAGAAAAAACAGAGCCGTATTCATAGCGATCTTTCAGGGAGATTCTGTCCGGCGCAAATACCTGCGGGGTTAGGCCAGGAGGAGCCTGATTTAAGTACATCGACCGGGCCGACGGGGTGTTTTGGCCGATCGCTGTTATACTGGACAACGTTATGACTAGTAGACTACCCGAAAGGCTTATTCTGTTTATCATGAGTCAGATCTTCTTTACTTTATTCTGAACGTAAACTCGTTACGGGATTTTTTAACGCGGCTTTGATCGACTGAAAACTGACGGTAATTAGCCCGATCCCAACGACCAGCAGGCCTGCAAGAGCGAACAGGCTCCAGGATAGGTCGATGCGAAAAGCAAAGCCTTCAAGCCACTTCGTTGTACCCCACCAGGCAAGTGGCGAAGCAATGACAATGGCGATCAGGATGAGAACGAGAAAGTCTTTAGATAGTAATGCAACGATACTGGAGATCGACGCGCCCAACACTTTTCGCACGCCGATTTCCTTTCTCCGACGCTCGGCCGAGAACGTGACCAGCCCAAACAGTCCGAGGCAACTGATCAGAACGGCGATTCCCGTAGCCAGATTGATCAGCTTGCCAATGTTCCGCTCTTTCTGGTAGAGTTCGGCGACGAATTCATCAAAAAACCTGGCTTCAAATGGATCGCCCGGATAGGTGCTGGCCCAGAGGCTTTTGATTTGGGCCAGCACCTGATCGAACGAAGCGGCTCCGCTCCGGCTAAACCGTATATTAAAAACATGCAGATTCTCTTTTTGGCTCATCAGCGCCGTAGGCTGAATTGTGTTGTGTAGCGAACGGTGGTTAAAATCGCGAATAACCCCTACAATCGGCTTTTTATTCAGCAACTGTCCGATGACCTTCGATGGTTCTTGAAAACCCATATAGCGGGCCAGCGTTTCGTTAATCACAAATTCCTGGGCGGTATCACTCGCGATCAGATTACGGCCAGCCAGAAGTTTCAATCCGTAGAGCGCTACGAAATTGGTATCAACCTCTTTCCGATACACGTTGACCTCCGATTTGCCTTTTTTGCCCGTAAATTCCATAGTAGATGTTGACCAACTACCCGAAAGAGGTGTCTGATTCGCCATACTAACCTGCTCGACACCCGCTAGTTTGCGGATACGATCGGCCAGGGTATACCGAACGCCGTGGTGATCACCGTTGAAAAAAGAACTGGTTGGCGTAGAGAAAGTTACGATGGCTTCCCGCTGAAAGCCCTGATCGGAATTGATCATAAACCGCAATTGCTGTCCTACCAGCAAAGCGCCAATAATAAACACTTGTGCTATCGTAAACTGACCGACAATAAGCGATTTGCGCAATGTAGCGTTACCACTCGCTTGCCCCGTTTGATTCCTTAAGGTGGATATAGGCGATAGCCGAGATAGTAATGCACCTGGATATAGCCCAGCCAATAGCGCTGTTACAAGAGCAACACTGAGTAAAAACAAATAAAGACCGGGCCAGGTATTATCAAGTTCAACGCCTTTTGGTACGATATCGCCCAGGTAGGTTAAAGCGCTGTGAGCCAATAGAATGGATAAGCTGCTCGCCAACAGGGTAAGTATCAGCGTTTCTCCTAAAAATTGGATCATTAATTGCTTCCGTTTGCTGCCCAACGATTTACGAATGCCAATTTCCTTAGCCCGCTGAGTCGATTGGGCAGTTGCCAAATTAATGAAGTTGATACAGGCTAACAGCAATAAAAAGCCTCCAACCAACCCTAGAATCAATAAAGTAGGTCGATGCGCAACGTGTCCGTTGGCGTAGTCGGCATTGAAATGAACGTCGGCCAGCGGCTGAAGCAGCAACTGACGATCTCCCGAATCTTCACCGACTGGTAGATTAGCCTCCGCCATCTTCGTAACCTGTTCGCTAAAGCGCTTCGTATCCGTACCGGGAGTCAGTTTGAGTAGACACTGCGACGATGAATTCGTATTATTCCATTGATCAAACCCGAGATTGTCCCGACGTTTTTTGCTGGTCATTTGGGTTGCCAGCGAAACGAATGTCTGGAAATCAAAATCGCTGGGCGCATCCAAATTTTTTACCAGTCCCGAAACGGTTAGCGTGAGCGTATCCTTGTATTGCTGCCCAATCAGCCGACGACCAATAATAGCCGGAGTTGCTGCGCCAAAATACCGTCGAGCCTGTTTTTCGGTCAGAACAACCTGATCTGGTTTAGCCAATGCTGTTTTAGGGTTACCAGCTACCCATTGCCGGGGGAAAATATCGAAAAATGCGCCGTTTGTACTGATAAAGTCCTCCTGCTCTTCTTTAGAAGCCCGAAACTGAACGGGGTCCTTACCCTGGCGAGGAATGTCAACGACCTGAAAATTACTTGTATGGAAAGGAGCAACGGTGTTTACACCAGCCAATTTTGTTCGTACAGCTTCCGGAATTGGGGCTGATAGACCGTGGTTGTGATAAAAGTCGTCGCCAAACTTAAATTTCGACACCAGTCGGTAAACCTGTCCACTGTTCGGTATCTGCTTATCGAAACTAAGTTCAAACTGCACAATCAGATAAATAACCAGACAGGAGGCAATACCTACGGAAAGGCCAGCTACGTTAAGCAACGTCGTCAGACGGTTACGACTGAGGCTGCGAAGGGCGATTTTAAAGTAGTTTCTTAGCATAGGTAAGGATAGGGGACATAGGGATCGGGGCATGGGTAAGCTAAAAACAAATTTTAACCCCATGCCCCGATCCCTATGCCCTCTGCTATTTATTCCGATCGTAACGATTTTACGGGATTCATCAGGGCTGCTTTGATACTTTGGAAACTCACGGTTAATAAGGCGATACCCACTGCCAGCATACCTGCCAGGGCGAACATCCACCACTCGATGTCAATTTTATAGGTAAACTTCTGTAGCCATTTATCCATAACGTACCAGGCCAGGGGCGAACTGATGACCAGTGCAATCAAAACCAGTTTGACAAAATCAAAGGAAAATAGCCCGAAAATACTACCGACAGAGGCACCCAGTACTTTCCGGACACCTACTTCTTTGGTGCGGGTTTCGGCCATAAACGCGACGACGCCATACAGGCCGAGGCAGCCAATAAACAGCGCAATTCCTGCCAATAGTTGAAAGAGTGAATACGTTTGCTCTTCGGTTTTGTAGAAATTGGCCAGCGTCTCATCCAGAAATTCATACGAGAAAACAAATTCGGGATAGGTGGCTGTCCAGGCGTTTTCCACCTGTTTGATAAGTTGGCTAATGGCTTCCGTACCACCCTGTTTTGTCGACAGTTTAATGCCCAGCGTTGTATACTGATCTCGCGCTGTCGTTAAAACACTTGGTTCGACTTGATCGCGTAGTGAAAACAGATTGAAGTCCTTTACCACACCCACAATTGGCTTTTTCACGCTCTCACCAGCTACCGTCATTTGTTTCCCAATGATCTGCTCCGGCTTCTGGAAGCCAAGCCGCTTCATAAACGTCTCATTGATCACAATTTCACGAATCGAGTCGGCGGGTTGATACATTCGTCCGGCCAGGAATTTTAATCCATAGGTGCGTGCATAGGCTGTGTCGCCGGGGCGCATGACTACACCAAAACCAGGATCTTTATCCTGATTTTCAAAGCGAAAACCCGTTGTCCAGTTGAAGGCCGATGACGGAGTGGTCATCCCAAAACTAATCGACTGTACATTGGGAATGTTAGTGAGTTTGGCCCGTAAATTCTCCAGTTGACCCGACTCATTCTGGGGTAATTTAGTCGTTAGGATCGCATCCCGGCTGAAGCCTAGATCTGCCGAACGGAAATAATGCATTTGATTATAGGCGATAATAGTGCCAATAATCAGCAATTGAGAAATGGCAAATTGCCCGATAATCAATCCCCGTCGGAGCGTTAAATAATTGCCTGTTCCCACAGCCTGAACTTTTCCTTTTAGTGCTAATATCGGTTGATAATCAGATAATACCAGAGCCGGATAGAAGCCAGCGAGAACGGTTGTCAGCACGCCCAATACAATCAGGAAGCCCAGTACAATTGGAGTAAAGAGCGTAACGGCTCCCGGAATGATATTCAGCAATTGACTAACGTAGGGGAGTGAAATCTGAGAGACCAATAGCGCGAGTACAACCGCTAAACTGGTCAATACCCCAGTTTCACCCAAAAATTGCCGGACTAGTTGACTGCGTGAACTTCCCAGCACTTTCCGGACGCCCACCTCTCTCGACCGGCGAATAGCCTGAGCTGTTGCCAGATTGATAAAGTTGACGCAAGCTGTTCCCAGAATAAAAAGACCAATCAGCACCATCGCCCAGATCATTTCGATACTGATGCTACGTTGGGCATAATTCGACATGTTGGTGGCGAAATGAATATCGGTCAGTGGCTGTAAGAGATACCGTAAATTCTTGGCATTATCTGCATTATGGTGTTTTTGAACGAAGCCAACCAATAGCTTTTCCATCCGGGCGGCCTGTGTTTCCGAACCGGGCGACGAAGGTGGAAGCAGCATATAAATTTGAGCGCCACCATAGGTCGACCGCCAATCGTCGGGAGGAGACGTATTACCGTAGGCCAGAACAGACGCGTGGGTCAGGAATACGTCGAACGGTAGGCTGCTGGTGGCAGGAGGAGTTTCGACAACGCCAGTTACCACAAAATCCATTTTATTCTCAAGTCGGATGGTTTTGCCCATCGGGTTGGTATCACCAAAGTATTTGTGGGCGATACGGTCCGAAAGAACTACCGTATTAGGATTGGCAAGTGCCGTTTGCGGACTGCCTTTCAGCCAGTTGTAATCGAACAGATTAAAATACTGTGGTTCGGCAAACGTAATGACGCCGTCTGGTTCCTGAAAACGTTTCTTCTCGGAATTACCCTGACCACCTACCGATACCACCGCCGACCGCACCCGACTGACCATTGTGAGCTGGTGTTTCAACTCCGGGAAATCAGTTCGGAGAGCTGCCAGCGCTGGAAACGTAATGCCCGCTCCCGGTTTGGGATCGGTAGCCGTTTTATTAACCGTAATAATTCGGAATATACGGTCAGCATTGGTGTTGTGCTGATCAAAACTCAGTTCGTAACGTATCGTTACAAATAGAAGTAAGCAGCAGGCCAGACCCAGTGTTAGGCCTAGAACGTTAATAATGGAATAACTCCAGTTGCGCTTCAGCGCGCGCAGGGCAGTCGTGATGTAGTTTGTGAGCATAGAGGTAGGGGCGTGGAGCAGTGGGAGCCTGGATGGCAGGGATGTCAAAACAATCCCAACAAGACCATGCTACCCATGCTATCCAGGCTATTTATTCAGAACGAAGTGATTTTACAGGATTCATTAAAGCCGTCGCAATCGTTTTGCCGCCAATGGAGACTAACACCAGGATCAGGACTAGCAGAGCAGGTGCAGCGAAAAGCCACCAGCTTAGCTCGATCCGAGCCGCATAATTGGCCAACCAGTTTTTGACGACAACGTAGGTGATTGGAAGGCCGATTGCTATGGAAATCAGAACCGTTCGGATAAAATCCTTCGATAGTAGAATCATCAGGTTTGTGGTGCTGGCTCCAATCACTTTCCGAATCCCGATTTCCTTCGTTCGTTTGGAAACGGTAAACGTAGCCAGACCGAACAGGCCCAGGCAGGAGATCAGAATCGCGAAGCCCGTTAAGGCGCCGAATACCTGCTGGAATCGATCATCGGCTTTGTATTGTTTGTCATATTCGCTATCCATGAAGAAATAGCTGAATGGGCAACGGGGAAAACTGGCTTCGTACACCTTCTTCAACGTGGCGAGTTGCTCCCCGGCATTTCCTTCCCAAAACTTCACACTGGCGAACGAATCGAACGAGGGAGAATACATGTGAATAATCGGGAGATAAGCCGCTTTGGGCGATTCGTAATGGTAATTTTTGACAACTCCCCGAATCGTGGCCTGATTTCCCCAGAGGTCTACCCGTTTGCCGATGGCTTCATCAGGCGTGGGGATTCCCCAGAGTCGGATGGTTTCTTCGGTGACAATAAGTTGCCGATTCGTCGTATCTGAAAAGCCCGGTCGGGTGGTTGCATCGAAGTTTTTGCCCGCCAGTAGCTGGAGTCCCATCAAGTCGATGAACGACGTATCTATTTTGGTTAGGTAATAATTGTAATATGTTTTCTTGACGGCACCTGATAAATTGATACCTGTCGTCGTCCCCATTTGGGCTGATCCCAGGCCCGGTACAGTGCCAGAAAGCGATACTGCTTTTACCTGTGCCTGAGCAAGCATCATTTGTCGAAACGCACCGTAATCTTTTCGGGCGTTGCTACCCACCGGGGCTTTTAACACCAGCGTGTGATCAATGTTTACGCCTAATTTCTGCTCCCGCAGAAAGGCCACCTGTCGGTAAACGACGAACGTTTGCACCAGCAGAATAAGGGTAATCGCGAATTGGAAAACGACTAACGATTTACGTAGAACAGTGCCTTTAATTGATCGTGAGAAAGCCCCTTTGAGTACAGTAACCGGATCAAACGAAGACAACACGACGGCCGGATAAAACCCCGACAGGCAGATACTCATCAAGAGAAATACCCCAACGCTTTCCCAGAAAAATACGTCTCCGAATACGTTAAAACCTTCGGGAAGCCCAGCTACCTGAACAAACACGGAACGAAGACCTGCTACCAACCCTACTGCCAGCACCCCAGCAACAATATTGATCAGTACAGTTTCCATGAAAATCTGCGTTCTAATCTGCCCCTGCGTAGAGCCAACGACCTTTCTCATGCCGATTTCCCGCGCCCGGTCGAGGGCTTTGGACGTGGTGAGATTGACGTAGTTGACAAAGGCGCTAATAAGTACCAGAAACGCTACCCCCAGCAGAAAGTATACCGACTGCGCTTCGCCATTGGGTTCGGTCTCAAAGGTTTTGTGAGAATACAGATGGATGTCGCTGATTTTCTGGCCGGTCAGTCGCTCGTTAGTTAATTTTTTCCCCTTGATCAATCGGTCGCTGAAGGCAGCCAGCGATTTTGTAAATCCTTCGTAGCTGGTATTTTGGGCCAATTGCAGATAAGCGTAGGTATTATTGTTGTTCCAATTGTCTTCCCGCTCGCCAAAATCCGACAACATCGTTGGATAGGAGAGAAGCATATCGAATTTCAGGTGCGTATTGACTGGGCTATCTGGCACTACACCCGCTATTTCCAGCAGAATACTGCCCTCCTTCTGGGGCATTTTCAGAGTTTTACCCAGTATATCGAGCGTCTTGAAATAGGTCAGCGCCATTGATTTCGTGAGAACAGCCTGCCGGGGTCTGGTAAAAAGTCCCTTATGGCTTCCCCGGAGCAATGGGTAGCCGAACATGGAGAAAAAAGAAGAATCGACAGCGTAAACGTTATTTACTAAGTAATAATTGTCATCAATCTGAACCGTTGCTTTAGGTTTCCGGATGGGGTAGACGCGGGTGTAGTTGACTACTTCATTCATTTCCCGCTTGGCTCTGGGCGCAGCCGGAGGATAGACTTCTGCATCCTGCGCATCCACTGCTCCACCGTTCATATAGTCGGTGGTGAGCCGCACAAGCTGATTCGCCAGTGGGTATGTGTTTTCGTAACTCAACTCGAAGCGTACATACTGGATAATGAGCAAGGCCACAGCCAAACCCGTAGCCAATCCCACTATGTTGATAAGTGAGAATGTACTGTCTTTCCTGATTGTTCGCAGGGCGATTTTAAGATAGTTAAGTAACATAGAACTATTCCGATCGTAGTGATTTTACCGGATTTATTAATGCGGCTTTGATGCTTTGAAAACTAACCGTTAGTAGGGCGAGGCTCAATACTGTCAGGCCAACCAGACCGATAAGCCACCCATTCAGCTCGATTCGATGTACAAACGTGTTGAGCCAGAAACGGGCAGCATACCAACCGATGGGCGCGCCAATTATAAATGCGAATGCAATCAGTTTTAGGAAATTGATGGATAGAGCCTGCGTGATTTCCAGTAGACTGGCGCCCAACACTTTCCGGATGCCGATTTCCTTTGTCCGCTGTTCGATAGTCAGGGAAACCAGACCGAATAAACCTAGTCCAGCAATCAGAATGGCCAGCAACGTAGCATACGTGATGATCTGTTTCCAGCGAGCATCGTCGGCATAATCCTCCAAACGGTCGTCTTCCATGAAATGATAGGAAAACGGTTGGTAGGGAATCAATTGTTTAAAGGTGCGCTCAATCGTCTGTAACCCTGTCTGCGCCTGGCTGGGGGTTAGTTTCACGTATAACTGATTCATTTGTTCAGCCTTGCCAAGCTGAAACAAAACCGGCTCCGGTTTGTCGCGCAGAGATCGGTATTGATAGTCGCGCACTACACCGACTATGGTCAGATTTGTCCGGTTATTATCATCCGTTTGCCGTTGAATAATCTGTCCGACAGCCGAGCGGTTCGCTGCCAGAAACTGCCGGGCAAATGTTTCATTGACCAGAATATTAGACACACTATCTGTGGGATTAGCCGCACTGAGAGCACGTCCCTCCAGAATTGGAATATTGACCAGGCTTAGATATTGGTCGTCAATCCACTCATTTCCTGATTTGACCTGTTTGTTATGAACGTAATACGTACCGGCTCGATGGCCGCCTGATTTTCGGCCAACCGACTCGATACCAATTTGTTGTCGAAGGCTCTGCTTCACTAATTCGCCCTGTTTTTCGCGCCCCCAGGGTACGTAGATTCGTACGCGATTGGCACGTTCGTAGCCTACATTAGCCGTTTGAATGTACGTGAATTGTTTATGTAGCACGACGGCACCAATCATTAGTATGATTGCAATCGAGAACTGAAACACAACCAGCCATTTCCCTATCTGATTACTTCCAGCTAATCGAAGGCGGCTGTATAGAATCTGCGTAGGGTTAAAACTCGATAGCACTCGTGCCGGATAAAAACCCGCCAGTAGGGTAACCAGGACGATTAAGCTCGCAAATAAGCCAAGTGTTTGAGGATTAGTGAGATATGTTAGTTGTAAGGCTTTATTCGTGAGCGTTGAAAATTGAGGGAGCAGGATGTAGACCAATCCTACTGCTGGAATAAAAGCCAGTAATGTTACTAGAAACGTTTCGCCCACAAACTGCCCGACGAGTTGCCGACGGGTACTGCCCGTTACTTTGCGAACCCCAATTTCTTTCGTTCGGCGCAACGACCGGGCCAGTGTCAGGTTAACAAAGTTGATACTGGCCAGTAGTAAAATTAGCCCGGCAATGCCACTGAGTATATACGAATACACCGACGATGAGCCACGTTGAAGCCCATTGCCCATGTCGTAACGGGCATCGAGATGCATAGCCGTGAACGGTTGGAGGTGATACGTCAGCGTGAATGAACCATGTTCTTTCCGAAGTTGCGCAAGTTGCTGGCTGGCATATTTTTCAAACACCGCAGCCAGTTTCCGTTCCGACATAGCTGGATCGGCACCCACACCATTTCGGTCGGTGCGTAGTAGCAGAAATGTATTCAGAAATCCATCCGACCAATCCTGCTCGCGCCAGTCTTTGCGGTCGGGCGGGAGCGCGGCCACAAATGGACGTAGCACGTCGAACCGAATGCTTGAGTTGACGCGTGGTGTTTTTACGACCCCTGTTATCCGATAGTTTTCGAAACTACCTCCCGCGTCGATGGTCAGAAGCTGATTCAGTACGTCTGTTGTACCAAAGTAATTGCGGGCCATCTCATCGGTAATGACAACGCTTCCCGGATCGTTCAGAATCGTATTCGGATTGCCACTCAGCAACTCAAAACTAAACAGTCGTAAAAAAGAAGGATCTACATACATCACCTGCTTATACATCACGTCTTCTTTCTGGCGAATCAGCATCTCATAGCCTTGCACCCGGCAGAATTCAGCGACTTCTGGTAACTCAGCCGCAAAGGCGGGTCCCTGTGGAATACCCGTTGCGCTTGTGACCACTTCGTTGCCTTCTGGAGTGGTTGTGTTTAACACGACCCGATACAGCTGATCTCGGTGTGTATGAAAACGGTCATACGACACTTCATCCTGCACAAAGAGCAGAATAAACATAACGGCGGCCAGCCCAGCACTCAGACCAACAATGTTGATCGTACTGATGGTACGGTTCCGAAGTAGATTTCGCCAGGTGATTTTTAGATAGTTAAGCAGCATTTTTTAGGAGTGATAAGCGATGAATGATGAGCGATGAATGTTTATCCATAACACATTATTCATCATTCTGAACGAAGTGATTTCACGGGATTCATCAGGGCCGCTTTAATACTTTGGAAACTGACTGTCAACAGCGCAATCCCAACAGCCAGCACGGCCGCCAGCACGAACATCCACCACTCGATGTCAATTTTATAGGCGAATTCCTGCAACCAGCGATTCATAACGTACCAGGCAACCGGGCTGGCCAGTACAATAGCGATAGCTACCAACCGGAGAAAGTCTTTAGAAAGCAAGCCAACAATACTGGAAACCGATGCGCCCAATACTTTCCGAACCCCAATTTCTTTGGTGCGTTGTTCAGCTGTGAACGTAGCCAGACCAAACAGACCCAGGCAGGCAACAAAAATGGTGAGTCCGGCGAATAAGCCCAGAATACGGCCGGTTTTCTGTTCGGCCAGATACGTATCGTTGAATCGCTTATCGAGGAACGAGTACGTAAAAGGCGCATCGGTAGTGAGTTTTTTCCATTCTTTTTCCAGCGAAGCCAGCAGACCGGACATATCTTTGGTTTTTGCCTTGATAATCACGGCCCCAGAATTTTCACCGAGCGTCATCACCAGCGGAGAAATCGACTCATGCAATGATCGAAAATGAAAATCTTTCACGACGCCAATCACCTTGTACATCTTTCTAGTTCCCTCGTTTTCAGAGTGACCGATGGTTTTGCCAAGGGCATTATTCGTCCAGCCAAGTGTTCGGGCGGCTGTTTCATTGATAATCACGCCCGACGAATCGGTGCCAAATTCTTTGGAAAAGTTTCGGCCAGCCGCCATCTGCATACCTAAGGTCGGAATGTAATCGTAATCGACATTGTACCGAAGTCCCTTCACAAATTGTGTTGGATTACTTTCCGGAAACATCATGTAGTTGTTTTTGTAACTTGGCCCCGCTGGCAGATAACCCGACATACTGACGTTCATAACACGAGGGTCCTGCATAATCTGGTTGCGGAAAACCTCTTCTTTTTTGGCCAATTGCCACGTATCGGGCAGTACCAACACTTGCTCTTTGGAGTAGCCCAGCTTCTTATTCTGAATGTAATTGAGCTGCTGGTAGACCACCGTAGTGCCAACCATTAGAATAATGGAAATGAAAAACTGAACAACGACCAGACCACTACGTAGTCCAATACTTTTCCGGTCGCCCGTAAATTTGGTGCCTTTCAGTACGGCAATTGGCTTGAACGACGACAGAAAAAAAGCAGGATAGCTTCCGGCTAGAATACCCACGATTACGCCTAGTACCAGCAGACTCGGTAATACCCAGAAACTGCCACTAATGTTGAGCGTCAGTGTTTTACCCGCCAACTCATTGAAGAGCGGTAGGGCCATATAAACGATACCAACAGCCAGTACCAGTGCAATCATGGTGAGCAGCAGCGATTCGATCAGAAACTGAGTTGTCAGACTTTGCCGGACTGAACCCATTACTTTACGAATGCCCACTTCTTTAGCTCGTTTTGAGGCTCCGGCCGTCGACAGGTTCATGAAATTGATACAGGCAATCAGCAGCATGAACAGCGCAATGGCCCCGAAGATGTATACGTATTGAACATCGCCGTTGGCGGCTATTTCACCCGTCAGGTCCGAGTGTAAATGAATATCGGTTAAGGGTTGCAGGCGAAAACCAAGATCATTTCCTTTCTGGCGAAACTGGGTCATACTCATCCCAAACGCCTGCTGGAGCTGTGGCCCCATGTACTTAGTGACCATTTGTGGAAATTTGGCTTCCAGTTGTTTCGGATTGTATCCTTTGGCCAGAACCAGATAGGTGAAGTACCCCGACGTCATCCATGAAGGCGATTTCGCATCCGGAACGCCCGCCATCGACATCAGTACATCGAAATGGAAGTGGGAATTGACCGGCATTTTGTCAATAACGCCGGTTACCTTGAAGAGCGCGTTCCAGCTTTTAATCGTTACAGATTTGCCAATTGGATTTTCATTTCCGAAATACTTCCGGGCCATTTCCTGCGTAATCACAGCCGAATTAGGCTGAAATAACGCTGTTTTTGCATTGCCCTGAATCAGTGGTAGTGAGAAAACCTGAAAGAAATTGGAATCGACATAAGCTAGCTGATCGTCCCGAAACGTTTTATCTCCAATTGTAATGCCCGGTGAACCAACTGTATGAATCCGGGTCGCTTCTTCGACCTCTGGATAATCCGTTTTCAGGGTTTGTGCAACGGGCGGCATAACGTTGGCTTCGTTGATCTCTCCACCATTCATAACGGCGTGAAACACGACGCGAACCATCCGATTCGCTTTCTCATTATATCGGTCATAGCTCAATTCGTCGAGTAAGAATAAACTGATGAGCAGACACGTTGCCAGGCCAATCGCCAGGCCAACGATGTTAATCGTCGAAAAAGCTTTATTCCGAAGCAGGTTCCGCCAGGCGATTTTTATGTAGTTTGTAAGCATCTTCCTCTATTTTTGTTACCTTTAATGAAAGCTCGTCTATTGAAAACGTCCTTATACCATGGAGACCATTATCGAACAACCCATCGACTTCGAAGACGAAAAAATGTCGAGCCTAAATCATTCTGAATTGCAGAGCCATCTAGCTTTTTTGTTGATGCTGGCCTATCGTACTCAATACAGTATTCTCACCGAACCTGATTTCGATTTTGCGTCTGGTAAAATGCGCCCCGACCTTGCTATCATGCCCAAACGTAAGGTAGATTGGTTAGCTGATGAAATCATTGTTCAGGAAGTACCGTTTACCACTATCGAAATTCTTTCTCCTGAACAAAGCCTGAATAGCTTAACCGATCGTATTTATAAAAAACATTTTCCTGCTGGTGTGAAGTCCGTTTGGTTAGTTGTTCCAACCGTGCAGACCGTTTCAATTCTTCTTCCTGACCGTCGACAGATCAATTTCGCTGAAGGAATTGTTGCCGACCCTGTGACAGGTATTCAACTTACCCTAAGCGAAATTTTCGAAGGGTAAGTTAGTCTAGGGCAGAGGGTTCGGAGCAATGGGTCGCCTAAACCTTCCCTATGCCCCTGGCCCTCCGCCCCAGGCATTTATTCCGAACGCAAACTCTTTACTGGATTCACCAGTGCGGCTTTGATACTCTGGAAACTCACGGTCAGCAGCGCAATGAGCATGGATAAGACTCCGGCCAGTACAAAAACCCACCATTCGATACCAATTTTGTATTGGAAATCCTGTAGCCACGATTGCATTAAGTACCAGGCAATTGGCGTAGAAATCACAATCGCTACGATCACCAGTTTCAGGAAATCTTTCGAGAGGAGCGATACGATACTGACCACCGATGCGCCCAACACTTTCCGAACCCCAATCTCTTTGGTGCGAGCTTCGGCGGTGAAAGCTGCTAATCCAAACAGACCCAAGCAGGCAATAAAGATGGTTAAGCCGGCAAAAACCTGATACAGCAGCCCCATCTGACGTTCGGCTTTGTAATAATTGTTGATGCTTTCGTCGTAGAATTTACCGTTGAACGCTACTTCTGGAAAGAGCTTTTCGTAAATCGCCTTAATTCGGTCGACGGCTTGTGGTAGATTTCGCGATTGAATTTTGATGCCTCCATTCCAGTAGAATTTGTCCGAAACGGTAATCAGCATTGGGTTAATGGCTTCACGGGCGGAACTGGTATGGAAATCCTTGACCACGCCCACAATCGTAGCGGGCTCCCAGCGGCCCATTCGCAGCTTTTTCCCAATAATCGATTCTGGATTTTTAATACCTAGCTTTCTGAGCAGGGTTTCATTCACGACAAACTTGGTGAGCGTATCATTGATTGCGTAAGGTCCGCCCGCCAAAAATTTCAAGCCGTACGTAGCGAAATAATCACCGTCGGCGAACTTCATCGAGATTTCAAAGTCTTCCTCTTTCGATAGGTTGGTAAAGGCAAAACTACTTCGCCAGTTATTCTCAGACGAAGGATGATCGGAGGAGTAGGATACCGCTTTTACATCGGAGAGACGTAGCAGTTCGTTGCGGAAGGTGTTGAAACGTGTGCGGTACTCAGTATCCATATTCAGTGTGAGAACGCCTTCTTTCTCGAATCCCAGATCGAGTCGACTCAGGTAATTCATCTGCCGCAGGTTGATCATCGTGCTGATAATCAGGATTAACGCCGTTGCAAATTGAAAGACAATCAGTGCCTGACGTAGGGAAACACCCTGCATCCAGCCTTTCGACACGTTTTTACGGAATGCTTCCAGGGGAGAGAAAGACGACAAAATCAGCGAGGGATATAGCCCCGACAAAAGCGTAAGAATGCTCAGTAATCCTAACAGATATAAGCCCGTTCCTGGCGTTAAGTACAAAGACGGATCGGCGGGTACGTCGAATGCTTTTTCAATCAACGGCAACGACAAGTACGTGAGCACAAGCCCAAAACCGACCGAAGCCAGCACCACTAGAAACGTTTCAGTCAGAAACTGAAATACCAGTTGATTTTTCTGGCTTCCGAGTACTTTCCGAACCCCAACTTCTTTGGCCCTTCGGGTGGCTAAGGCTGAATAGATATTGATAAAGTTGATACAGGCCATCAACAGAATCAGAATTCCCACGGTTGCAATGTTCTGAATACGTTGTTTAGGCACAGCTTTGCTTCTGAAATTGCCCAGTTGCTCGTCGTGGTGCATATTCGACAATGGGCTCAGAAAATGCGTTCTATGTTCGTTACTCTTTCGGTTCTCGTAATGTTTGTTGGCGAATTTGTCGAGCAGCGAATTGGCCGTTGCTACTGAAAATTTTTCCGGCATCAGCACAAAAATCTGGTCGTTGCTGCTTGTGCTACCCCAATCGTCGAACGTTCCAAAGCCGAACAGATCAGGCCGGGCGCGTTTCGATGCATAAGAAATTACCAGGTTGGTTGGGAAATCGGTGGTTTTGGGCGCATCTTCCAGTATGCCAACCACCTGCATCGTCGTCTGATTGTTGATTCGGATGTATTTCCCGACAGCCTGCTGGTAATCGTTGAAGTATTTCTCGGCATACGTCTTCGACAAAACCGCTACATTCGGTCGCGCTAGTACGTCGGGCCGACCCAGAATCCAGCGGAAATTGAACAGCTCGAAAAAGGCCGGTTCAACCAGTAATCCTTCGCCTTTCTCAATGAATTTCGAATTTGAATTCGTCGCTTTAGAATCACTGCCCAGCACGGTCACCTGCGGGTCGAGCATACCATAGACGGATACAATTTTCTCGAATTGGGGTATATCGGCTTTAAGGGCTGCGGCCACAGGAAGCGCACTTCCTGACGAAAAATCTTCACTTCCATTCGGATAAAAATCGTGTCGCCCTAACCGATAAATGCGGTCGTAATGCGTATGAAAAGTATCGAAACTCAACTCATAACGAACCACTAAAAATAATAACAACGCCGAGGTTACTCCTACGCTCAACCCCAGCGTATTGAGCAACGTAAAGGCGCGTTTGCGGACTAAATTCCGCCAGGCGATCTTGATATAGTTAAGAAGCATAGATGTAGAAGATTTATGTAGAGACGCGATCCCTCGCGTCTTATAACCGGATGGTGTCTTGTATTGCTGACGCGCCTGAGACGCGAGGGATCGCGTCTCTACAATTATTCACTACGCAAACTCTTCACCGGATTCATCAACGCGGCTTTGATACTTTGGAAACTCACGGTGATGAAGGCAATCGCCAGCGCCAGCAGACCTGCGACGGCGAACACCCACCACGGAACAGCAATCTTATAGGCGAAATTCTGGAGCCATTTGTCCATTGCGTACCAGGCAATGGGCGAAGCGATCAGAATAGCAATAATGACTAGCGTTAGAAAATCTTTGGACAGTAGCAGAACAATGTTCGTGACCGATGCACCCAGCACTTTGCGGACACCAATTTCTTTGGTCCGCTGCTGAGCCGCAAAAGCCGCTAAGCCAAATAGTCCGAGACAGGAAATTAGAATCGATATAGCGGTGAAGTAACTCACAATCCGCGACGTACGGGCTTCGACTTCGTAATTCTTCTGAAAATCTTCGTTCAGGAATGAGTATTGGAAAGGCTCATCAGGACGTAACACTTTCCATTTCTGCTCCAGAAAACTCAGCACATTCGCCATATTAGCCGTATTCACACGAACAATCATGTAATTGAAATCAGGCCGACTGTTCAGCAAAAATGTAAAAGGCTGAATGGTCTGGTGCAGATTTTCGAAATGAAAATCTTTTACCACACCCACAATTTCGTATTGATTCGTTTTGCCCTGCCAATCGAAATTCAATTTTTGGCCAACGGCTTTGTTTAGGGGAATCTGGAATGTACGGAGCGTGGCTTCGTTCACAACGAGCCGGTTGCTGGTATCGCCCGGGAATTGGCGGGCGAATAGTCGACCAGTCAACAACTTGAATCCCATGTTTTTCAGATAATCATAATCTACCCAATTGGTTTTGATACTTTCAGCATTGAGCGCACTTTGATCTGGTTTGTACAGCAGAAAATCAGTTGCATTGTTGATACCGGGGTAATACTGGGTTCCGGAAGCGCCTTCGACCTGATTATTAGCTAAAACTTCAGTCCGGTAGGCAGTGTAAATGCTACGAGCCTCCTTGCTGCTTAAGGGAATGGCAATCTGCTGTTCCTGCGTGAAACCCAATGACTTATTTCGCATAAAGCGCATCTGTTCCTGAATAACGAACGTAGCCAGCACCAGGCCAACCGAAATCACAAACTGAAAAACCACTAGTGCCCGACGTAGCATTACTGCCGACAACGTATTGGCAAACTTTCCTTTCAATACCTGCGCCGGGTTGAATAACGATAAATAAAACGCCGGGTAACTGCCTGCCAATAAGCCTGTTACTAGTGCTAGCAATACAAACGTAAGTATGATCCGTGGCTCGGCTAACTCCGATAACTGCAACGACTTGGCTGTCAGTTGATTGAAAACACTCAGGAAGGCGGAAACTAAGGTGATGGCAATACCCAGCGCCAGTAACGACAAAACCATCGATTCGCCCAGAAACTGCCCGATGAGCGAACCACGTTCGGCACCCATCACCTTCCGAACGCCTACTTCAGCCGCTCGTTTAGCTGATCGCGCCGTTGATAGATTCATGAAATTAATGCAGGCAATCAGCAAAGTAAACAGCGCAATCGAAGCCAGAATATACAAGTACGTTGTGGTATTGGTAGGGGTAACGATGGTGTTTATTTCGTCGAAAAGATGGAGCTCGGGTATAGGAACCAGAAACAGTCTTTTGTCGAAACCCACGGCGTTCAGGTCTTTACTGGCGTATTTTTCCATAAACGCTGGAAATTTTTTCTGCAACTGCGCTACGTTTGCATTAGGGCGAAGCTTCAGGTACGTAACGAACATGTTGTTGCAGCAGAAATCGAGTTTTCCTTCCCGCAAAAATTCACCAACCCAACCGGCCGACATTGGTAAAAAGAACTTGGCGTCGATGTGCGATCGGGCATTTTCGTCCCGGTAAACGCCCGTCACTTTAAATTCTTCACCATTGCCCGTTGTCCCGCTGATCCGTATTAGTTTGTTCAGGGCCGACGTAGCGCCAAACAATTTGTGGGCAATTTCTTCCGACAGCACCACCGAATTACGGTCAACCAGTGCGGTATGTGGATTGCCTTCGGTAAACTGGTAGGTAAACAAGTCAAAAAAAGTAGAATCGACCTGATAACCTTTGGTCTCGTAGAATGCTTTGACTGCTTTGCCGCCTTCCCGAACCTGAAGCAGGGCTTTGTCGTCGATAAGATTGATCCACAAACGAGCTGCCTGTTCAATTTCCGGAAATTGTGATTTCAATGCAAAGGCGTAAGGTGCCGACGCGGTGGCGTTTTTGTCACTACTTGCGCCTTTGTTCCCTTTTCCGATAATGGTTTCCTGCGCCATCAGGTATAGCCGACTGGCGTGTTCCTGATGTTTATCGTACGACAGTTCGCTACGGATATACAGCAGCAACAACATGCAGCAGGTCATCCCGACCGACAACCCAAAAATGTTGATCGCCGAGAACGACTTACTCCTCAGCAGATTCCGAACCGCGATTTTAAGATAGTTAAGAAGCATAAGTTTTTGGAGCGATGAGTGATTAGTGATGAGCGATAAGTTATGAACGCACACTCATCACTAATCACTCTGAACGTAGTGACTTTATTGGATTCGTAAGGGCGGCTTTTACGCTTTGGAAACTCACAGTTAGTAAGGCGATCAAGACCGTTAAACCACCAGCAAGTAAAAATACCCACCAGTGAATGTTGGTACGGTAAGCGAAGTCGGCAAGCCAGTTGTGCATGGCATACCAGGCAATGGGTGAAGCGATGACCAGCGCTACTAGTACCAGTTTCAGGAAATCTTTGGAGAAGAGCGTCACCAGACTTATTTCTGAAGCACCCAGTACTTTTCGAATGCCAATTTCTTTAGTCCGTTGCTCGGCCATGAACATCGACAGGCCGAATAGTCCCAGACAAGAGATTAGAATGGCAATACCGGCAAAAACACTGAACAGCGTTTGCTGGGTTTGTTCGCGGGCGTAGAGCCGACCGAAACGCGCGTCCAGAAACTGGTAGTCGAATGGCTGGGCGGGGAAAAACTGCTTCCATACCCCTTCGACCTGTTTTACCGCTGTTGTTACATCGCCTTTCAACGGAACCGAAATCCAGTTAAAATCGTCAACATCCATCACCATGGCTAGTGCAGCCATTTGCTGATGCAGTGATTCGAAATGGAAATCTTTGGTAACGCCAATAATCTGTCCTTTAACTGAGCCGTAGTGAAACGGTTTGCCAATCGCCTGTTCGGGCGTCCAGCCTAACTGACGTACTGCCGTTTCGTTCAGCACTACCATCGACGTATCGGTCGAATAGTTGCGGGAAAAATTACGTCCGGCGGCCATTTTTATCTGGTAGGCAGGAATAAAATCGTAGTCGACGCGTAAACCGCGCAGGTTTATTTTGACCGGAGCCATGCTGTCGCCTTTCATGGCTCGGGCTTCCTGCGAGTCGAGCAGCCGCCCCGACGGAATGCGCGACGAACGACCCATATCGCGTACCGCGCCTGTTTGAAGGAGCTGTTGTTTCAGGGTTTCGTAATTGGTTGTTGAATCGCCTACATCCGACAGCAGCAACATCTGATCTTTAGCATATCCCAACCGATAATCCTGAATGTATTTCATTTGATTATACACTACGACCGTGCTGATCATGAGTGCAATCGCAATCGCAAATTGCGTTATGACCAATATCTGACGCATTTTTCCACTTCGCATGGTGGCCGCAATCTGGCCTTTCAATACACCAAGCGGTTGGAACGAGGTTAGAAAGAAAGCTGGATAACTACCCGCAGTCAGTCCCGTTAGTAAGGTAATGCCAATCAGAATGGTGAGGAAGATAGGGTCAAGTAATTGTGTGAGGGCCAGTTGTTTATGGGTAAAGTCATTCAGGGCAGACAATCCCAGTATCACCAGAAACAAGGCAATTGCCAGTGCGAAAACCACTAGTAAAAACGATTCGCTCAGGAACTGGCCAATAAGCTGGGTGCGCAAAGCCCCTACAACCTTGCGCATCCCAACCTCTTTGGCCCGACCCGCCGAACGGGCTGTTGCCAGATTCATGTAATTGATGCAGGCGATCAACAAAATGAACAGACCAATAGCCGAAAAAAGATAAATGTAGCTGATATCACCAGTCGGTTCTATTTCCGAATCTGTATGTGAATACAGATGAATATCTCTCACATTTTGCAGATTCAGCACTGACCAGGTAGATGGTTTTACGCCCTCCTGCGAGGGTACGTGTTTATCCTGAAAAGCCGGGAAAGCGGCTTCTACCCGTTTAGGATCTACGCCGGGCTTGAGGAGCATGTACGTGTTGAACGAGTTATTGCCCCAGTTAGTCCGCAGCTGTTCAGCTCCGTAAATGCGATTGTCGTTGAATGTACTGAAGGAGGCCAGAAAGTCGGGATGGAAATGCGCTTGGGAAGGCAGCGGTTCAAAAACACCCGTCACCGTCATGTCGAACTGGTTATTCATCCGAACCGTTTTGCCCATCGGATTTTCCTTTCCGAAATATTTCTCCGCCATCGGGCGCGAAAACATAATCGAAAACGGATTGACCAGCGCATAATCCGGATTGCCAGCGGTTAGCTTAAAATCAAATACGTTAAACAGATTCGCTTCGGCAAAGAACACTTCGTCTTCGTTATACGAATGTTCGCCATAGCGTATCAGTGCTCCATTATCAAGCGTTCGGACCACTTCTTCAGCTTCCGAAAAATCCTGTTTGATCAGCGGCCCAAATGGCGGAGCAGCTTGTGCCAATTTTAACGACGGTGTTCCTTCTGATGAAAGAAAAGTTCGCGAAACGCGATAGATGCGGTCGGCCTTCGAATTATATCGGTCGTAACTAAGTTCGTCTTTGACATAAAGGGCAATCAACAGAAAACACGCTAGTCCAACAGCCACACCTACAATGTTGATGAAACTGAACGTTTTGTGTTTCACCAGGTTCCGAAAAGCGATAAGCAGATAATTGCGTAACATAACGAGTTGAGGCAGGGGTTGTAGGGATTGGGTGAATATCAAGGCAGTTAATCAGGCTACTCACGAATCCCCTGCCATCTATATCCAAGTCCCAAATGCCGTACCAGAAAAATAAGTCTCTGATTATCAGTGGTATTTTGATGGCTTAGTACAGTGGATTGTCCGCTAACGGACGCAAATCGGACGGTTACGGACAGGGGAGAATAGGGGAGAGGGGAAGGTATAGGGAAGAAATTAGTATGTATAACCCTGTGGCCGAACCCCAAGCCCTATGCCAGCTTAAAACTGATTCTTCAGAGCTAGTGTCGGGTAAACCTGTACCTGATTTGCGTTGGTGAGCGTGTGATAAAACAGGTTAATTCGGGTGCCGATAGAAACCGTTTTGGTGAGTTTGACCCAGCATTGCGGATCGCCGAAAAAGGCTATTTTTTTGCCGCTCATATCCTTCGTGAATTCGTTCCCCTGATTCCGATTTTCGCTCCAGGCAACCAGGCTGCCGGCAATCATAATCCGATAATTGAAAAATCCTCTTCCGAAGTAAAATGTAAGTTGTGGATCGTAGCTAGCTTTTGGGAAAGCATTGTATCGATATACCAGACTTGTGCTGAACCAGGCACTTTTCCATTGAAACGGATAAGCCACACCAACGCCGAACGTATTGGTGAGGTAATAACCATATGAAGGCGGGGCAACGCCCAATCCACCCGTGTAGGTTAGAGCCAGATACACTTTGGGTTTCCAGAAGCGTATATTCTTGGAAACCTGCAAAAAAAGCTGACCAACATTGTTATTTTCGCCCGAGAAGTCGGTTTGCATTTTGAGCAGAAATGACCCTGTTGAATCGTTGCTTTTGAAATATTCGTAAGATAGCGACGCAAAATTTCTCCGGTTCAGATCGGGGTCGAGCGAATGCCTGAAATCGTAGTGAAGTTGAAGTTGCTGGGCTTGCACTAGTCCGAAAGTGAGGTAGAAAATAATCAAAAAAGTAGTTTTCATGACCGACGATTTTTTCGGTAAAACTTCATCGGAAGGCCCGGAACGGACGGAATTTGGGCGGAAACGTTACGGAAATGTCAATTCCGGCGTCTGATTAGCGTTAAAGGCAGGAACGTATTTTTTAGAGATGGACGAGTTTGATCGGCGGGTATTTTCTGAATTGTTGAATGCGGTGGTCATGAAATGTTTCAGCCACTCGCTGGACAATCCATTATCTGAGCCGGAGAGTAAGCATTTGAGCAGCGAAATCGAAGAAGCCACCGGATTAGTCATCGGTTGGCGGAGTGTAAAAAATTATGCCGCTTTTGTGCTGAATCCAACGTCCGCAAAACAGGAAAATCCGTCAACGGCAACGCTCGATACGCTGGCTCGTTATGTATTCGATGCGCCCGTTACGTCGGAAGCTGAGCGCAAAAAAACGGGCGAGCATTTCCCATACTGGTTTCGCTATCGGGAGCAGATGCTGCCGGTCCAACAGGTTAGCGTTCCTCAAAGCACACGATCCAATCGTCGTTTAGGATTTATTGTTGGTGCTACGTTAATACTAGGCAGTATAATTGGTTTTGTGTGGTTTCGACCGGCAGATGTGGTATCGTTTCAGGATAATTTCCGGGCTATTGACGATGCTTCACTACGGCAAAATGGCTGGTTGGTTCAGCATAAAAACGCTACCTACTGGAATCGCCGAACGGAGAATCCCGGTCAATTAACCTTATTTACTCTCAAAGGTGATAGCTGGCCACAAGCGGATGAATCCCCGCGTGTGCAAAACTTGCTATTGCATGCAATACAGTCTGATTGCTTTCGCACGGAAGTGCATTTGACTGATTTCGTTCCTGGCGGCAATTGGCAGCAAGCGGGTTTGTTATTACTGGAAGACACCTTATTTACAGGCAAAAGCATCCGGCTCTCGCTTTCCTACAACGACTTTTTTGGCGGTCTGAGCCAACCAAGCGAAATTCTTATTCAGGCAACGGCTTCGAACGGAAAAAGCGACCGCAACCTGGAAGAGTTTATTCACCAACCACTATTCCGCATTGGCAACGCCAACGACCGACGTATCGCCGTAACCAACCTGAAGAATGTAGCATTCCGAATCGAGAAACAGGGACAGAAATTTCGGATTTTATATTCTGCCAGTCCTGTCGATAATTTCTCGTTTAAAGAAATCACTACATACAATTTTGGGATGAAGCCCAAATACCTCGGATTGTTTGCATTAAAAGGATTTGTTGATTCAACCGCCGTAATGCCCGTTAGGGTTAAATACGTTCGTCTGGATGGGCTACGTTGTGAATGAGCTATTTGTCAGGCAATAAAGCAATGGTCATAACGCTTCGGTAAAAGTCGGCAAACCGGTCGGCATTATATGTTGACTGCATTGCGCATAACACGTCGAACGCACCTAAATGCACCCATTCCCAGAGCATTGTACCGAAATTATAAGCATACATTGGCTTTTCCACTTCGTCGCGAATCGACGCAATCATCTCTTCCGACAAGCCATACGTTCCTAACCAATTCACAATCCGTTGATGAGTTTCGTCAGTGTATTCGGTATCCAGAAAAGGCTCCAGCAAGCCATCCCAAAGATCATCTCGCTTCACGATGGGTATCTGATTTGTCTCGGCAAACCAAATCAAATTATCTTTTTGTTTGGCCGAAACAAACAGCAATTCATTGTTTACACGGATTGCAGGTGGGGCCGCCGATACATCTATATTGGTAAAATCAGTTGCTATAAAACGGGTTTGCCGATAAGCAATCGACGGTTTGAAAGGGTAGGAGGGAATCGTTAAATAGCCCGATTCGATGATAATTTCAGGGACAGGAATAAGCATTCAGAACCGGGATTTATGGGATTTAACGGACTGACTATGATTTTGTAGATAGAATGGGCGCTTCGTCGAAGCGAAAGACAAAATCTGTTTTAATCCTTACATCTCATAAATCCCGGTTCAGGCTTTTCACCGGATTTACTAATGCCGCCTTTATACTTTGATAACTTACCGTTAGCAGCGCAATACCACTGGCTAGCGCGCCAGCCAGTGCAAATACCCACCAGGCAATATCAATTCGATAAGCAAAATCGTGCAACCACTGATTCATGACCCACCAGGCTAGTGGACTCGCTAAAATAATGGCAATCAATACGAGCTTCAAAAAGTCTTTTGAAAGCAGCGTAACGATGCTGGTAACGGAAGCACCTAACACTTTTCGAATGCCGATTTCTTTGGTGCGTTGAGTAACAATAAACGATACAAGTCCGTACAAACCCAGGCAGCAAATCAGGATGGCGATGCCCGTGAACGTATTGACGAGCCGGAAAAGCATGTTTTCACTTTCATAGAATTGCGCCAGTTGATCGTCCAGATACGTGTATTCGAACACATCGTTCGGGTATAAGGTCTGCCAGACTTGCCGTACGTGTTGAAGCGTCTGAGCAAGGTTTTTTCCCGATACCCGAATGCCTGCTTGCTTAAACGATGGGGAATAGCTCGCAATGAAACAAGGTCCGATTGGCTCGTGTAACGAGTGTTGGTGAAAATCTTTCACGACGCCAACAATCGGTAACAGAACCGGCGATAAATAGTACTGAATTTTTAGTCCGATAGCCTGTTTTGGGTCGCGAAGATTCAACCTCTTCAGAAATGTTTCGTTGATCAGGTACTCTCGGATGGTATCGCTGGGTATGATATTACGTCCGGCAATGAGCTGTAAACCATAGGTCTTTAGATAATCTGCGTCGCCGATACGTTCCCGAAGCGAATAGGCTTCCCAGTCGCTACGACCCTCTACTTTCACCGAGCCGCTGTACAGGGCCTGAGCCGAGGGTGGACGTTGACTCAGGCTCACCGATTTAATGTCAGGATACTGTACCAATTCATTTTTGAGGGCATCGCGTTGGCTCTTCTGCGACGTTGGCAGATTTACAATAAGAACATTGTCTTTGTTAAATCCTAAATCGGCCTCGCGCAAATAGCGAACCTGCGAAGCAACTACTAATGCCCCAATAAGTAATGACTGACAAACCACAAACTGCACCACAATCAGCGAATGGCGGAGCGAAAAACTACCCTGATGACCTACCGAAAGCTTACCTGTTAAAGCCGCCCACGGACTAAAACCGGATAATACAATCGCCGGATAAATACCCGCCAGCACAATTACCAGGACATTGAGCAAGATGATAAAACATACCGTCACTACGTCCAGACGTAGCGATAAGTAGGTGGATAACCACGTATTGAGCAGAGGCAACGTAACAATGGCTAGCAGAAAGGCAAGACTCGATGCCGTGAGAACAATAATAGCCGTTTCGAGCAAGAACTGCCAAACCAACTGCCCCCGGCTACTCCCCAGCGTTTTACGGATACCCACTTCCTTGCCCCGACGTAATGCCTGCGCCGTTGCCAGGTTGACAAAATTGATGCAAGCCGTGAGCACCAAAAAGAGCCCGATCAACCCCAGCGACCAGAGTAACGAAGGTCGAATGGCGCCACCGGCAACCCGTTTTACATCGAAATGCACATCGGCTAATGGCTGAAAATGAAAATGGTAGTATTTGGCCATTTCGCCAAGATGCTTCTTTCTAAGGGCAGGCATGGCCGATTCCATACTGGCAACTGACTGCGGATTTTTGAGCGTAACGAACAGTCGATCTGTGCTGTTAATGTTGCTCCAATCGTTCGAGTCGTACTTGGGATCTAGTTGAGGAAGGGTGGCGATAGAAATGAATAGATTAATGTCAGTATCGGTCGTTTTGGGAGGATCGGCTAGTATACCCGTCACTTTTGCGCGAACGATATGGTTTAGTTGAAGTGTCTGACCCACCGGGTCGCTATCGCCAAAATATTTCCTTGCCCACGATTCGGTGAGTACCACGCTGGCTGGCTCCCGAAGGGCTATTTTGGGATTTCCCCGTAGCCATTGGTAATCAAAAATGTCAAATAACTCAGGCTCTGCCAGGGCCGTACTTTTATGTTCCAGAAACCGCATTCCCTGATTCAACTTGGGAGACGCTACATGTTGCTGAATCAAAGGACCAATTTCTACGGTCAATTCGCGGTTCATTTTCACAAAAGCAGCTTGCTCAACTTGTGGATAGTCGGTACGTAGTGCTTTTGCCATCGGAAGTGGTGCTCCAGGATCATTTTCTACCGAACCATCATCAAGATGCAAATCCAGCACGACACGGAAAATTCGGTCGAATTTAGTGTGGTGCCGGTCGGTGCTGATATGATAGCGAATGAATAGAAAAATCAGCAATCCACCCGCCATCCCGATGGTCAGGCCTGTCAAGTTCAGAAGGGTATAAACACGCTGCGAACGCAGGTTTCGGAAGGCCGTTTTGATGCAATTGCGAATCATTGAGTTTTGGTTATATTTGTTCAAAACAGGATACATATGTATTTCCCACCGTTAACTCCGCCATCACTTGTTCACGAAGATCAAGATGTTTGGGCGCCGGCTGATCATCAGCGTGTTATTGCCAAGCTCATGACTGGATTGGGTGTACTTTTCTATCGAGAGAAAGCAATACATCTTGAACCGCTGCCCGAAACGATGCTTGATGAGGGCAAGGCTAGTCAGGTCCCTGATATATCGTTGCGTGATAATCGGATAGCTCAGACGCCCATTATTATTGAAATATGCCACATAAATGGGTTGAGAGGTGATCTGCGTAAAGTCGTTCAATTAATTGACGAAGATGATTACGGGATTCGTGAAGGCTTCATCTATGATTATCATACAGAAAAATGGCTACTGTATCGTTTCGGTGATGGCGGCTTAACGACAGAATCGTCATACTCTGAAATTCTACAGCTTGATTTGAATCAATTCCTGAACCGGGATTTATGAGATTTAACTGATTAGGCTGATTTTGTAGATGGGGATGGGCGCTTCTTCAAAGCGAAAAACAAAATCAGCTTAATCAGTTAAATCTCATAAATCCCGGTTCTTATTCACTCCGCAAGCTTTTCACTGGATTCGCCAGCGCAGCTCGGATAGCCTGCGTGCTGACGACCAAACCCGTTAGTAATGCCAGTGCAAGTCCTACGAGCGCAAACGGCCACCACGAAAGGTCGGTACGATAAGCGAAGTGCGTCAGCCAGTTTCGGAGTAGGTAATAGGCTAGTGGCCAGGCGATAATGTTGGCAATCAACAGAATGGGTACGAACTCTTTCAGGAATAGATGCACAATACCCGCTGTCGAAGCACCCAGCGTTTTGCGAATACCAATCTCTTTCGTGCGACGCGTTACGTTCAACGATACTAACCCCAGTACACCCAGCAGGACAATGACCAAGGCCAATACTGTAGCCAGTTTTGAGGCTTTTTGAAGTTGTATTTCCGTTTGATACAATTTCTGAAGCGTATCGTCCATGAACGAATATTCGAACGGCGCGTCGGGAAATAATCTAGCCCATTCTTTCCCGATTACTGCTACGGTTTCGGGTAAATTGCTAGAAGGTGTTAGTTTAAACGTGAAGTAGCGATAACGCGGGTTCGCTCGAACGTGGACGAAAACGAGTGGATTTATAGATTCATGCAGCGAACCAAAGTGAAAATCTTTCAGTACACCATCAACTCGATTCGCTGGTCCTCCGCCCTGAACTCGAATCAGTTGTCCTACTGCTTTGCTTGGATCATTCCACCCCAGCGTCTTAGCCGCCGATTCATTAATAACCACCTCTGTAGAATCGTAACTGCCGCCGTAGGGATGGAAAAATTCTCCCTCCTGCATGCTTAGACCATACGTTTCGGCAAAACGTTCGTCAGTGGTCATTACTGCCGCAACGGCTGCGCTGCTACTGTCGCGACCTTGCTGAAAGATACGGACGCTGCCGCTGGATTTACCATCCGGAATAACAAACGAAAAACTGACGTCGCTCACACCGGGAATGCGAGCTAACTGGCTCCGAACACCTTCCATACGCTGCACACCCGCTGGCGACCAATCGCGGGGAACAGAAGCAACCGTCATAAGTTGGCTTTTTTGGTAGCCTAAATCCTTGGTGAAGAAATAGGAGACTTGGCGACTAATAATCATAGCGCCCACAAACACGAAAATGGCGACCGTAAATTGAAACACAATTAGCGCCCGCCGAAGACCAATCCCTTTCTGTACGGAAGTCGCGAGTTTGCCTTTTAACGATTCGACCGAAGGTAATCGGGATAGAATAAACGCTGGGTATCCACCAGCTAATAACCCGATAAACAGCACTATTCCGACCAAAGCCAGATAAGCCGTAGCTGACCAGGATATGAGCGAGGGAATTGGACGCTCTAAGATGTCGGCAAACGTAAAGCGAAACGCTTCGTGGCAAATCAGCGCCAGTAACGTAGCGCCGAAAGTGAGCAACAGACTTTCGGCCAGAAATTGCCCGATGAGTTGCTTTTTCAAACCGCCAAGTACTTTTCTAACACCTATTTCACGCAAGCGTGTCGCCGACATGCCGATGGTAATATTGACGAAATTTACCACAGCCATTAGCAGAATGAAAAGGCCGATTATGGTCAACGTCAGCACCATTTTTTCGACCAGACCATTTTGTGCTTTCAGATAATATGTATCCAGTGGGCTCAGGTAAGGATGCAAATTTTCCTTAAAACCGGGTGGTGCATAGGTAGCCAGCATTTGCTCAAGCGGCTTAGTAAGTTGATCAGCAGTGACGCCCGGCTGGAGTTCGAGATAATTAGGAATGTACTGATTCTGCCAGGAGTTTACGCCATCTGCTGGTGTAAAATACCCGACATCCCGCATGGGAATGAAAACCTGATCGCGAGTGGGTAGCAGATCGGTTACGCTGTTCTTAGGTGGGTTTTCTAATACGCCTGTTATCGTAAATAGTTGCTTGCCGCCGATGGGCGTCTGAACGGTTAGTTGTTCTCGGAGTACGTTCGTTCTTCCAAAATACTTCTGTGCGATTTCGGACGTAATAACAATGGAATTAGGAGCCAGCATCGCTGTTTTAGGATCGCCGTAGGCCATCGGAAATCCGAACATCGATAGCATCGTCGAATCGCCGATTTCGATTCCTTCCCGAAAATGATTTTGCCCTTTCGAGATGATGGCTGTTACACCGTAAAATCGGTAATAATTTGCGATCAGATTTGGATATACTTGCTTGAGCGTCGGGCCAATAAGCCCCAGTGTAGTGATATCCATTCCCATGGTTGATTCCTTCCAGCGACTCTGTAGCAGATACTGCCGATCGGCATGACGTAGCGTTTTATTGACAGCTAGTTCGCCCTGAATGTAATTGCCAATAAGTAGGAGAAACGTAATGCCGACGGTCAGGCCGAGCAGCGTAACGAGGGCGTAGAATTTTCGCCGAAGCAGGTTCCGAATCGCGATTTTGAGATAATTCTGTAGCATAAAATAAACGGATTTGACTACGGACTTTTGACGCCGTGAAGGTATTTACGTTTGTCGTAGGAGTTGATTGCGAGCCCGTTAAAAGATGTTAAGGGCGCACACCGCATTTTGGCTACAACATCTGCGGATTTGGCAACAGTTGTTTTTGCGTAAGCATGGACCTTTGTCAACGCAATTTGAAAACAGTACTTATGATTTACTCGAAAGGATATGCCGCTCAAAGCGCTGAGACCGATTTAGCCCCCTGGAATTTTAGCCGACGGGATGTTGGCCCACACGATATACTGATCGACATTGCCTATTGTGGAGTTTGCCATACCGACATTCACCTGACCCGTAACGAATGGTTTCCTGGCCTGTTTCCCATGGTACCTGGTCACGAAATTGTTGGTATCGTTTCGCAGGTCGGCGACCACGTAACGAAATTCAAATCCGGCGACCGGGCTGCGGTGGGTGTAATGGTGGATTCGTGTCGGGAATGCGAAGAGTGCCAAAATGGGCAGGAACAGTTTTGCACGGTGAGTCCGGTGGTTACGTATAATAATCTGGACCATTATGGAATGCCTGCGTACGGTGGTTATGCTAATAACATCGTTCTGCACGAAGATTTTGCGCATCATGTGTCCGAAAACTTGGACTTTGCCGCTGTAGCTCCACTGCTATGTGCAGGCATCACAACCTACTCGCCCCTACGCCGTTGGAACGTCGGTAAAGGGCATAAACTGGCTGTTGTCGGTTTGGGCGGTTTGGGGCATATGGCTGTGAAATTTGGGGTAGCCTTTGGGGCCGAAGTGACTGTGCTAAGTACGTCGCCCAATAAAGAGGAAGCGGCTAAAAAGCTGGGGGCGCATCATTTCGTTGTGACAAAAGATGAAGAGCAAATGAAGTCGGCAGCCAAGTCTTTCCATTTCATTATTGATACAGTGGCTGCCAATCATGAGGTCAACCCGTACATGGCGTTGCTCAAAACGAATGGAATCTACATTAATGTCGGAATGCCTGCCGAGCCCTGGCAATTGTCTTCGTTTACGTTAGCGATGGGCAATAAAGTTGTAACGGGTTCTGGGGCGGGGGGATTGCCAGAAACCCAGGAAATGCTGGATTTCTGCGCCGAACACAACATCGTAGCCGACATTGAACTAATCAACATCAAAGACATTCACACCGCTTTTGAACGGATGCTGAAAGGCGATGTGTTATACCGTTTTGTGATTGATATGTCCACGTTGTAAAATTGTTTTCACCCCTAAATCCCCTGAAGGGGACTTATTGTATTTACTAATAAAGTCCCCTTCAGGGGATTTAGGGGTGAAGCTGCCCAGCCTGATATGAAAAAAGAACAGAAACAACCATACTATTTCCATTCGGTTGCCGAATTGCATGAGGCATTGGGATTACCTAAACCACTGCATCCGCTGGTTAGCCTGAGCAATTACGAGAATATCCGGGCCGATGTTACTGATATTGGAAAGGGGTTGATGACGAATCTGTACAAGATTTCGTACAAAAAACACTTCACCGGCAAGGCAAGGTATGGGCAAACGTACTACGACTTCAATGAAGGCGGACTCTGTTTTGTTTCGCCAAATCAACTGATTTCGGAAGCCGAGCCACAACCGCAGGGTAATTACGAAGGCTTTACGCTGATGATTCACCCGGATTTTATTCGCTCCTATCCACTAGGCAAGACCATCAAAAATTACGGCTTCTTCTCCTATTCGTCTAACGAAGCGCTGCACTTGTCGGAAAAAGAGAAAATGACGATCATGGGCGTGTTTAGAAACATCGGCGACGAATTGGAACAGCCTATCGACCAGTTTAGCCAGGATGTGATTGTCTCGCAGATTGACCTGTTGCTCAATTACAGCAATCGATTTTATAATCGTCAGTTTATCACCCGCAAAGCCGTCAATCACGATATTCTGACGAAGCTGGAAACGTTACTCGACGACTTTTCGACAAGCAGAAAACCTTGACTGAAGGCTTGCCAACGGTGCAGTATATTTCGGATCAACTGGCTGTATCGCCCCGTTATTTGAGCGATATGCTTCGTTCGCTTACGGGGCAGAGCACGCAGCAACACATTCAGAATAAGTTGATTGAGAAAGCGAAGGAGATTCTGAGTTCGAGCAACCTGACCACCGCCGAAGTTGCCTATCAACTTGGCTTCGAGCATCCACAATCGTTCAACAAAATTTTCAAACGCAAGACCAACGTATCGCCAATCGAGTATCGCCAGTCGTTTAATTGAGCTGTGTGGAATCGTACTATTCGTAGGCTAATAATTCTGTGTAGGGATCGGCTCCAAGGCCAAGTAATTTACCAAAGGCTGGTTCGGTCTTGTAGCCCTGTTTTTTGAGAGCAATGATTTGCTGCCGGAACGCTTCGCCACGTTCGATCAGCAGTTTATGTTCGATCAGCATGTGCCGATAACCCATTTGCTGCGTAGTAGACATGTTCTGACCAAAAACCTCTACCTCAAAATTGTCGACCCAGAAATTTGCTACGATGGCATCTCTGCCCAACGCTGAAGATTCCCGGATGCTAAATGCCTTTTCGTTGCCAAAACTGATTTGTACTGCCGAATAAAAGGCTTGTTTATCAGCCCAGTAGCAGATAATATCCAGGTCGCTGGATTCAATATCAATGTTGATCGGAATGGTGCCTACCAATATGGGTGTAAATGGTTCAAGCTTTGCCAGAACAGCGTGTTTGGTTAGTGTGGTGTATGCTTCCCGTTGCCTGGGTGTGCCTTCGATCAAATAGTCTATTGTCTCAAACAACATAACTGCTAAACAGCCGATGAAGCCACAATATTACGAATCCGGTAGCTATCGGGCTTACAATCTATAAACCTGTTAACTACCGGATTCCTGATAAAGACTTTGCTCCAGACAATTAGGCGCCTGGTTGTAACTGCGTACTGATCGCAATTCGATTCCAGGCATTAATAGTAACGATGGCCATAATGATCTGAGCCAGATATACGTCACCGAATGTTTGCTCCGCTCGTTTATACAACTCGTCCGTTATACCGTGTTGACTGATTAAAGTAACGGCCTCTGTTAACGCCAGAACAATTTTTTCTTCTTCTGTGTACAAAGTGGTTTCTTTCCAGGCATCTAACAAGACGATACGCTGGATGCTTTCGCCCGATTTCATGGCTTCTTTGGTATGCATGTCGAGACAAAAGGCACACCCGTTTAGTTGCGATGCTCTTAACTTAATAAGCTCCTGATGGGTTTTGGTTAATGAGGTAGATTGTACGTGAGTTGATAGAACAAACAAATCTTTAAACAATTGAGGTTGAGTTGCTTGCATGTTTAATCGAGTTTCCATGATGTTGATCGGCTAACGCTTTGTGTTATTGCATTTGGCATGACAAAGGTCGGTGGTCGATTTCTGGAAAAACTTAAACTGGTTTAAGAACGCTTCTTACGTAACTCACTCAGGTATTCGGGGGTAAATCCGAGATACGAAGCAAGTAGGTATTGCGGTATTCGTTGAACAAATTGAGGAAAGTGGTTTAAGAAATGGTGATACATCTCTTCACGAGAATAAATGTGCTGGTATTTCATTCTGACTTGTGAAGCCCCGTAAGCTCGCTGATAGATCAATCGGAAATAACGCTCTACCTGAGGAAATTCCATGAGTAGTTGATCGTAAGACGACAAGCTAATAGAAAGCAATTCGGAATTCTCGACCGCCTGAATGGAAAACTCCGTAACGCGCTGATGAGGAAAGGCCAAAAAATCGGTTAGCCACCAGTTTTCGATAGCGAACTGAGTGGTTTGTTCAACTCCTTTTTCGTTCAGAAAGAACAACCGCAGGCAACCGTTTACAACAAAATAAAGCGTATTACACACATGACCCGCTTCAATCAGATTCTGCTTTTTTCTGACTTGAAGCGGTTGAAAGTAAGCCAGAATAGCTCCTTCACTTTCCGGATCAACGGCGATCTGTTTTTGTATGTGCCTGAATAAAGGATGTGGCTCCCTTGGGCTCACTGATTCGTTAAACTGGTTCATGAATAAGTTGAATAGACGTACTTTTACTACACCGTTTCCGTCAAATCTTTACAAAGAAAGCCGTTGATGAAGCAGAATCGGTTTGTTTTTATTCACCAATTCCCCAAAACGATCTAATGTCCTACTGCCGTGCTATCGAATCCATGTCTGGAGAGCGTAAAGCTCTCCATAAAGCGTATCATGATCACCTCTATGGTTTCCCGATTCACGATGACAATGAATTGTTTTGCCGTCTGGTGCTGGAAATCAACCAGGCTGGTCTGAGTTGGGAAACGATCCTGAAAAAAGAAGTTACATTCCGCAAAGCTTATGATAATTTTGATTTGACGAAAGTTGCGGCTTATACCGATGCCGACCGCGAGCGACTTATGGCTGATCCGGGGATTATTCGTAATCGTCTGAAAATCAATGCTGCCATCGAAAATGCAAAAACCATTCAGCGATTGCAGCAAGAGCATGGTTCATTTGCTGCATGGCTAGACATACAGCATCCGAAAACAAAGGAAGAATGGGTAAAGCTGTTCAAGAAAACGTTCCGCTTCACAGGTGGTGAAATTGTAAACGAGTTTCTTATGAGTATCGGCTATTTACCCGGCGCACATACGGCCGATTGCTCCGTTTACCAGACTGTTTTGGAAACGGGACCCAAATGGGCAACCAATTGATAAACCCACTCGTCTCTATTAGTCTAAGCGGATTGAGTCGATCTACGCTTTTGAGATTAAATTATTATAGAGTCAAATTACTTCACTTCATCGCCCCAATTTTACTTATTTTTTTACAAAGTAGGTTAAGAAACAGCTATTTAGGTTTCTATAGTCTACTTATTGAGATGTAAATTAAAAATTTAAGATACATATAACTGATAAGTGGCATATAAATTGTAAAGAGCGTGATGCGCAAACAGAAAATGGGCAATCAATTCACTTATAGGTGATTGATTGCCCATTTTTGATTAGTAAATTGCATAAGTATAAATTAAATTTTATAGTGGCACAAGTATTGTTTCTAAAAGATACTATTGCGTAACTTTTTTATAATACTAATTGCTATTACATGTTAACTTTTATTTATGCGAAACGGCGACTGCCAGTCCATACAACAACCGAAACATCCCCATTTACTTGTTTCAACCTGCTTTTTTCTGGGATTACTCATCAAACGTACGATGTAGCGTACATCAAGTTAGTTATCACATTGGTCTTGTTCATGGTTGCGATGGGGACTGCAAAAGCCCAATGTTCGCTGACTATCAGCCGAGTTATAACGTCAGGCTGTTATTCAGTAAGTGGCCTAAGCAAAGCGACTGTTAGTGTAGAAGTTGCCTGGCAGAATACACCATCCAATGGCCATATTGTTGTTACCACTGGTACCCAAAGTCGAACCATTACACCGGGTGTCATTTCCGTAAATTATGGGAACGGTGGTACATCGACGCCAACAGGCTCACAGACAATTGTTTCGCCCCAGGTTGTCGCCTTTGAGGTCAATGCTACGGGGGCAACTGGAGCCATAACGGCACAATGGTCAACGAGTGCAGCCTGCTCAGCAACGGGTTCCTTCACGGCTCCTGTATCCTGTTTACCAACCGTATGCTCGTCGGGTAACTTAGGCGGACAGGTTTTCAATGATTACAATGCCAATGGTACACAGGAGTCTGGGGAAGCCAACGGTGTAGCGGGTATCGCTGTAACGATATATCCCTGTGTTGGTACGCCGGTTTCCGCAACCACCGATGCCTACGGCATATGGACCACTAATGCATCCTTAGTGTACCCAGTGCGCGTAGAATTCTCAGCGATCCCAGCCATGTATTTACAAAGTTCGACGCGTCAGGGAGTCAACAGTCGGACAACCGTCCAGTTTATTGATCACAGCCGCTGTGATGTAAATCTGGGTCTCAACGATCCAACGGATTATTGTCAGGATAACCCAATGCTTGTTTTGCCCTTATATACCAGCGGAAATCCTTTAGTAACTGGCTCAGCTGGTACTAGCCAGGGGTTAATTGGCATTCCCTATAATTCGGGCGGGAACGGAACCAGTACGCCAAGATCATTTAGTATGGCTACTTCCCTAACCGGTTCTTTATGGGCGCAAGCTTACAATAAAGTAACAAAACAACTGTTTAGCGCAGCCATGTTAAAGCGTCACGCCGGTTTAGGCCCAGGGGGGCTGGATGCGATCTATATTACAGATCTAACTAGCCCGAACACCCCGTCTGCCCCTGTTTACATCAATCTGAGTGATGTAGGAGTTGATGTGGGTAGCGTACCTTCGAACACAGCTCGTGGACTAGTCGGTGATAAGACACTGCCTTCAGCCGATCCTCAGTCGTTTAGTTTGATTGGGACGGTAGGCATTGGGGGAATGAGTATGTCCAGTGATGGAAACACGCTCTATTTCATGAATGTAAAGAATAATTCCCTCTATGCGCTGGATCTAAGTGTCTATAATACAACAGGTAATACGAAAGATATACGATTGGCGAATGGGCCTTACGCAGTACCAAGTTTAGGTTGTGTTAATGGTACTCAACGTTCGTGGGCGGTCAAATTCTCAAAGAATAAGGTGTATGTCGGGTCGGTTTGTGACGCGCTGTCGGGTTCCAAATCCAATCTACGGGCTGGCGTATTTTCGTTCGATCCAACGACAAATACCTTCAATACCCAGCCTGTTTTTGATTTTCCCCTCACGTACCCAAAAGGCTATGCAGATTGGGCAGACGCGAACATAACGGGCTGGTTTCCCTGGAGTAATTCATTCAGTAGCCAAATTACATCAGTTACATTCAGCAGTGGTGCAAATGCATCTATTACCTTAATCCGCCCCCAACCGATCCTGACTGATATTGAGTTCGACATTGATGGCTCTATGATTTTGGCACTCGGTGATCGTGCCGGTTTCCAGCAGGGACACCGAAATTATGACCTGTCGGGAACCGGTAATTATAGTGGCCGCGTAGCCGGAGACATTCTCCGCGCTTTTTCAAGACAGGGTGTTTTTGTTCTGGAAAATGCGGCCAAAGCAGGTCCTTTTGTTGGGAGCCGCCCCAGGAACAATCAAGGACCTGGTTTTGGGGAGTTTTATGTCGATGATTCAGGAGCTGGGGCTGGTTCAGATGGCCTCTACCATGCCGAAATTGGCTTAGGTTCATTAGCATTACGGCCCGGCTCAGGCGAGGTCGTGACTGGTGTTATGGACCCAACCGGCATTAACACGGCCTATAACTTTATTGCGTTTTCCGGCGGCATCCGGCACATGAATAATACGACTGGCTTGGTGAATAATGCCTTTGCTCTGTATTCGTCGCCTACGTCAGGAACTCGCGATGGTACGTTTGGAAAAGCAGCTGGTTTGGGGGATTTGGAAATTCTGTGCAGCCAACCACAGCTTCTTGAGATTGGAAACCGGGTTTGGCTGGATGTGGATACCGATGGTATTCAGGACGCGTGCGAACCTGTTTTGGCTGGCGTTCATGTATCAATTTATCGAAGTGGCACTTTAGTAGCCACGACCACCACGAATGCGGATGGTGAATATTATTTCAACAATTTACCGACCAGCAGTACCGTAACTGGTACGATCTCAACGACAAATCTGCTTCCGAATACAGTCTATCAGCTCGTGTTTGGTAGTGGTAACCAATTTGCCAACGGCATCCTTTCTATCAATTCTGGTACGTATCAACTGACAACGGCGAACAGCGTTTCAGCAACAGCAAATGACCTTAACGATTCTGATGCCCAGATGACTACCATAGCGGGTATAACGGCCCCGGTCATTAGTTTGACGACGGGAGCGTATGGCCATATCGATCATTCCCTGGATGTTGGCTTTACCTGCCTGCCAATTACGACTGCTGGCATCCATACGACACCAGCTACGTGTAAGAATGGGGACGTCCAGCATAACGCGCAAATCACCATTAATTCCATTCAAAATGCAGATAAAGCGTTTCTGGTTACCGGTGGTGTTCCATCGTATACGGCTACCGGTAGCCAGCCTGTTTCAACGTCCTCTGTATCGTTTACGGGCCTGAGCAATCCTACAAGCAGTACCGGCACAGCCTATCAGGTAATCCTCTATAACGGCCCCAATTGCTATACAGTGCTTAGCACGACGTTGGCCCAGGCCAGTTGCTGCGTGATACAGGGGGTTTCCGCCGATGCGTCAGTCTGTAACTCAGCCACAAATCAGTATAGTGTGTCGGGAACTGTTCAACTTACAGACGGTCCCGCTCAAAGTTTGACCATAAGTCAGGGCGCTATCACCCAAGTCGTCAGTGTTACAGCTGGGCAACCGACAATCAGTTATAGTTTGACAGGACTTACCAGCGGATTAGGGTCTCAAACCGTTACAGTAGTGAGTGCGTTGACTGCTCAGTGTGGCAGCTCGGTAAGTACCACGTATACCGCACCAGCGTCTTGCTCAATAGCTCCCGCAGTTCCAGTGCTTTCTCTGCAAAAGTTGGTTAACAAATCCGTTGCTAAAATCGGAGATTTGTTAACCTATACGATCGCATTGACAAATACCGGATCGACTTCGGCTACAAATGTCGTCGTAATTGACTCCATATCGGCCGGGCTACACTATCTCGCCAACTCGGCTACTATTCCAGCCGCTACAACTTTTACCCAAGGGACGCCCGTAAGCAGCTGGCGCGTAGCGAGTATTAGTCCTGGCCAGAAGCTAACCCTGACTTTTCAGGCCAGGGTGGATAGTACCGGAATTTTGTATAATACGGCTATGATTCCGGGCGATACATCGAAAGTGTGTACCTCCATACCGACGCTGATGTGCCCTGGAGATGAGTATATCCTGACGGCCCCTGCTGGACGCTCCTCATACAACTGGTTTAAAGATGGTATCCTGATTCCCGATCAGCGCAGTCATACACTGACCATCCGCGAACCGGGAGCATACAGTCTGGAAGCACCCCTCTCAAATGGCGATTGCCCTACCTTTTCCTGCTGCCCGTTTATTCTGGAGCTTGACAGTTTATCTGCTTTCCAGGCCATCACGGTAGCGGCTACCTGTCAGGGTAATTCTCCGCAACACAATGGGCGATTGGTGTTGAGTCAATTTAATGCCACAAATACCTATCAGTATTCGCTGGGCGATACGTTCAATCCGGCGGCTTCGCTGTCGGGGCCAGCTCAGGCAATCCCTACTCATGGTGTCATTGCCACAACACTAGCCAATCCAGCCGTAGCGACAGCCTATACAGTTCGGGTCTACAACCGATCAGGATGCTATGCAGATAGGACGGTTATGCTGCTGCCAACGATATGTGGCTGTCCCGATGATCGTTGCGTTCCTTTCCTTATGCAGCAAACCAAGCGGCCCCGGCGCATCGGTGATCCAATTCACTAATCATCCTTTTGATGGATATAATACCTCTTATTACCTGTGACGAATGCTGTTTCGTCACAGGTAATGATTATTCTTTCGCAGGATACAGCAGCCGGAATGCGTTGAAAACGGCCTGGTGCGTTATGGTCGCGTGATCTTCCTGAGGTAGATAGTCGAAATGGATGGTAGTCTGTTTTCCACTGATTTTCTTTAATTTTTCGACTAACAGATTCGCATCTACTTCCATCACATGAGGGATTTTTGTAGGAGCCAGACCTTCTTTCCCAACGCCAATATACACGTCGGTCTTTTGCGTAATGTGGTTTGGTAATAGCCCGGAAGCTCGATCTAATAGCGAGCCATTATCCCACCAAAGGCTTGGGCTAATGATAATGTATTTAGTAAAGAGAGCTGGCTTTTTTAGAAGAATTTCGGTGGCTAACAATCCACCAAGCGATTGCCCAATAATCGTTTTTGAGTTGTTTGTTTTGTAGGTTTTCTCAATAAATGGCTGTAATTCTTTCTCAATAAAGGCGATGAATTTATCGGAATGGCCGGTAGTTGGAAAACGCTTTTTATCATCTTCAACCGTCGTCGGATACGTAAAATCGCGTCGCCTGTCTACGTTCGCAATGCCAACGACAATGGTTTTAGGGACTCGGTCAATCCAGGGGAAGTTGTTGAACTGAACCAGACCGACGACATGAATAAAATCTTCGTCAGCTGATCCGTCGAGTAGATAAATGACGGCGTATTTTGTAGTGTCAGTTGGCTTGTAATCAGCAGGTAGGTATATGTTCAGCGTTCTTCTCTCGCCTAGTTGTGCTGAGTAAATTTCTTCGATAGTGCCTAACACAAACGGCTTACTGGTGCGCGTTTGCGTCGCTGGTGTTGTTTGAGCAATGGCACCAATGCGATAGGCGATCAGGATAAAAATAGTCAGGGCAACTCTCATTCCGTTGACTTCGATTCTTCCAGTAATTTTTTCAGGATTTCCAGCGTCGTATTCCAGTAAAATTCGGAGTGTTTATAGATTATTTCGGTCGCGAAATTACGTTCCGTGAAGGTAAGTGTTGTCGCCTTGTCCATTGACGTTAAGCGAAAGGCAATAACTGAATGGTTCTCGGGTGTATCCGGCAATTCCGACAGGGAACTCCAATTGGTATACTGGAGAAATTGCTCCGGCTCGGCGTTTAAGACAATGCCCTGGGTTTCATAGGGTATTCCATGCAAATCTCCACGAATAACTAATGAACTGCCAACCTGCCAGGTAACAGCCAGATCAGTTATGTTAATCACTGAATCGGCCATCCAGGTTTTCATCGCATCAGGATTCGTCAGTGCGTTCCAGACGCTGGCAATGGGCGCATCAATATGAATAATTCGGTGTATAATTCTGTCTGCTACCATGTTATAGAAACGCTGGCAATCCCAAGCTATTCCGAGCGTAGCGAGCGAACTGGATTTACCAGTGCGGCCCGGATGCTTTGAAAACTCACGGTGGCAAAAGCGATCAAAATAGCTAACAAGCCTGCCAGCGCAAATATCCACCAGCCAATATTAATTTTGTAGGCAAAATTCTCTAGCCAGTGATTCATGGCCCACCAGGCTATCGGACTGGCAATGACAATCGCAATCAGAACCAGTTTCAGGAAATCTTTGGAAAGCAACGTAACGATGCTGGCGACGCTGGCTCCCAATACCTTGCGGACGCCGATTTCTTTGGTGCGCTGCTGGGCACTGAACGTCGCTAAACCGAACAATCCCAGACACGCAATAAAGATGGCAAGGCCCGAAAAAATGCTGAATAACAGACCATACTGTTTGTCAGACTGGTATTGTTTTCCATAAAACTCGTCCAGGAAGAAATAATCCAGCGATGATTCCGGGAACGTAGTTTCCCAAATGGCTGATACCTGATCCAGCAAGTTCTGTGGATCATCGGCGTGGAATTTTATGGAATAATATTCTGTGGGAATCCAGCCGAATTTTGGATCCATAAATAGAATGATGGGTGTAAAGGTCTGATGGAGTGAACGTTGGTGGTAATCTTTGATTACGCCGATAATTTCGTTGGCTCGGTCGGGCGTGGTCTCCAGCGCGATTTTCTGGCCTATTGCCTGTTCGGGCGACGTAAAGCCAAATTGCTTAATCGCTGATTCATTGAGTACCAAAGCAGTTGAATCGGCAGGGCGAGTTTTGTCAAAACCACGACCGGCAATCACGTTCAGGCCATATGTCGGCATGAAGTCAAAATCGACCTTCAGCATTTCGAAAAGTCGGTTGCTGGCGTCTGGTGCCTCAAAACGACGATTCGCCAGAAATTGCCCGACTTCTTTGCCGGGAACGGCTCCCGAACCCGTTACGTTCGATACGTTTGCCAGCGCATTGACCTGCTTTTTAAACCGTTCTACTTTTTCAGCGTGATTAGGTGTATGAATTGGCGATTTGAGAACAACAACCTGATCAGTTAAAACGCCGGCACGCTGGTTCATCATGTAGGCCGTTTGTCGATATACAACCAACGTACTGACCATCAGAATCACCGAAATAACAAACTGCACGACCACCAGCGACTGGCGCATCGTTCGCTCCTTTCCCGAAAACAACAGGCGACCTTTTAGTACTGATACGGGAGCAATGCGAAGCAGTGAAAATGTTGGATATAAGCCTGTTATCAAAATCCCGACGAGCCATAAAGCAATCATCCCGAAGACAACAATTGGATCGCTCCAAACGGCTTGTGCTGAATGTAAATGCAGCGAATCAGGTAGCCATTGTGTGGCCAGCAGGAGCAATGGAATTGCCACCAACAGCGCAATCGTGTGCAGCAACAACGACTCGATGACAAACTGAAACAGTAACATCCATCGTGTTGAGCCAATCATCCGTCGAACGCCCGCTTCTTTAGCTCGATACATCACTCGCGCCGTAGTCAAGTTGCTGTAGTTGACCCAGCTAATCAGTAGAATAACAAGCGCAATGATCGTTAGAAACCGCACAACAGTTCGGTTGCCTTTCACTTCAATTTCGTTGGGCGTGGCCGGATTGAGATGTAATTCGCGGAGGGGTACGAGTTTAATGCCCCATGTTTCGTCTTTCATCGCCTGCTCCGTTTTGTGCTGCTCAGCGAGGGCGGGGAATTTGGCTTCAACTCGACCAGGATCAGTGTTCGGCTTGAGCTGAACAAACGTATAGCTCGCATGCTGATACCAGAAATTCCAGAATTTGGGTGTAGCCGTTTTGCCCGAAATCAGCATGTCGAACTGCATAGTCGAGTTGACAGGCAGATCGGCGAAAACACCCGTTACCTGATACGTTTGGGTTTTTGCCAGCGTACTGATTTCGAGTGTTTTACCCAACGGGTTCTGTGAGCCGAAATATTTCCTGGCTGCTGATTCCGACAGTACAACTGTATTTGGTTCGTTCAGAAACGTTTTCCGATCACCTTGCTGAACAGGGTAATCAAAGAAGGTAAAGAAATTGGAATCGACCAGGCAAACGTGTGGTTCGCGAAACTTCTGTTTTTCGTAACGAACGACTCGCTCCGAGTTTCGCCAGAAGATTCGGGTAAAGCTTTCCACTTCTGGAAAGTTAGCTTTCATCGCTGGCGCATAACCGTTCGTACTTGTCGCCCAATGCTCGCTTTTATGACCAGCTCCGTAAAAAAGGCTTTCTACTCGATAAATGGGTTTGTCATCTGTTACAGTGCGGTCGACTGCTACCCGGTCGTAACTGGTTTCAAAACGAGCGTATTGAATCAGTAGTCCACACGTAGCCATTCCGAGCGCAAGGCCAGAGATGTTGAGCAGACTATATATACGTTGCTGACGAATCGTCCGCCAGGCGATTTTGACATAGTTTTTAAGCATAGGTATTGGGAGTGATGAACGATAAGTGATAAGGGATGAATGTTCGATCATAACTCATCGTTCATCACTCATCACTCTGATCGTAATGATTTTATGGGATTCATCAACGCGGCTTTGATACTTTGGAAACTGACGGTTAGCAGCGCAATACCGACGGCTAATATACCTGCCAGGGCGAACATCCACCACTCAATGTCAATTTTATACGCAAAATCGGCTAGCCATTGGTTCATCATGTACCAGGCAATAGGCGACGCAATGACAATGGCAATCAAGACAAGTTTCAGGAAGTCTTTGGAGAGTAGACCAATCAGGCTGGGAATCGACGCGCCTAGTACTTTGCGGATGCCGATTTCTTTGGTCCGTTGCTCGGCCATAAACGCAGCTAATCCAAATAAACCCAAACAGGCAATCAGGATTGCTAATATGGCAAAGGTCAGCGCAATGGTACCAATGCGTTGCTCAGACCGGTATAATTGATCGAAACTATCGTCCATGAACTGATAGCTAAAGGCCTGACCAGGAGCAATCTGTCGCCATTTCGCTTCAATTTGTTTGACAAGTGCGGGCAAATCGGCGCTGCTAATCCGGAATGAAGCCGCTCCAGAATTGGGGGCAAGGAACATTGATAATGCCCCAATGTCGCGACGGAGCGATTCATAATGGAAGTTTTTAACGACGCCAACTATAGTAAAGGTTTTGCGCTCTTTTAGCTGAGCATCATTGTATCGCCAGATGCGTTTGCCAACGGGATTTTTAAATCCAAATACCCGTACGGCGGCTTCGTTCAAAATAATGCCCGCCGAATCTGAACCGAATTTGCTGGAGAAATCGCGACCCTGAACTACCTTCATTCCCATTGTCTTGACGTAGTTATGATCAACTGCCCAACTTTGCATGCTGACGCCTTTGTTCATATCGGTTTGCCCTTCAGCGAAAAATGAATTATCACTGCGATTGGATGGCGTGGGTAGATAGCCCGAAATACTGCCGTTGACTACACCCGGTAGACGCAGAATTTCCTGACGGAAGGCTTCCGCCTGATTGCCAATAGCATCTACACCATAAACGGTAAGCATCTCATTGCGGTTAAAACCCAGGTTTTTATGCTGAATAAACGTAATTTGACGGTAAACAATGATAGTGCCGACAATAAGGATCACTGACATTGCAAACTGAAAAATGACCAATCCGCTACGTAGTCCGGCACTTCGGAAGCTTACGTTGATTTTGCCTTTCAATACCGTAATTGGCTGAAACGAAGAGAGAAAAAGCGCTGGATAGCTTCCGGCTAACAAGCCAACGACAATCGGTAATGAAACGAGAACAGGGAAATAATAAGGGGATACTAACTGGCTAAGAGCCAATTCTTTAGCCGCGAGAGAGTTGAAGCTTGGCAGGGCCAGCCCAACTATAAATACAGCCAGCACCATTGCCAGTACGGTTGTCAGTACCGATTCCGTCATAAATTGGCCGATCAGTTGCTGCCGTTCAGAGCCCATCACCTTGCGAACTCCCACTTCTTTAGCCCGATTCGCTGAGCGGGCCGTCGCCAGATTCATAAAGTTGATGCAGGCAATCAACAAGATAAACAGCGCTACCGCCGAGAAAATGTATACGTATTGAATATCGCCGTTCGGTGCCAGTTCTACTTGCTGTTTCGAATGGAGGTGGATATCTGTTAATGGGATAAGCCAGAAAGCAATACTATTCCCTGCCTTGCGAAACTGGTCCATCGTTGCGCCGATGAATTGCTGGGCTTGCGGACCAACGTATTTCTCAATGACCGTATCGAAGTTTTTCGCAAATGCTTGTACATCCGTACCCGGTTTCATCAGAATATAGGCGTGGTGATTATTGCTGAGCCATTGCCCCCAGGTATACTTATCATTCAGCATACTCAGGAAGAAATTACTCTGAAAGTGTGCGTTCCTAGGCATATCGCGCATGACACCCGTGACCTTAAACGTCTGTTTATTATTGAATACCAGCGTCTGACCCATTGGATTCTGGGTTCCAAAGTGTCGTTTCGCAGCCGATTCGCTGATGACTACCGAATTGGGTTCGGCCAGTGCCCGTTTAGGATCGCCCGATATGAGCGGCAACGTAAAGACATCAAACAGCGTTGAGTCGGCAAACGTAATGTTGTCTTCGCGCAAATTGGTCGACTCGCCTGTTCGCTTGACAGACCATGTTCCCTGTTGGTGAAGGCGTACAAACTGCTCTACCTGTGGATAGTCTTTCTTCAGCGTCGGACCGATCGGGTCTGGCGAAACCGCAAAATGCATATCGTTTCCGCCAAATTTGATGTCGGACTGTACCCGATAAATTCGGTCGGCCTTTTCATTATAACGATCATAGCTCAGCTCGTCCAGTACGTAGAGCATGATGAGCATACAGCAGGCCAGACCCGTAGCCAGTCCAAAAATATTGATGAACGTAAATCCCTGCTGTTTCCGAAGGGTCCGCCAGGCGATTTTGAGATAGTTGAGTAGCATAGGGCAGAGGGTTTTGGGTAAATGGCTAGCTATAGTTTTGTTTTTCTTACTGAACAACGGGTTTACCTTCTGAAATAGCTTTGATCATGGTTTCCACATTGCTCTTATTTACTGCGTTGGGTGCCAGTGGTAACGCTGCCTGTAAATAAGGTAAGGCATCCTTGGGTTTGCCAATCGCTATCAGCGCTCGACTCATACCGAGGTTCGTCGTAAACTGATTTGGGTTTTTGTCATAATTAGTTTTAAAAACTACGTAGGCTTCCTGATTCTGCTTTCTAGCTAGTAGGCTTCGGCCATATTGGTGAAGCTCGTTCATGTTGCCCATCGGTATAGCTTCTTTCATCAACGCTGTCGCTTCGTCGGGTCTGGACATGGCCGATAGAATAGCTGCTTTGGTACTCAATGTCTGAAAGTTTTTCTGACCAACGTAGCGGGCAGTAATGGCCTGATCGGCCCAGATGAGTCCCTGCTTCAGATCGTGGCTGGTTTCCAGGCAATACGTAGCGGCTTGCACCAAGGATTGCCAGGTAAAGCCCGGTTTTGAAAGTAATTCACGTCGGAAGGAAGCCATTTGCTGGCCGACCAAATCGACACTAACTGTGAACGGAATCATACGCTTTTCCCATGACAAGGCCACCGCTGCCGAACTATCCGTCTGGTTTATAAATGAATAGGTTAACCATTCCACCGATTTGTCGAGCGATTGATTCTTTACCGTAACGCGTAAAACATCCATCGCCGGATCGTAATAGTAACTGCCCCAGGAGACAACGATTTTGGAGAAAATGACGGTGGTTTCCTGTTCGCCAAGGTTCATAAATAGCCCGTATGTGCCAGCCGCCAATGGCTTGCCTTCAACCCGTACATCATTCGAGAATGTAATATCTGTAGTCTCATTTGCCCCAGCTCGCCAGGGAGCGGGTTGGCCGGGGCCGTAGCCTAAATCCTGAAATCCGTAGTGAGCAATGGGGGTTCCCCAGATTTTTCCTTCGCGCCCTTTCACACCGGGCCGATCGTAATGGACAGTAACAGAAGTCAGACCAATTTGCTCTGAAACCGATGCTTTTTTGTTTCCGCCAATCGGTGCCGTTGTGAGCTGCGCCTGACTGACAAGCGAATACAAGCATAAGCTGATAAAGACTATTGGAATACGCATGGAGTCAGGTAGGTGTACGTCATTCTACATAACCTCAAATGTTATGCCGTGTATGTAATAGTTTGTTAATCAGTGGTTTATGCTTGAGATGTGCCTTGAAAATGTCCGCAATTGGACAGAGAGCGGACAGACGCTAAGTCTGTTTTTTAGGTTAGTCATTTTGTCTACGAATGAATCATTGAATCCTCTATTTTTACGGCAATACTCCATTATGAAACTGCTGGCTAATGAAATATACGTCTGTCTTACTGTTTGTATTCCTGCACTGGGTAGGGGGCGCATTTGTTAAGGCGCAGGTAGTCAAAAATCCTACACCAGTAGCACCAGGTCAAGGTGGTGTCTGGACTGATACGGATGGGAAGTTTATTAACGCACACGGCGGGGGTATGCTTCAGCACAACGGAACCTATTACTGGTTTGGTGAAATCAAAAAAGGCAAAACCTGGCTCGTACCCGGTCAGGATTGGGAATGCTATCGCGTACCGGCGGGGGGGATTTCCTGTTACTCTTCCACGGATTTAAAAACCTGGAAATTTGAAGGTGTAGTGTTATCGGCAACGACCAACAACCGTAAAAGTGATCTGGATACGAGCCACGTCATCGAACGGCCCAAAGTGGTGTATAACCAAAAAACAAAGTTATTCGTCATGTGGGTGCATATTGACCATAACGACTATAGCTATGCGCATGCCGGTGTGGCCGTCAGTACGAACCCAACCGGACCCTATCGGTACTTACGCAGTATAAAACCTAATGGACACGACTCACGCGACATGACAGTCTTTCAGGACGATGATGGGAAAGCGTATTTGATTCACTCATCGGAGGCAAATAATACCATTCTGATCACCCTCTTATCCGATGATTATCTGCGGGCGACACCAACCTATGTTCGTGCGCTGAAGAACAAACGGCGCGAGGCTCCGGCGGTGTTTAAACACGCTGGCAAATACTACATGATTACTTCCGATTGTACAGGTTGGAGCCCAAGCCCAGCCGCCGTTGCTGTTGCTGATTCGCCTTTGGGTGATTGGGAGTTGCACGACAATCCCTGCGTAGGACCGAATGCCGAAACGACGTTTCAATCACAAAGTACGTACGTACTACCGCTCGACGCAAAACGGGGTAAATTCCTATTCATGGCCGATCGCTGGAACAAGTCCAATCTCGAAGATTCGCGCTACCTGTGGCTCCCAATGACGGTTACGCCCGAAAAAGTAGAAATCAAATGGCAAGTCAATCGGCCATAGGCTACTCTGAACGTAAACTTTTGACTGGATTTGCCAGCGCAGCTTTTATACTTTGAAAACTAACGGTGAGTAACGCAACGGTCAGCGTAAGCAGTCCTGCCAGCGCAAACATCCACCAATCGATGGAAATTTTGTAAGCAAATTCATCCAGCCATTTGCTCATAGCCCACCAGGCGAGGGGTGACGCAAGCACGAGCGCGATCAGTACTAACACAACGAAATCTCTTGATAATAGTCCGACAATACTGCTGACCGATGCGCCCAATACTTTACGAATCCCGATTTCCTTCGTTTTCTGCTGCGTAACGAGCGATACGAGTCCGTAAAGACCTAAGCAGGAAATCAGAACCGCCAGTCCGGCAAAGTAGCCGATTAGTTTACTCAATCGCTGTTCTCGTTCATACAATTGAGCAATTCGTTGATCTAAAAATTCATAGCTAAAGCCTTTCTCCGGGAAATAGCGATCCCATTCCTGCTGAATAAACTTAAGCGTTTCGGTTTTGTCCTGCGCCTGAATTTTGATCGAAAACAAGGCTAAAAGCGGTTGTTCAATCGACAGCAACATACCATCGATGGGCGCTTGAAGTGATTGATTATGAAAGTCTTTCAGAACGCCAACAATCTTCCCTTCTTTTCCTTCCAGAATCACCGTTTTCCCGATCGCTTCGATGGGCGATTTCCAGCCAAACTGTTTTACACCTGTTTCATTGATCAGGAAGGCCGCCGTTTTGTCCGTCGGATAAGCTTCGGAGAAATCCCGGCCTGCTACGAATTTCAACCCAAACGTCTGCGCGAAATTATGATCGACGGATACGGTGCCAATGAATTGATTGTCATCAGGTTTATGGCCTTCTACGATCACATTTCGTCGGACAGAACCATCGGCCATTTGCCGACTGGAGAGCGTTACGGCCTGAATGTGCGGGTTTTTGAGCAGAATTTCCCGGAACGTCTTCAGTCGACCATAGGTGCTATCATTTCGGGCGCTAAAGACATTGGTGATTTTTTCATTACGCGTATTCGCCGTAATCATAAATTCCTTATCGAAACCCAGCGGCCGATTCTGCATGTAGCGTAGTTGTTGAAACGCCACCAACGCGCCGATAATCAGGGCAATAGAGGCTACAAACTGTATGCCCAATAGCACTTGCCGCACCGCACCGCCTTTCGCTTTTCCGCTGACAAAACTTCCTTTCAGTGTAGCGATCGGTTGAAAGCCAGATACGAAAAAAGCTGGATAACTGCCTGATAATAAACCAACCAGCAACGTAATCCCGACAAACGACAACAATAGCCAGCCGTCGGATAATAGATAACTGATTGTTAGGTGTTTGCCCGTTAACGTGTTCAGAATGGGCAACAGCCAGCCAATTAAAATCAGCGAGAAAAACAAAGCGACGAGACTAAGCAACATCGACTCGCCAATGAACTGTGCAATTAATTGCTGCTTTTCGCTACCCAGCACCTTGCGGATTCCTACTTCTTTTGCTCGTTTCAGCGACCGGGCTGTAGAAAGATTTACGAAGTTGATGCAGGCAATTAGCAGTGTCATTAGAGCGATACCAATAAACACGTACAGGTAGGTGATGCTGCCCGATGGTTCTGGAGTATTCTGTGCATCGGAACGAAGGTGAAAATCGCGCATTGGCTCCAGCTTGTACACAATGTCTTTGGCGAACTGCTTGTTGGCGTGGGTCAGCAGGAATTGTGGAAACCGCGCATTGACTGTTTCTGGTGATTTTCCTGGACGTAGCAAAACGTAGGTGTAACTATGAGAAATAACCCAGTTCTGCGGAAGATTTTGTCGAACCGCTTCATTTTCAGTAGCAAACATCGTCTCGTAATTAGCGAGTAAGTCGATGCGAACGTGCGAATTATCGGGTAATTCGTCGATCACGCCGGTAATGCGTAAGGGATGTTTTCCTTCATACAACAGTGTTTTGCCTATTGGATTCTGAGTGCCGAAATACTTCCTGGCAACCGCATCAGTGATGATTACCGTGAATTTGTCACGCAGTGCTGTATGCGGATTGCCTTGCCGGAAATGGAAACTGAAAATGTCTAGCAGCGTTGAATCGGCGAAGAAAAATCGCTCTTCATCGTATTTAAGGTGTTTGCCCTGACGCTGATCAGCTACTTCGATGGTGGCATTGCTTCGGAAAAGCCGGGCAGACGTTTCAATCTCCGAAAAATTACTGGTCAGGATGGGCGAAACCGGGGGAGGAGTTAGTGCCAGCGGTTGGTCCAACCCGGCGAATTTAGGTAGGTACGAAATTCGATAAATGCGGTCGTATTTCTGCTGAAATGTATCATAGCTGAGTTCATGCCGAACGAACAGCAGAATCAGAAAACAGCACGTCAGCCCAACCGTCAGGCCGATGGTGTTGATCAGCGAAAAACTCTTTTGCCGCAGCAGGTTCCGATAGGCGATTTTGATGAAGTTTTTGAGCATAAGGCATAGGGTTTTATGGCATGGGGCAAAGGGTCGAAATTGTTATAATGTTTACCCCATGCCCTCTGCTATTCAGATCGAAGTGATTTTATGGGATTCATCAGAGCTGCTTTAATGCTTTGGAAACTCACGGTTAGTACAGCGATACCGATTGCCAGCAGGCCCGCTAGTCCGAACATCCACCACGAAAGAGAAATTTGATAGGCAAAACCTTGTAGCCATTTCGTCATGACCCACCAGGCTAGAGGTGAAGCAATGACAATAGCCATGACAACCAGTTTCAGGAAGTCGGTTGATAAGAGGGCAACAATGCTGGCGACGGATGCGCCCAGTACTTTACGGACCCCGATTTCTTTGGTTCGTTGTTCGGCCGTAAAAGCGGCCAGCCCAAACAATCCCAGACAGGCAATGAAGATAGCCAGACAGGCAAACAACGTAGCGAGCGTGCTTACAACAGTTTCACTTTTGTAGACTTTCTGATAATCGGAATCAACGAATGAGTACGTGAAAGGAAATTTGGGATTCAGCTTCTTACTCAATGATTCAAGGCTGGCCAGAGCTTGCTTAGTTTGTCCCGGTTGTGTTTTAACTAGGATATTGCCCCATGCCCAGGTGTCGGCTAGTCGAATGATAATGGGTCGGATCGGAACGTGTAATGAGTTGAAATGAAAATCTTTAAGCACGCCCACAATTTTACCCGAACGTTTTCCAAATCGGAGTGGCTGCCCAACCGGATCTTTATAAGGAAGCCGTTTAGCTGTGGATTCATTGATCAGATAGTTGGTGGTATCAGTACTAAAACCAGGCGAAAAATCTCGTCCCCGAACTAAGTTCAGACCCATAGTTTTGACGAAATCGTAGCCAACCCATGTATTGTTAAACTGAATCGCGAGCGTCGGATCTTTTCCAATCCAATGTACACCATCGGTCGTATTACCGTTTTGCAATGGATTGGTTTGCATTTGGGTAACAGACTGAATACCGGGCATTTGCAGTAGTTCCTGTTTGAACGTCTGGTATTTCTGTGCTAGGTTGCCTTCGCCGGGAATTCGGATTAAGTTTTCACGGTCGTAACCAAGATTTTTTGTCTGGATAAACTGAAGTTGCCGGTAGACCACGACCGTTCCAACAATTATCAGAATCGACAGAACAAACTGAAAAACAACCAGACCTCGCCGGAAAAATTGCGCTCCTGCCCCAAATCGAAGTGTACCCTTCAGGACGCGGACCGGCTTAAGCGACGATAAAAATAGGGCCGGATAACTACCCGATAACGCTCCGGTAATCAGCAACAAACCCACTAGGAATATCCAGAAAACAGGTTGCTCTATTGGTAGAATCAGCTGTTTTTCTGTTAGTTGGTTGAATACGGGCAAGGCTAATTTACATAGCCCGATGGCTAGCCCGAGCGACAGAATGGCCATCAGAAAAGCCTCGCCCATAAATTGCCCGATAAGTGAACCCCGTTCAGCGCCAATCACTTTCCTGACGCCCACCTCCCGCGCTCGTTTGGCGGATCGGGCCGTGGCCAGGTTCATAAAGTTGATACCCGCAATGAGCAGCAGAAAGGCGGCTACAATGATAAACAGTCGTACATAGTCAATCCGTCCCCCGTCGCGTTGCCCATTTTTAAAATTCGAGTACAGATATGCATCTGTTTCGGGTTGTAGAAACAGTTCGATGTTGAACGTAGCATCAATGTCCTTGTTCCGCCCTTTCAGAAACGATTTGAGCTTGGCATCAACCGCTGCCGGATTAACATCGGCCCGAAGTTGGAGACGCGTTCCAGGGCCACCGTTTTCCCAGGTAGTTAACCAAGGCTCACGCTTTAAATACCGATTCCAGTTAAGCAGAAAATCATATTTATCGGTTGAATTATACGGCAGATTCTCGAAAACAGCCGTTACCTGATAGTCCTCCCAATTGTCGAATCGAATGGCTTTGCCGAGTGCATCTTGCGGGGTTTTAAAATAGGCTTCAGCTACTTTTCGGGAAATTGCCACCCTGTTTGGCGCGTTGAGCGCATTTTCTGCCGTTCCTGCCAACAGTGGAATGCTGTACATTCTGAACCAATCGGCCCCAACGAAGCAACCGGTTTGGCGAGATACATTATCGCCCACACTAAGAATGTGATTTTCTTCCGACGAAAGTCCGGCTGCATAAACCACTTCGGGAAACTGTCGTTTGAGCTCGTCGGCCAGAATGCCCGGTGTGTCTTCGTCTGTAACGATACGCCCATCTGCGATTTCATTCTCCATGATTCGATAGAGCGAATTCGCGTTAATGTACTGTTTGCCAATACTCAGCTCATCCTGAACCCACAGTAAAATGAGCAGGCTAGAGGCCATACCCAATGCCAGCCCAAGAATATTGATGATCGAAAACGTCTTGTTTCGGATCAGGTTTCGGTAGGCGATTTTAAGATAGTTCAGTAGCATAATTGTTTTGTGTTTATAGAAACAGAACATGCTCTGTCTCTACGTTATTCGGATCGTAAACTCTTCACCGGATTCGTCAACGCAGCTTTGATGCTTTGGAAACTGACCGTCAGTAGAGCAACGCCAACAGCCAGCACACCGGCCAGGGCAAATATCCACCAGTCTATTGTGATTTTATAGGCAAAGTCCTGTAGCCATTGATTCATAGTGTACCAGGCAATCGGGCTGGCAATCAGAATGGCAATGACGACCAGCTTCAGGAAATCTTTGGAGAGCAGTGTAACAATACTGCCAACAGACGCGCCCAGCACTTTTCGAACCCCGATTTCTTTGGTCCGTTGTTCGGCCGTAAAAGCAGCCAGGCCAAACAATCCCAGACAGGCAATCAAAATAGCTAATGCTGAGAAGACCAGTACAACCTGAGCCGTTCGTTGCTCTGATCGATAGAGTGTGTTCAGAAAGTCATCCAGAAATGTGAATTCGAATGCAGAATCGGGCAAATCCTTTCGGAATACGCTTTCTAATTGGCGCATTGTTTCGGGCAGATGAGCCGTTTTGGTTTTGACAAGCAGGTAAGGGCGTGACTCCGTATCAGCGTTGTGGAATGCGTAGGCACCAATGGGGGTGTGCAATGATTCGAAATGAAAATCATCGACAACGCCGATGATCTCGGCCCGATCCCAACCGAACAGATTGTGGGCTTTCTGACCAATGGCCTTTTGCGGAGTATAGCCTAGATAAGCAACTGCCGTCTTGTTTAGCACAACCTGTACGGTTGTATCCTTCTCGTCTTTGACCGCTGGGAGTGTTTGGCCTGCCAGCAATCGCAAACCCAGTACGTCAATGAATTCTTTCCCGACCCGGTTGGTCTTGATCGCCATACCACCATTTGGATTGTCGGATTTGGATATTGACCGCCCGCTACCGCCATCGCCAGGAAAGGCTTGAGCCCGGCAAACATCGACAACGCTGCTGAGGCTTCGGTAATCGTTCATCAGGGCTTCAATCTGGGCTTTGTCTTTCGCAGCCGCCGTCATCACAGCCAGCACCTGCGTAGGTTCGTAGCCTAATTTCTGTGCCTGAATAAACTGCAATTGTTTATAGAAAATGGCGGTACAAACAATCAGAATGACCGAAGCCGCAAACTGAATCACAACCAGCGACCGTCGGAACAAACCCGCTCCTGACTGATTTCGAAACGTTGTACTCAATAAGTATTTTGGCGAAAATGACGATAGGTAAAACGCTGGATAAGACCCTGCTATCAGAGTAATCGTCAGCCCAATTAGTAATAAGCCAATCGGTACTTCGGGCGATAAAAGCGCCACAAACGGAAGTTGCTTACCCGTCAGTTGGTTAAAAAGGGGCAAACTCGCTGTAACGATGCCGATGGCCAGCCATAAAGCAAGAAAGACCATCAGACCTGTTTCCAGATAAAATCGACTTACCAAATGCCGCATCGACGCGCCAACGGTTTTAATAACTCCGACTTCACGGAACCGAATCTGGGCTTTGGCCGTAGAGAGGTTCATGTAGTTGATGCTGGCAATCAATAGAATCACGATTGCCAGTACAAGCAGAATTTTTACCTGCCGGAAATCGCCGATACGGGTTGTACTGGCATTGGTAATATCGGCGGAATGCAGGTGAACATCCGTCAGCGGCTGGAGCCAAAGCGTAAACCACCGGTCTTTTTCTGGTACGTTTTTGGCCAGAATACCCGCCATTTGCTGCTCAACTTTAGCAATTTGAGCCTGTGGAGTGAGTAACAGATATGTTTCATAACTGGCATTACTCCAGACCAGATTTTTAGCCCAGCGAACACTACTGAACGAGCCAATCAGATCCGCATCGAGCGTCGAAATACCGGGAAAGTTGGCATATACACCCGTCACTTCCAGTGTATCTCGGTTATCGACGTACAGGACTTTACCAATTGGATTATCGTTGCCGAAATACCGGCTGGCCGTTTCCTGACTAAGAACTACCTTATGCGGACTATTCAGTGCTGTTTTCGGATTCCCCTTAATCATCGGAATATCGAAGACATCGAATAAACTACTATCGGCCCAGTACACATTCTTTTCGGCAAACTTCCGGTCGCGGGAACTGACAAAAGCAGTTTGGCCGAAATTATGCCGGAGCAGTCGTACCTGTTGTTCTACATTAGGAATGTCGGCTTTGAGGGCTGGGCCAACTGCGTTCGGTGCGTTTGCCCACTTCATGCTTTTCCCGTCGAACGTAGCGGTTACACCAATCCGATAAATCCGATCGGCTTTACGATGATAGGTATCGAACTGAAGTTCATCTTTTACATAGAGAATCAACAGTAGGGCGACTGCCAGACCCGTAGCGAGTCCTATAAGGTTCAGAAACGTGAACAGGCGATTTTTCAACAGACCTCGCCAGGCGATTTTGAGATAGTTAAGTAGCATAGTTTGGGAGTGATGAGTGATGAGAGATAAGCGATGAGTGTTCGTTCATCACTCCGAGCGTAGTGATTTTACGGGATTCATCAGGGCCGCTTTGATACTTTGGAAACTGACCGTTACCAGAGCAATGACGATTGCCAGCAAACCTGCCAGGGCGAACATCCACCATTCGATAGTAATCTTATAAGCGAAATCCTGTAGCCAGCGATCCATGATGTACCAGGCAATCGGACTGGCAATCACAATAGCAATCAGGACCAATTTCAGAAAGTCTTTCGAGAGTAAGGCAATTAGGCCGGGAATAGATGCGCCCAATACTTTGCGAACGCCAATTTCTTTGGTTCTCAGGCGAATCACATACATTGCCAGCCCTAGCAGGCCCATGCAGGCAATAAAAATGGCGAGCATGGCAAACAGACCGAAAATTCGTTGTGCCACCTGCTCCGACTGATATAAATCGCTCCAGTCGGTAGCCAGATAAGAATAGTGAAACGGCTGGTCGGGCAAATAGCGTTTCCAGATACGTTCGACCTGACTTACGATAGCTCCCGGATCTTCGGCACGAACGCGTATGGCAAGTTGATTGTCGGCTCGGCGAAATAATCGGTTATTCAGGATAAACAGGGGACTGATTCGCTGATGCAGTGATCCAAAATGGAAGTTGCGCACAATACCCACAACTGTATAGGTAACGGGAGGTCCATCGCGGGTAACGAAGTTATCAGGGCTCGTAATTTGTTTGCCAACCGGATTCGTAAGGCCCACTTGTTTTGCGGCTTCTTCATTCAAAATGACTGAGAGCGAATCATCAAATTGCCGACTGAACGGACGTCCGGCCAGCATAGACATTTGCATTGTTTGCAGATATTGTTCATCTACCACGCAGCCTTTACCCGTAACCGTCTCATTTTCGCCGTTTTTACGGAACGAAATGCCAAAAAAGCCTTCTTCGCCTGGTGCGCTGCTGGTGCCGCCTACACTAGCAACGCCCGTGAGTTTTGCAACTTCCTGTTTGAACGCTTCGGTATTATTCGCCAGAAAAAAGGCGCTTTTTACGTTTACGACCGACTCTTTTGTGAAACCCAGTTCCTTTTGCTGGATGAAACTCAATTGCCTGAAAACCACAATCGTACTAACGATCAGTAGTACTGATATCGCGAACTGGAATACGACTAATCCATTACGCAGCAAATGCCCTTGTCGAGTTGATGAAAATTTGCCTTTCAGTACTTTGATTGGTTCGAAGGCGGATAAAACACCTGCCGGATAACTACCCGCCAACATCCCCACGGCAATGGCTCCACCCACCAGTAATGGGAGCGTTTCCCAGCGAACCAACGAACTGATAGTAAGTGATTTGCCAGCTAACGTATTAAATGGCGTAAGTAGACTGGCAACCAGCAAACCGGCAATGACCAGACTGAGCAAACTCAGCAAAACGGATTCTGTCAGAAATTGAGCGGCCAACTGTTGTTTGGTCGATCCAAGCGATTTGCGAATACCAACCTCCCGTGCTCGCTCCGATGATCGGGCCGTCGCCAGATTCATAAAGTTGATACAGGCAATCAGCAATACGAAAGCTGCAATAATGGAAAAAATCGACACCAGTGACCGACTACCATTCGGCTGATATTCAGATTCGAGATGTGAATCGAGGTGGATGGCGGGCAGGGGCTGAAGGAAATAGTAATAGCCGTTACCAGCTTTTATATATTCTCGATACGAAACACCAAAATTGCGTTGAACTTCGCCAGCCGCGTATTTTTCGACTACAGCAGGCAGTTTGGCTTCAACGCTTTCAGGGCGGGTGTTCGGTCGGAGGAGCAGGTACGTATGTGCGGCAAAGCTGATGTGATTGGGACGTTCATCATTTTGAAAACCGCGCGTAGAAGAAAGGAAATTAAACGAAAAATGGGCATTGTGCGTCGGATCTGCACAAATGCCCGTTATTTCCAGTTTCGGCCCCTGAACAATCTCAATCATCTTCCCAATCGGATTGGCAGAACCGAACAATCGCTTAGCCGTGCTTTCGGTCAGTACGACCGTATTGGGGCGGCTGAGCACCTTATCGGGAGTGCCTTGCAGAAAGGGCGTCTGAAAAACCTGAAAGAATGTAGAGTCTACGGCCAGAAACCCTTTTTCCTCGAGTGTTCGCCCATCCAGTTTGATTAATGTAGGCTGGTTATTCCCGAACGTGAAGACTCGAGTCGTTTGCTCTATTTCGGGGATTTCCTTTTTTACCGACTGGGCGTAGGAGGGAGGAATAATAGCGTATTTCGTACTTCGGCCGGGGTATTTACGCTCCAATGCCATTCGGTAAATCCGCTCCCCATTTGCCCAGTGCTGGTCATAACTTAACTCGTCGGAAACGTAGAGCACAATGAGCAGGCAACAAGCCATACCGATTGCCAACCCAGCCACATTAATTACCGTGTTGACTTTGTGTTTCGCCAGATTACGTAGCGCAATTTTGAGATAGTTTTTTAGCATAGGGCATAGGGATTTGGGCAGAGGGCTTGAGGGTGGAAGATTTTTAACCCCATACCCCGCGCGCTCTGCCCCATGCTATTTATTCACTTCGTAAACTCTTCACTGGATTCATCAATGCGGCTTTGATACTTTGGAAACTGACGGTAACTAAGGCAATGACAACGGCTAACAAGCCCGCAATGGCAAAAATCCACCATTCAATGTCGGTTTTGTAGGCAAAATCAGATAGCCATTTATCCATAGCCCACCAGGCTATTGGGCTGGAGATCAGGATGGAAGCCAAAACCAGTTTCATGAAATCTTTGGATAATAAACTGACGATACTGAACACCGATGCGCCCAGTACTTTACGAACGCCAATTTCCTTGGTCCGCTGCTGAATCGTGAGTAGGGCAATAGCAAACAAACCCATGCACGACAGGATAATGGCAATACCCGCAGCCGACGAAAAAATGTTGGCAAGGCGCTGCTCCTTTCTATACCAGCGTTCGGTGTTTTCGTCCAGAAACGAACCGATAAATTCCTGCTTGGGCGCTATGGTTTTCCAGGCAGCTTTTATGGCCTCCATCGATCCTGTCAGATTCTGCGGATTGACCCGGACCAGAATGTACCGAATGGGGAAGTTTGATTGCATTTGCAATGTAATGGGTCGGGCTTCCTGATGCAGCGAATACAAATTGAAATCCGATACGACTCCTACAATTTGAAATTCTTTCTGGTCGGGTTTAATGAATTTACCGACTGGATTTTTTTCACCCAACGCTTTTGCCATGCTCTGGGTAATGAGTATTGATGTGCTGGAATCGGTACTGAACGAAGGGCTAAAATCTCGTCCCTGTATCAGCTTAATACCCATTGTTTTCAGGTAATCGGTATCGATACGGAGCCAATCACAAGCTACGTCGCGTTTGCCGTATTGGAAGCCAAATACCATCCGGGAAGAATTTCCATCCAATCCAGCCCCAATATTTACGCCTGATCCAGAAACAGCAACAATATTCGGCTGATTGGCTAATCGGGTACGCATGGTTTTCAGGGCGTCGTTGCCATTCAACTCGGTGCCAACCGGAACGCTCACAACCTGCTCTTTATCGAGCCCCATCGGTTTTTGCTGGAGATAAGCAATCTGCTGCCGAACAATCAATGTGCAAACAATCAGCAGACAGGCAATCGTAAACTGGGTGACGATGAGTGAATTGCGCAACAAACCCGGCCGACTTACTTTGATTTTCCCCTTTAATACTTCAACCGCGTTGAAGCGGGTTACGAACCAGGATGGGTAGCCACCTGCGATCAGCGTAATGAGTAAAAAACACGAGGCCGTTACTAGCAAAACGGTTGGTTTCAGAAAGTCACTAATGGCGAGTTGGCTTTGAAATAGCCGATTGAAAGTCGGTAAAAGGCTGTACGCTAAACCTAATCCAATGAGTAGAGCGACAAAGCAAAGTAATAATGTTTCTCCCCAGATTTGCCCGAACAATTGACCTCGTTTGGCTCCCAGCGATTTCCGAACGCCCACTTCGCGCGCCCTCGACAGCGATTGTGCAATAGTCAGGTTAATGAAATTGATGCAGGCAATTGCCAGAATAAACAACCCGACAAGCAATAAGGTAAATACGTAGGTTTTGCTAATGCCTAGTCCGTGCGTTATTTCGGTATCAAAATGAACATTTAACAACGGTTGAAACAGTAAACTCCGCTGAAAACCCATTTCATTTTTCGGATAGCCTCTTTTCTGCCGTTCATTGATGTCGCTGGCAAAGTATTTATCCATAAACGCCTGCGTTCGGCGTTGCAGCGTCTGCGGATCGGTGCCGGATTTCAGCTTGATAAATACATTGTGATTGCCATGGTCCCAGCGACTTTTAAATTCCTGATAATCACCTGCATTTTCGCTACGAATTAGCGCGTCAAATTCGAACGTAGAGTTTTTTGGGGAATCACTAGCCACACCCGTTACGTTGAACGTTTGCCAGCTATCATTCACCCGAAGTTGCAGCGATTTGCCTACAGGCTCTTCCTTGCCGAAAATATCTTTGGCCATCGTCGCGCTGATGACAATGTCACTCAGGCCATTCAGGGCAGTTTTCGAATTTCCTTTCTGAAGTGGAAACGTAAACATTTGCAGAAAATCAGCATCGGCCATTCGTACATTTTTCGTGTAGGTCTGATCATTGCGCCGAATGCTGGCATTTCGGTCAAACCAGCGGGTAATGCCTTCAATTTCTGGAAATTCAGCTTTGAGAGAAGGCGAAATCGGGTATGGCATGGTCGCTCCTTTATCCGGGCTACCATCCAGATTCGACGACAGAAAATACAGCCGGAAAATCCGATCTGCAGCAGTATGAAAGCGATCATACGACAATTCGAATGTCGCCGTCAGAAATAACAAAATTCCTGTTCCGAACGCTATTGATAGCCCAATCAAGTTGATGAGCGTATGTGTCCGATTCTTCCAGAGGGTGCGGAATGCTACTTTCAGGTAATTGCGAAACATAACTGTTTTGTCGAATTATGTGTATTGAAGAGGCTAAATCAAAAGAGAATCAATTTTCTCACAGAAATCCCGGCGGCCCGGTTCAGACATTCCATTTCACTTTCCCCGACTGCGTTATTCTGAGCGAAGCGATTTCACCGGATTTACCAATGCCGCTTTGATACTTTGATAACTTACCGTCAGAAAAGCAATCAGAATAGCCAGTACACCCGCTAGTGCGATGTACCACCATTGAATTTGAACGTGGTATGCGAAGGATGCCAACACCGTTTTGCCCAACCACCAACCCATAGGAGCACCTATCAGAATGGCAAGAAACACTAACTTGAGGAAGTCCATCGAAAGCATTGTGGTAATGCTGGCGACGGATGCGCCTAACACTTTTCGAACGCCAATTTCTTTCGTACGTTGACGAGCCACCAAGGAAATCAGTCCGAAAATTCCAGCGCAGGCAATCAGGATTGCAATGATGGTTACGAAACTGATCATTCGCCAGATATTGTCGAGCGACCGATACGCCCGCGCGATGTCGTCGGATAAATAGGAATACGTAATTGAACGTCGGGAAGGAATTTTCTTGAACTCCCGTTCCATATCGGCAATCAAAGCGGGGGCTTTAGTTGGACTGGTGATTCGTACGGCGAGAAACTCACTCAAACTTTCAGGACCGCTATAGTATTGGAGCATGGGCCCGATTCGGTCAGTCAAGTTGCGGTAGTGGTAATCTTTTGTGACGCCAACGACTGTATAGAGTGTTGATCCATTTAGTTGCCGGAGTTTTTTTCCGACAGCTGTTTTCCAGCCAAATGCCCGCATAGCCGATTCGTTGATGACTACAGCATTGTTGGCCGAATCAGCAGGCGTCATATCAGAAAAATTACGCCCTTCCAGCATTGGAATTCTGTATGTCTCTGTAAAGTTGACCGCTCCGCCCATATGGCGCAGGCTCACCTGCTGCTTTTCATTGCCGTCAGGATAATAACTGTTGAAGTTGTTTTGGTACGAAACGGGCGTATAATACGTACTCGTAAACGACACCACATTCGGATTCTGCCGAAGTCGATTTAGAATGCCTTTCCCTTGTGATAGAGCTGTTTTTCCATTACGGAAAGCCAGATCGGTTTTGAAGATCAGGACATTTTCCTTGTCGTACCCCAGATCGGCTTCCTTCATAAATTTGAGCTGCTCGCGCATGCCAATCGTTCCCAGGATCAGCACAACTGCCAGGGCGAACTGCAATACAATCAGACTATTTTGACGGAATCGCCCACTTTTGGGGCTAGCCGAAAGTTTACCTTTGACAGCCTCAGTGGTTTTTAATCCCATCAGATAGATAGCCGGGTATGTTCCTGCTAACAAAGCCACCGTTAGGGCCACACCAACCACTGTTAGAATTGTTGGATAATCCGTTGCCAGATTAATAACCAACTGCATGTTTTCACTGCGCAACTGGTTGAAATTCGGGATGAGATAATAGATGGCAAACGCTACCGAGAGCACGAGGGAGAGCGTTACTACTAATCCAGACTCTGTCCAGAATTGTCCAAGCACTAATCGGCGGGTAGCGCCCACTACCTGACGCATCGCTACTTCTTTGGCACGAGGAAGGGCCGACGCCGTATTCAGGTTTATGAGGTTGACACTAATGATAAAAAGTAGAAATAAGGCAATAATAATGGCTCCTTTAATTAATCCGGGGAAGGACGGATTGTCGGTATAAATAAAGTTTTTGTAAGCACTGACGAGCAAGGTTCGTTTTTGCCCATCAGTTTTATAATGTGCTTTGACTAATTGAGGCAATTTGGCTTGCAAACGAGCTGGGTCTGCACCTTCGCGTAGTAAAATAAAGGTTGTCGCAAACGTATTGTACCAATCCGCACTTTCTCGAAATCCTGGAACGTCATATAGATTGGATGTCGGTAAGAGTACCTCGAATTGCTGTGATGAGTTGGAAGGTATTGGTGCCAGAACGCCCGTTACGGTATACTGTAGCGTATCGTCGACGGTTACGTGCTTACCAACCGGATTTATTGACCCGAACAGATTGGTAGCCACTTTTTCGCTCAACACTACAGACCGTTTGTTCTGAAGTGCTGTAGTCGGATCGCCAAATTTGAGTGGGAAGGTAAATACGTTGAAAAAAGTCGAGTCAACGTAGGAGGTTACTTCCTGAACACTTTTATCTTTATACTCGATCCAGGGGTAATACCAATTCTGATTGTGTGTACCTGTCTCAATTTCAGGATAATCCCGCAACATTTGATCCAGTAACGGATATACCGTCTGATTGCTGACGTCACTTTCGGAATGTTTTGTCTGGATGCAATAAATCCGATCCAGATTTGCGTGAGCGGTGTCCCAGGTCAGGCATTTTTGGGCAAACAGAATCAACACAACCACACAAGCCAGCCCAACCGACAAACCCAATACATTTATCGTCGTGAACAACTGATTGCGCCAAAGCGTACGAACGGCGATTTTGAGATAGTTCTTGAGCATAGAGGTAAGGGCTTAGGGCATGGGGTTAAATAACAGAACCGGGATTTAGCTGATTTAGGGATTAAACTGATCTTGTTTGGATTCGCCAAAAGCGCTTTACAAAATCAGTGTAATCCCTAAATCAGCTAAATCCCGGTTCTTTATACGTGGAAGTTCTCGGTTACCACTTTGCCGTCGAACAGGTTAACAATGCGGTGAGCAAAGCCAGCGTCGTAGGGAGAGTGGGTTACCATGATGATGGTCGTTCCTTCATCATTCAGTTCACCCAGCAATTTCATTACTTCCTCGCCGTTTTTCGAGTCGAGGTTACCCGTCGGTTCATCGGCCAGGATCAACTTGGGTTTTGCGACAACGGCCCGGGCTATAGCTGTACGTTGCTGCTGACCACCCGATAGTTGCTGCGGGAAGTGGTTCCGGCGGTGCATAATGCTCATACGCTCCAACGTTTCTTCAACGCGCTTTTTACGCTCATCGGCAGGCGTTTTCAGATAGAGCAGTGGCAGTTCGACGTTTTCGTAAACGGTCAGTTCGTCGATCAGGTTGAAACTCTGGAACACGAAACCGATCGATCCTTTACGCAACTGAGCCCGTTGACGTTCGGTCATTTTGGCTACTTCAGTGCCGTAGAAGTTATACTGTCCATCACTGGGATTATCCAGCAGGCCAAGTATGTTTAGCAGCGTGGATTTTCCACAGCCAGAGGGGCCCATGATGGCAACAAACTCGCCATCTTTGACTTCCATGTTGATGCCGTTAAGGGCGGTGGTCTCTACTTCTTCGGTAGCGAAGAGTTTTTGCAGGTCAACTGTTTGGATCATTGTTTTGTGTAGGGTTGTCCGAACCGGGATTTAGCTGATTTGGGGATTAAACAGATTTTGTAGATAGGCACTTCGAAGAAGTGAAAACAAAATCCGTTTAATCCTTTAATCCGTTCAATCCAGGTCAGAATTCAAGTACTTCGTTATCACCAAAATTTTCATAAGAACTCGTAATGACTTGCTCACCCGGTTCTAAGCCAGTTAAGACTTCGTAGAACTCCGGATTCTTGCGACCCAGCGTAATGGGTCGTTTCACCGCCCGTTTGCCCGACTTATCGACAACATAAACCCAGTTGCCGCCTGTGTCGGAGAAGAAACCGCCCACGGGTAATAAAGTAGCTTTTGCGGCTTTGCCTAACTCCAATTGGATTGGCGACGATTGACCCCGTTTGATGCCTTCAGGAGCGCCTTTCGGGAAAACCATATCGACTTCAAATCGACCATTTCGAACTTCAGGATAGACGCGACTGATTTCAATATCGTGCATTTTGCCATTGAACTCGAATGATCCTTTCAGACCCGAAAAAACCCGGCTGATGTAATGTTCATCGATACCAACGCGCATTTTAAATCCGTTCAGATCGTCAATCTGGCCGATGTTTTGACCCCGGTTGATGTTTGAGCCTACTTCTACGTCAATGCTTGATAATTGTCCTGACACCGGCGCTTTTACAACCAGGTTATCGAGTGTCTGCTGCCAAAGAGCGACATTTTTCTGCGTACGTTGCAAAGTGCCTTCCAATTGTTTGATCTGGAATTTCGCATTCTCTTCCTGATACTTCTGTGTTTCGATCTCAATCGCACGTTGGCTTACCAGTCGGTCATACGCACGCTTCGCTTTCAGATAATCTTCTTCCGAGACGACTTTATCTTTAAATAACTTCTCCTGGCGTTCGTAAGTGTCTTTTGTCTGAGCAATTTGGGCATCTACGTCAGCAAGCGTTTTGCGCAACGTAAAACGTTCGATCTGAATCCGTTGACGGGTATTTTGCAGGTCGTTCACAAGTCGGTTGGCTTCTGTTTCAGATTGCAGGAAGCTCAATTTCAGGCTCTGGTTTTCAAGTTTGAGTAATACTTCACCTTGTTTAACCATGTTACCACCTTCAACGAGTTTCTGAGTAACATACCCACCTTCGATGGCATCGAGCCGAATGGTTTTCAGCGGTTGAACGACGCCCGTAACGGCGATGAAATCTTCAAAAGGCCCCGTTGTAACGTCGGAAACGGTTATTTTATCTTTTTCAACATTCAGCTTCGACCGTCGATCGGCGAAGACAAATGTGTAGGCCAGTAAGCCTATCAGGAGTGCACCACCACCAAAAATAGCGATGCGTTGTGTGGTCCAAAATCGTTTAGGTAAGACGCGATCCATTACAGTAATAATTCGAAAAGAGTGAAAAAGTGAAAGAGCAATTCAGGCTCTTTACGATTTGCTGTTATGCTTGATGCCAATAGTCATGCCAGTTGAGGATGCGTATTGATAATCAATTGTTTAACTTTTGTAGAAAAGATGCCAATGTCCGCTTTCGGACGGGTTTTGTCCGCTTTTGTCGGGAATATCGTTTACCATCTTATCGACGGGTAGTTTTACCAGATAAATCAATTTCGGCCAATATGTAGGGGGCCAGGGTTTTTGATCGGGTTGCGGGATTCAGAAAATCATACGTTAACTCGCTGATATGGTAATAAGGAAACACCGCCAGCGTACGAAGTGGAAAACCACGATGAGCCAATGAGTCGGCTTCTTCAGCCGAGGTAAAGATCTGATTTCGACCTGATTGGATTTGTTTTTTTAGCGCGGTATCATTGCGAGCGTAATACGTAGGCATCTCGGTATACAGCTCATAGGACCAGAAACTTCCCCCGCCAACGCCCGTACCCGGCTCGTAAAGAATGGTTGGTCGTTGCGAAGTTTTAGGTAGTTCGTTTGTATACCGAGCGGCTACCATCCCTGCCTGATAATGTAAAAAAGTAGGGTACAAAAATAAATTCAGCGCGACGGCCAGCACCATCATAGCACTCATCATCCGCCCGGTTAGGGATAGTAAAGTGGTGGACCGAAAAAGCACGAACGTTGCCATTGTAATGACGACCACCCAGCAAATACCACTGATCATCTGATTCGGTTGAACGAGCCACAGCAGTGCAATCGCTATAGCCATAATTAATAAGCCAACAACAGTTTGTCCAATAGCCCAGCGACGGAGCGGCACAGGCTGGAGATTGGCCAGAAACTGAGCCGTCAGGATCGCGAAAAACGGAAAAACAATATTCATGTAATGGGGCAACTGAAAACTCGACAAGGAGAACAGCGCAAACGTAGCCAGTCCTGAACCGAGCGTGACGTACTCAGGCAAAACCGATTTGCGTTTAATCAGGCCACTAATCGCTTGTCCAACGCTCACATACAAAGGCAACGACCAGGGAAGAAAAGCCCATAACAGCGTATGCACAAAGAAAAATTTATCGCCCTCGCCCTTGATCGGTCCTGTATTGAAAAATCGCCCAAATTGACTATCCCAGAAAAAGAAACGAATTCCCGATACGCCCGTTTTTCCGAATACTACTTTCTCCGGATGTAGATCGAATTGCTGATATAGACAGTATATTTCGGGCAGGGTGAATACGAACGATAACGCAATGGCAACGTACCACCGCCAGTTCAATAGCTCGCGCCAGTGACCAGTCAGTAGCCAATGGAGTCCCAATCCTGCACCAATTGGAATTAGCACGAAGCAACCTTTTGTCATCAGGGCGCATCCTGTCAATAAAGAGCCAAGTAGCAAGTGATAAAAACGTCCTCCGAGAAACACGCGGTAGAAATGGTACACTGGTCCGATGATCAGGGGCATTAAGTACGGTTCAGCCCGTACGTCACTATTGGACAATACACCGTGAAACGCCGTGAGAAGGACTAAAACTGCTACTTGGGCAACTGATTTTGAATACGTAAGCCGGGCAAATGCGTACGTATAGACTCCACTGCTGAGGAAAAACAGTAGGGCTGGGAACTTGTATGCGAACGTATTGATGCCAAAAATTTGGTAACTTAGTGCTATAACCCAAAATGGGAAATGAGGCTTGTCGAGCCAGTCTGTACCGACAGCATAGAGGTTGACGAAATCGCCCGTTTGCGCCATTTGTTTGGCAATGCAGGCGTAAAGCGCACCGTCAATTTCGATGACAGCAGGATACAGCCCGGTTGCATTGATAAAGATGCCAGCAACAACAAGTCCGTAAAACCATCGGTCAGTGAAACGAGAAGAAACGTCAGTCATTAAACACGTATCAAATAACAAACGATGATTGGTCTGGATGAAAAAACGTTGGTTGCGGTTTTTAACCACTCCTCCCTATCCATGACCATTCATGATAAATTAACGATCAAAGTACGCAAGAAAAGCTTAATTCGTTGTTGAAACAGCACTGGCGTGCAACAAATCGGCTAACTCATTATCTTTAGTGTATGCAAGATGCCAAACTACTTTTGGTCGACGATGACCCCGATGTGCTACTGGCGGCCCGTCTGCTGCTCAAACGTCATGTTGCTTCGGTAGATATCGAAAAAAATCCCGAAAAACTACCTTTCCTTCTCAATAATAATCGCTACGACGCGATTGTGCTCGACATGAATTTCCAGCGCGACGTCAGTAGTGGTCGCGAAGGATTTGCCTGGCTTGATCGCATTTTAGACATTGATCCAAGTGCTCGGGTTGTGCTATTTACGGCCTATGGCGATGTCGAAATGGCCGTTCGGGCAATTAAAGCGGGGGCCGTTGATTTTGTCCTGAAACCCTGGCAGAACGATAAATTTCTGGAAACCATTCGCGGGGCTATTAGCAAAGCAGGTGGGAGTGTAGCGTCGTCTAGCGATTCAGGAAATGGGAAAGTGGATGGGGCTGCAGTAACAGCTAAAAAACCAGCCAAGCAAACGAACATCATTGGCTCGGCCATGCGTCCCGTTCTGGACACCGTTGAGCAAGTAGCGCCAACCGATGCTAATGTCTTGATTTTAGGCGAAAATGGAACGGGTAAAGATTTGATCGCCAGAGCTATACATGAACAATCAGATCGACATAATAAACCATTTGTCAGCGTCGACGTGGGCGCTTTGACCGAAAGTTTGTTCGAAAGCGAATTGTTCGGCCATGTGAAAGGTGCCTTTACAGATGCTCGTGACGATCGCGCTGGTCGGTTTGAAGAAGCCAGCGGAGGCACCATTTTTCTGGATGAAATTGGCAACTTAAGCCCATCGCAACAAGCTCGTTTATTAACGGTTCTACAACAGCGGCAAGTAACCCGCGTTGGGTCAAACAAAGCCCGTCCAATTGATGTACGACTGATCTGTGCTACCAATGCCGATTTGAATGAGCGCGTTGCTGACCGTTCGTTCCGGCAGGATTTATTATATCGGATAAACACGATTGAGTTGCACCTGCCCCCACTGCGCGAGCGCCCGTCGGATATTGGTGTATTGGCAGAGCATTTTGTGAAAAAATACGCCAAACAATACAATCGATCCGTTTCGGGAATAAGTCCGGCGTTATTGGCTGAAATGAAGCAATATCGTTGGCCGGGTAATGTGCGTGAGTTGCAACATGCGGTTGAGCGGGCTGTGATTTTGGCGCGCCCTGAATTAGTCGGTAATGGGCAAACTTTACTGGAACCGACAAATTTCGTCTTCAAAAATGGCGCTGCAGCTGTGTCGCCGGTGAACGAAACGCTTCAATTAGAAGATATGGAGCGAAATCTGATTCAGCAGGCCATGCAGAAACACCGAGGTAGCATTACCGATGTTGCCCGCGAGTTAGGACTTTCCCGACAAGCGCTGTATCGTCGGTTGGAGAAGTTTGGGTTGTAATTAAACAGGTTTATTTCAGACGATCCAGTAAAATAGTCAAGATTTGGTGTTGAGTTTGTGAGACCTGATCAAATTTTCGATTGACCTGAGAAAACCCTTCTCTCATTTCTTCTCGTAATTCGTCAATCTGGCTTTGCTGCTGATCAAATCGCTGAGGTATGTTAATTTTCTGATCGTCAAATTGTTGATTAACAGAATCAAATCGCTCATCAATTTGGATCTGTTGTTGATCAAACCGTTGATCTACAGAGTTAAAGCGCTCATCCGTTTGGGCTTGCTGTTGATCAAACCGTTGGTTGACTTGCTCAAATTGCTGACGCATTTCAATCGTCAAATTAGCAACTCCTCTTGCGGCAAGTTCTGCATTGGCGTCAGCACGAAGGGCTATTTCAAGGATATGTCCATTTGATTCAATCAGACGATCAGTCTTTTGGGCCACATCTGCCACTACAGGTTCAATTTGATCAAGGCGCTTATTAGGGTTCATTCGGACAGCAGTTATTCGGGTCGTAAATATACAGTTTGCCTATTATAAATTACAAATGGCGCCAGATTTAGTTTGGATCGCTCATGAGTAGCCCTAATTCCTGCGCAATTGCTTCCTGAGAAAGGCACACAATTTCATCGGGCGTTCGTCCACTAGGTTCGATGCCGGGTAAAACTGTCCAAGACATTCGCGAAAAAGAGGTGAGTGGAAATAATCCCGTTGGATTAAATCGGCCCGTTCCCTGAATGGCAATCGGTACGACCAATGCATTGGGAGCCCGTTTTAACAATGTGGCAACACCGCCGGGTACAAAAGGTTTCATTTGACCGGTAACAGACCGAGAACGGGTTCCTTCTGGAAAAATGACGGCTGATGTATTCGTTTGCTGAATCTGTTTGCCTAGCCGCGCAATTTCCAGAATAGCCTGCTTAGGGTCTTTACGGTCGATGAGGGCAGCTCCGCTTTTTCGGAGGTTGTAAGACACGCCGGGTATGCCATGCGCTAATTCAATTTTCGAGACGAACGTAGGTGTATGTTGACGTAGAAACCAAATAATGGGCGAAATGTCGAACATACTCTGGTGATTGGCTACGAAAATGATCGGGCGATCCGTAGGGAGATTCGGTTGCGGATGATAGCTGATGCTGCTACCAGTGAGGTACCAACCATAAGCAATGGCCGCGTTCATCCAATCGACCACTTTTTTGTGAGCGGGTCGACCAAAAAAATTAAAGGACGCTGCCTGCAAAACGTGGAAAATAACGAGTACTAAGCCAAAATAAAGCAGATAAATGCAACTCAACAGATAATCCAGAATCTTTTTCATAGGTAACGGGACACAACAATTCGCATCCCAAAATTAATCATCGACAGATTTTTATCCGGGAAAAAACAGTAAGTAGGCATATTCAATCGGTTATTATGTCGAACTTTACTCACGTTGAGCGATTAATTGACTATTTTTTTGTTTAAAGTACATGAGTTTATCAGGCACACGCGTTGAAGTGATGCAGTTCGTCGGCCAGACGATTGACGATTCTATTGATGACTATCTTAAACCAGTTGAAACTAACTGGCAACCAGCCGACTTGCTGCCTGATAGTACTAAAGAGACATTTATTGACGAAGTAAAATTCCTCCGCGAAAGCTGCCGCGAACTGTCGTACGATTATATCGCTGTACTCGTCGGGGATACCATTACCGAAGAAGCGTTACCGACCTACGAGTCGTGGCTGATGGATATGGAGGGCATCGACCAGGGAAATCCACACAGTTGGACACGCTGGATTCGAAGCTGGACCGCCGAAGAAAACCGGCACGGTGATCTGCTGAACAAATTTCTGTATCTATCGGGGCGGGTGAATATGCGGGCAATGGAAGTATCGACGCAGTACCTGATTGCGGATGGTTTCGACATTGGCACGGGCCGTGATCCGTATCGAAATTTCGTGTATACCTCCTTTCAGGAATTGGCAACCAACGTATCGCACCGTCGAACGGCGACGTTGGCTAAGCAAGCGGGTTGCAATCAATTGTCTAAAATTTGCGGGGTGATTGCGTCCGATGAGATGCGCCACGCCAAAGCCTATAAAGCTTTCGTAAGCCAGATTTTCGAGGTCGATCCGTCAGAAATGATGCTGGCTTTCGACGATATGATGCGCAAAAAAATCGTGATGCCTGCTCATTTTCTGCGCGAAACAGGTGTTAAACTAGGCGAAACATTCAGCCATTTCTCTGATGCTGCCCAGCGTCTGGGCGTTTATACAACGCAGGACTATATCGACATTGCCGAATCGCTGTTAGTCGATTGGAAAATTGATTCCGTTACGGGGCTCAACGATGCGGCCCAGCGTGCCCGCGATTATTTGATGGCGTTGCCCGCTCGATTACGTCGGGTTGCCGAACGCACCAAGATTCCGGCGCTTGAATATCCGTTTAGCTGGATTGCGGGATAGCATGAATCGGTTCGTTATTGGCATTATTTGGCGCATTGTCGCGCTGGTCACATTAACCAGCGCGATTACTTATTTCTGGCTCCAGGAAGCGAACGGACTGCTTATTTTCCCCTTACTCATTATTCATGTCATCGTAACGGCGAATCTGTATCGCTACGTGACCAGCCTGAATCGTAAACTGACGCGATTTCTGGAATCCGTACGATACTCTGATTTTGCCGTAGCTTTCCGCGCCGATAGCAATCTTGGGCCTTCGTTCCACGAACTGAACGATCAGTTCAACGAAGTGCTGGATGCCTTTCGACAGGCGAGGGCCGAAAAAGAAGCTAACCTCCACTACGTCAACACAATCGTTCAGCACGTGAGCGTGGGTCTGTTGACGTTCGACGCGGCCGGACAAGTCGAACTGGTGAACCAAACCGCCCTGCGACTACTCGGCATTTACCGCCTTCGGACATTAAATGATCTCAATCCGACCCATGCTGATTTAGCCGAATTGCTTCGGACAACAACTGCATCGCCGATACCAACTTCCCATCAAATTGGCGCCGATGGCGAGTTATCCATTCGATGCACCGCCGTTCGGTTGCGGGGACGCCTGGTAACCGTCGTGTCGATGCAGAACATTCGGACGGAATTACAACAGCGCGAACTCGATGCCTGGCAAAACCTGACCAAGGTACTCCGGCACGAAATTATGAATTCCATCACACCGATAGTATCCTTGGCGGGTACGATGCGCGATATTGTCGAAACGGATTTAGTACCCCTGGCGGAATCGTCGGCAGAGGAAAACAACGGGACATCGACAGCGTTGCCAGCCTACGTTGGTGAATCGATCAGCGACTTACGCGACGCCTTGACCACCATTGAACAGCGTGGAGCAGGTGTGATGCAGTTTGTGGATGCCTATCGAAATTTCACGACCATTCCCCAGCCCATTTTTGCCGACGTACCGGTCGAATCGTTATTGCGTAATACGGTTCAATTAGCGAAGGCCAATGCACCGCAAGCGCAAATTACCTGCAAAGTTTCATCGCCCAATTTAGCGATCCGGGCCGATGCTGCCCAGATCGAAATGATCCTGATCAACCTGATCAAAAATGCGGTCGAAAGTTTGGGGCAAACACAGGTTCCGATCATTCATCTCGACGCCGAGGCAATCGGTCCTCGCGTAGTGATCCGCGTAACGGACAATGGCCCCGGTATTGAACCCGAAGCGCTGGAGCAAATTTTCATTCCCTTCTATACGACCAAGAAAACCGGCTCGGGCATTGGGCTAAGCCTGTCCCGCCAAATGATGCAACTCCACAACGGCCAGCTCACTGCCGAATCGACTCCCGGCCAAGGCAGCACCTTCATCCTGACATTCTGAGTTTTTCGTTATACTTACGATAAAGTTAGTTGCGCTATGCTCGAGATGTTTGCATAACTCTTTCTTTACTCTAGTTTGGTTGGTTAATGGCCCTGGAATGGTTGTATTGCAGATATTACCGACTTATATGTCTCATGACAACAAAGCTAAATTCTGTACAACTCCATCTGCTCCAGTTATTTGCTCACGAGATGACAGAGCAGGAGCTAAATGATATTAAGCAACTTTTGGCGGATTATTACGTGCGAAAAGCCGATGAAGAAATGGCCAGACTTCAACAGCAACAACCAATTCATCAGAGCGACCTAGATGCACTTTTGAATACGCACCTTCGTACACCTTATCGCGAACAATGAGGGTGTTGCTCGATACAAATATCATTTTGGTTATTAACCTTATTTTTCGTCGTACCGATGGGAGTACAGAGATGTTACGTGTGACTTTAAATACTAGCGTAGCGCATCAGCTGTCTTTTGCGAGTAGTCGTCTAAACTATCCTCCTCAACGATATGTACATGAGGCTGATTCGCTAATAACTGAATGGCCTGTTCATAGGGTTTGTACAATTTTCGATCCTTAGGCCGAGCAACCAGTACATCGAAGCGCGCGTTGCGCCGTTCTGCATAGTCATTAAGAACAGTGAATTGCCCTACGTTAAGCGTTGCTTTTTCGTTGATTGACTGCTCTAACTTCAAATCAAAACTAACAGGCTTCACTAAGTTAAAACTACCATTTTGCCAGGCAAATGTGAACTGATAAGCAAAACTTGTTCCTTCTGGTTTAACTGTAATCGGGCGTTCAAAAGCCTCACGAGATAATAGACCATCAAGACGCTGGCGAAGAAGTTGTTTGTATTCTTTTAGCAGATAGGTTTCGTCATGGCGAGGCCGATAGTTCTCTTCATCATAAAAAGAGAGATACAATTTATAGAATTGCTCGCCAATTGCCGATAAATCCTCTGTGTATAGAACCGATGTTTTTACATCGCTAAACTGTAGGGCACTACTATCGCGAATAAGAATTTCGTTGTCAATAAGTTGCCGAGTATGTGCTTCGTAATCGGCGAAGATTTCAGGCTGTTTCGTTAGTTGGTTAGTTCGAGCGACAATACCCTTGAAATAGGAGCGGATAACCTTTTCAGAAAATTTAGGATATAATTTTCGAATACGCCCCAACCGCTCGGGATGGAGAAAAACGGCCTGGCGTTGCTCAGGGAACAGTAGCAACACACCAACGTTCAGCACCTCACCCAGCGACTGTGCGTACCGATATTGAAGGAGGCTATAATAGAATACTGAGTTCACGCGATTAATGTTGTTAAGAATTTACTTTGTTAAGTTATTATCATGGCCGGAAAACTATAGTATTGTGATAATCTAAATAAATAGATGAAGGCCTATTTTCTTGTAAAGAGGGCAGTATCAGCAAATTTTTTCCGTGATATTGATAATATTCCCGCCCATTATCAAACTCTTCTTTAATTCGTTTGCTTACCTCTACTTTAAAATCTGGCGTGACTGTTATATAACCATTATCAAATAGTTTATGCATGTCTGAACGGAGGAGCAAGCCGTTTGACGTTCGATTAGGACCAGCTTCTACAAACGGCTTAATATGAGCTGCCTCCAAAACAGGTAAAGTTTTCTCACCTGTAATAGCACATCGTTTATTGTATGCGTCGATTACCGAAAGGCGAAACGCGCCCTGACCAATTCTCACTTTGCGCAATACTGGATTTCCATATTGTGGCCCTTCTTCTGCCACTGCAAATGAATTTTTAGTGTCCAGCGCAGAAGCCAAATAGCGTTTCAAAACAGTTTCGGTTTGTTGCCATAGTTGCAGCCCGATTTCATCTCGTGTACTGTATGTCTTTCCTTGTACAATACTTGGACTCCAATTTTCAGGGGTAGGTATCCAGTCCTCCTTCTCAAAGAACACTGGATTAGTCAGAGCTATGCAGCCAATAGTCGGATTGCGTTCTGAGTCGCCACGATATTTCTGAATAACTGACCGAAATTCTTCTAATGTATCAAAACCGTTTCTCGACTGAAACGTGTCCCAAGCGGTTGAGAGAGGAATTTGACTTTGGGCTGCGAAAAAACCAATTCCGCCAATAGCGTTATATGGGCTTTTCAGTTTGAATAAGAAAGCACCACCAGCATTAAGAGCGCGGAATGCGCTTCTGCCTCCAGGCTGCCAAAAGTTTACATCTTCCGGAGACTGCTTGTTCAAATAATTATACCAGCGCCAATCAGTGGTACCTAAATAATATTCCATACCTCTAATGTAAGAAATCCGGAGTTGGATACTAGATACAAGCTAACCTCAAAAAACGCATTTTTTAAGGTTTACAGCCAATGATTACATCAGATTTGAGCCACACTTATATAGCTAACCTTAAAAAGCGCCTTTTTTGAGGTTAGCTATTTACCTTTTCGAAATCAACGACTCCTTGAACTCAGGCTTTATTCGCTTCTTAGAGGCTTGTTCATAAGCGTAACCCATTGCGAGTAATTGGCCTTCTTGATAGGCGCTGGCTATGAGGGAGAAGCCGACGGGGAGGTTGTGGACGGTGCCCGTTGGGATCGTTAGGTGGGGGTAGCCTGCCATAGCGGCTGGTTGGCAGAAGTAAAAACCGGTGTCGTAGTCGCCGTTGATGAGGTCGATGCAACCGGCTGGGCCGATGCTGGTACCCGCAATGGCATCTAACGTTTGGGTCGTCATCAACTGGTCGATGCGTTGGCGCCAGCTGCGGGTTTTGGCCAGGGCTTCGGTGTATTCTTTAGTCGTTAGGTCGCCTTTGGCTTCGCTGCTTTCGAGGGTTTCCTGTTTGAAAAACGGCATGGCTTTGGCCTGATTCTGCTTGTTGAAGGCAATCACATCGGCCAGCGATTTCACCCGTGCATTCGCTTTCGATAGGTAGCGATTCAGGCCGTCTTTAAACTCGTATTGCAACACGGTAAATTCAGCATTACCCGTTTCCCGAAGCTCTTTGCGCAACTCGACTTCAACAACGGTAGCGCCCTGTTTTTTCAGTACGTCAATGGCTGCTTTGTATAGAGCAACCACATCTTCGTGGCCTTCCAGAAATGATTTTTCAACGCCAATTCGTTTGCCTTTTAACCCATCAGCTTTCAAAAACTGGGTGTAATCGGTTGCGCTTTTACCCCGACTTTCGAGCGTGACGGCGTCGACTGGATCAACGCCTGCCAACGCACCGAGCAAAATGGCGGCATCGGTTACGGTTCGGGCCATTGGTCCGGCGGTGTCCTGCGTGTGCGAGATGGGAATAATCCCGCTCCGGCTAACCAAGCCCACCGTTGGTTTCAGGCCAACAAGTCCGCAGTGCGACGAAGGGGCAATGATAGAACCGTCGGTTTCGGTACCCACGGCCACGGCGCATAAATTAGCTGATACCGCTGAACCAGAACCGGAGCTGGAACCACTTGGATTTCTGTCTAACATGTACGGATTTCGGGTTTGTCCACCCCGGCTACTCCAGCCACTGGTCGAGCGGGTTGATCGAAAGTTGGCCCATTCGCTCAGGTTGGTTTTACCCAGAATCACCGCACCCGCCTTTCGCAACTGCGCGACTATAAATGCATCGGTAGCCGCTTTGTGGCCTTCCAACGCTAACGAACCCGCTGTCGTCATCATTTGATCGCCGGTATCGATGTTGTCTTTGATCAGTATCGGAATGCCGTGCATCGGCCCACGTACTTTACCGGCTTTCCGTTCCTGATCCAGTCCTTTCGCCATCGTCAGCGCATCGGGATTGATTTCTATGATTGCGTTCAGACGTGGTCCCTTTTTGTCGATGGCGTCGATACGATCCAAATAGAGTTTGGTGATGACTTCGGACGTGTACTCACCCGACTTCATTTTCTGCTGAAGATCGTTGATGGTCAGTTCGTTAAGGGCAAATTCATCAACGAATGGTTTCTCGTCGCCTGAGGAACTTGCTGATTGCGGAGAAGAACAGGCTGCTGCGGTAAGCGATGCCGCTGATACAGAAACGATTGAACTCTGCTGAATGAAGCGCCGTCGGTTCACGAAAACACAGATAGAGTTTGAGCTGATTAAACAAAAACGCGAGTGGCACAAATATACCACTCGCGTTTACTAATGCTCCTCAATTACCACTTATGCCAACGCCCTGGCAAACAGGCCAACTCGCTCGCGGAGCAAATAACCACTGATGTCGCTGCGGAGATTGCCGTTGAGGGTAAATACGCGCAAATCGGAAGACAGGTTAGCGTATTTATCCAAAGCTTTAAACCACGCCGTACGATCCAGATAAGGAGCCAGCAGAATGCGTGCCTGGTTTAGGGCGCGGTGTTGCCGGGGCGACCAGATTGGCCGTTGACGATACACAAACCCTTGCCCGTTGAGCAGGTCTGGAAGCGACTGGGGAGGTGCCATCGGAACCAGCTCGGCGAGCAGATACAGTCCTAGTTCAACATTGAGCAATCGGTTGGCCACCATGCCGGGCAAAGCATGCCGAAACCGAAGGCGGGTTGCCAGTGGCTCTTGCCAGCCTAACAGGCTAGCAAGAGCTGGGCGGGAAGCGGTGGCGAGGAGCGTGTTCATTTGTCTGTTGTTGTTTACTGATCTGATTCAAATTTCGCACACCGAGAACGTAATCTTTTTACGTTGTACTAATTATTTTCAATTATTTTTTAAATGTTTCGACTAATTGACAAACTGGCCTGTTGGCGCCACTCTGGGAAATGAATACACGCGTTGCTGATCGTTGCCTTTTATGTTCCAGCTTTCGTAAAAACAGATGATCAGCAGCCACTCTGATACGTCGGCCTGACTGGCTTCGTAGCCGCGTCGACGCAGGGAATTTTGTACGTCCGTAACGGTTACTCCTCCCGTTGCCAGAATGAGTTCTGTCGCGGCAAACCGGATCGCCAGTGGGTTCAGTTTTTTACGTTGTGTTTCCATGCTACGAGTTGATTTTGACGATGTACCGAGGGGTACATTGCGCTGGGTTAGACACAATAAATTCAGGTTGCTGTGGACTGACTCCCTGCCGGGAAAACATCGATAGAAAGCTGGATCGCTTTAGCGTATCGGTAGCTGATCGCAGATGGCGAGGTTCCTCTTGGGTTGCGTCTAATTGATCGCCAACATGCACTTCGTAGATTGTCAAATAGCCTTCTTCGGCAAAACTTCCATACCAGAGCGCCAACGTTTTGCGATTCGTATGCTGGTGTACATGCGCATTAAAGGCTTTGTCGGTAGCCGTTTGACGAACACTGAAAACAGCGTCGAGTCGGTGGGCTTCTGACCCCATCATTCGACGAATAAAGTTCAGCGTGTAGTTGTCGATAACGGGCTCAATCGCCAGACTAACTACATATCCCTGAGCTAATTTTTCCCGGAATTTTTTGTTCCATTGCGCCATCGGATAAGTAACCGTACTCCGTATGCCACCCACCCGGCCATAATGCACAGTGAACGTATCAGTATCGTTCTCACACATTTCGTAGTATTTGTTATTCGTTCCGGCCGTTACCAGAATCAACTTCGCCGTTCGGGTAGCGATATCGGTTGATTCAATGGGAGCGGGCGTTGTGTTGGCAGTGGGGGGCAGATTCGTTGGGTAGAGACGAATCGTTTTTCCGGTATTGGCTGGGGCAGAAGAATTCCATACCCGTTGCAGCAATTGATTGAACATGAGAGTAGTTGGGTTAGAATTAGGTTATAGTTAAGCCAGCATTTTTCGTAATACGCCCAGTCGATTGCGCGAGAAACCAACCGTTTTTTCCGCGAAGTGGCTACAGTCGCGGCTAAGATCAAAAGCGAGTCGATGGCCTGGCGAGGCAGCGTACGCGCTCAGGAGCGTCTGCCAGTGCAGGTTATTCGTAAAATGCGATAGAAGTAAACGTCCCCGATTCAGGTACTTTTGCTGGCGGGGAGTCAGATGAGAGCGAAGTTCATCGTCGGGTCGAAGCAGGTCTGGCAAGGCCGTTGGCGGTGCCGTCGGATATAACTGCTGCAAGAGAAAAAGGCCCAGTTCGAGGTCAACTAATTGACGGGTCGAAAGCGACGGGCGGGCTACGTAAGCCGAAGCGTTTGATTGCGGACGCGAGCTATGAGTCATGATTGTCTATGTGAATGTCCGATTCAAAACTATATCCATCAAAACGTAATCTATTTACGGCCTTCGATTTTTTCTAAAAAATATTTTCCGTTGCTTTGCGATGGCATGGGCAGAGGGGTAAGGGCATGGGGTTAATCACTGTATTACACTCAGCCCTTACCCCTTCGCCCTTCGCCCTTACCCCCATGCCTTATGCCAATCACCCGATCTGCTTTTCAGCGTTACCGACTTATTGATGAAGTGATCAGCCGGTACCCGCGTCGGTATTCCAAACAACGGCTATTTGAACTGTGCCAGGAGAAATGCGGTATCCGATCAATCTCGTCGCTCGAAAAAGACATTCAGCGGATGCGGGAGGATCACGACGCGCCAATTGCCTACGACAAACGCCTAAATGGCTACTACTACACCGACCCGCAGTTTCGTTTGTTGAGCCTGATGCTTACGCCCGACGATATGGACGCGCTGGAGCAGGCGCGTGAGGTGTTGGCAGCCACACAAGGCGCATCGGTGGCCGACGAGCTCGATAATGCCCTACAGCGCGTTCGGCAGAGTCTGGATATTATTCGAGAAGTGAAAACAGATGCACCGACGCGCCGGGTCGTTTACGTCGAAGAGAAGATTTTAGGCGGCAATCGGCAATATGTGCCAGTGTTGATTCGCGCAGTCAATCAGAATCGTCAGGTGGCGTTTCGGTACCTGAAACACGAAGAAGCTGTATCAATGACGAGCCGCCAGGCGCAACGAAAAGCGCTATTAACAGCACGAGCGAAAGCCCCAACGTCAACAATTCTCGAACGGCCGAAACTGCGCATTCTGCACCCGATTTTATTGAGGGAGGTCGCTGATAGTTGGTACGTGATTGGCTACGATGCGGCCAGTGGTCGCGAAAAAACCTTCGCCCTCGACCGCATGAGTGAACTCGAACTTCTAGACGATCCCTGCGATGTGCCGCCGAAGGTATTGGCTAGCGTGAGTGAATTGTTCGAGCATATTTACGGCATTACCGATAGTCACGGCCCTGTTGAAGAGATTGTACTGTCGTTCAGTCCATTATTTGGTCAATACGTAAAAGCCAAACCCATTCATCAAACGCAGGAAGTCCTAAGTGATACCGAAAGCGAATGCGTTGTAAGACTCAGATTGGCACCCAACCGCGATTTGCTCATGCACCTGCGTAGTTATGGCGAACATTTGATGGTCTTAGAACCGGAGAGTCTGGTAAACGAAATGAAACTATCGCTGGCGGCTACGCTGGAAAAATATAGCTAAGTCAAATATGCCCACCTTTACAACCATCCTACAAAAATTCGGCGAGAAAGGCGATAAAACTCGCTGGACCTACATCGAAATTCCAATTGCGATCACCGACGAACTGAAACCTGGTAACAAAAAAAGTTTTCGGGTAAAGGGAGCGCTTGATAAGTACCCAATCAAACAAATCGCGCTTTTACCACTAGGCCGTTCGGTTGAGCGTGTCACAGACGGATTAGAAGGCGGATTTATGATGCCGATCAATGCAGACATGCGACGAGGAATGGGTAAAGAGGAAGAGGGCACTTCCGTGCAGGTGACATTAGAAGTCGATAATGATCCCATACCTGTATCGGCTGATTTGCTCGATTGTCTGGAAGATGATCCGACGGCAAAAGCTCATTTTCAATCGCTGAGCAAAGGGCATCAAAACTATTTCTCAAATTGGATCGAGGAAGCCAAAACTATCGAAACCAAAACCAAGCGACTCACGCAGGCCGTTACGGGGCTAAGTATGAAAATGGATTTTGGTCAAATGATTCGGCACTTCAAAAAGGTCTGAACCGGGATTCATGGGATTGAAGGGATTAAACTGATTTTGTTTTCACTTCTTTGAAGCAACACAACCATTTACAAAATCAGCTTAATCCCTTCAACCTCATAAATCCCGGTTCTTAGTTAAGCGGAATCGTCAATTTCAAACAAATATTACGCCCCATGCCATACATGCCCAGGTAGCCATTCGGCGATCGGGTGAAATATTCGAAATACTTCAATCGGCTCAAATTTGACTGGTAGACTGTATCGAATAAGTTATTGACCTGGAACAGAGCGCGTAGAGCTGGTCGGTCTTTTCCAAGATGTATTTGCCCATCAATACCAAAATTGACAAGGGTAAACGCGGCTGTAGCCGTTTCGGTATCGTTTAGACCCAGGTAGCGATCTTGTCGGGCGTTGTAATCGACGTCGGCTTTGACCGTAAGATCAGTTAACCAATTGCTCTTGACAGGTAGAATCTGACTGACACCTGTTGTGATGCGGAGTGGGGGAATAAACGGTAAATATTCGCCTTGTACACCTGCATCGGTGTAGCGTGCTCCCCGATTGTAGCCGTGAACCATCGAGATGTTATTATCGAAGGTAAAGCCACGCCAGTTTGTCGGGTGAATACTGAGCTGGGTTTCAAAACCAAAAAGCTGGGCTGATGCCTGTTGATATTGAAAGGTTCTGTTCCCTGGGACAATGACAACTGGTTCGCCCTGTGCATCAACCAATTGTGATAGCGAAATGTAGTTCAGAATGTAATTATTAAATACACTGACACCGAAGTTTACGTCAGGAAAGGTAGCGGTCAGGCCAATGTCTTCCTGAATACTGAACTCGGGTTTGAAATTTCGGTTACCGATGTAAACGATGTGTGCACCTGGATCGAGGCCATTAGAGGCAATTTCAGTAATACTTGGCGCGCGGTATCCACGAGCAATATTTGCTTTCAGAGCTAGTTTGTCAGAGAATTCATAGGTCAGACCAAAGCTGGCTGAGATGCCCGTAAACGATTGCTTCAACTGCGGATACTGCAAGGTTGCGCCAATCGTATCGGGCAGCAAAACGTGTTGATCGAAGCCGGTTCTTGGATTGTTACGGACGTAAAAATCATCCCCATGCAAGCTCCGATTATCGTAGCGCAGCCCACCACTCAGGGTTAATTTTTCAGCCTGCCATTTTAGGAAAACAAACGAGCCGACATCGAAGAGGCTGTAATCGGGAATGGGGAAAGCCGTTCCGTTTTTGTTTTTATTCGCCTGATACATTCCATTGACACCCACGGTTGTTGCCAGATGACCAATGTTCGGGAGATTGTATCGCACCCCATAATTCAACGTATTGAGTCGTACATACAAACTGGGTTGATCCACATTTGTCGGATGACTGTATTCTCGGCGTACATTCTGCTGGAAAGCGAGCAACACATCAATCTCGCCATTGCCAATCTGATAGTGATTGTTGGTATGCAGTCGATAATGCTGGATATGCTGATGTAACGGGCTAAGATGATACGAAGAAAGCTCGCTGGCCGGTACAATGGGTCGATTTTGAATATCGTCCAGATCCGTTTCGGCAACTTGTTTGGTAAACTGACGTGTGAGCGAATCACGGCTTCCGTCGGGAATTCCCTGCAGATTATCATAGAGCGACGCCCCAAAACGGGAGTAGCCCTGATGCCCCGTATAGCCGAGCATAGCCGTTAGGGTTCGTTCAGAGAACCCCGTATTATAAACTCGTCCGTCAATTTTGTTTTTGTAATTGGTAGCCGCCCGAATCGACCCGCGCAAATTCCACGCCCACCGCGATCCCCCCGACGCCAGACTGATCGACTCACCCAGAAGCCGATTATTGGATTGATACTCGGTGACAATGCCCACCTTTAGTTTGCCTTCGGTATCTTTCGGATACATAGGCAGCATACTTACCACACCCGCCAGTGCATCGGAGCCATACATCAAACTGGCCGGACCTTTTATTACTTCGGCCCGATCAATATTGTAGTTATCGACTTCAATTCCATGTTCATCACCCCATTGCTGGCCTTCCTGACGAACTCCATCGTAGAGCGTTAAAACCCGGTTGTAGCCTAGCCCGCGAATAAACGGTTTCGAAATATTAGGACCGGTTTTTACCGCATTCAGGCCGGGCGCATTCTTAACCAGCACATCAATAATATTACTGCTGGCTGTTCCCTCGATAGCCCGGTGCGAAATAGCTAAAATTGCTACGGGATTTTGGCGGAGTAGTGTGCCGCGTGTAACACCTGTTACAACCACTTCATTTAGAGCATTTACAACGGGTAATAAAGTGGCCGAATAGCTATCCGTTCCGGGGGCAACGGTGATCGTATCGGATTTAAAGCCGACGCAGGAAATGATCAGTTCGTGAGGGAGCGTGTCTAATTTGATAGCTACAGAGAATTGCCCACGAGCGTCTGTAATAGCGCCTTTATTTTGGCCCGTAACCGTAATATTTCCAAACGGAATGGGTTTATGGCTATCGGCGTCGGTAACCGAACCGCGAATAATTCGATTAGGAGATGGCTGTGCATACAGCAGACCTCCGGTTAGCCTAAGACCGAAAAGTCCTAGACTAATTACCAGGAAAAATAATTTCATTCAGGATGTTGTTTGATTGGGTAGATCACGACTAAACCATGCAAAGCACTGATTATGAAATCAGTGTGCACGAAATCAGGAAGTTGTCAAACAACGGGCGGCCCTCGATGCGAAAAATAACGGAATGGAGAAGAATACTGAAAAACGCGATCTTTAACTAGAAAAACGCCTTTCGAATGCGTTCGGAGCAGGAAAAGGAAAGCAAAGAAACTAGTCAGAATAACTGGCAGATTACCAGCTAATTCCAACATTAAAATTTCCTGGGCTGTGTGATTGTTTGGCTGGATAGGCCCTTTCCCAAATGGCCAGTAGGGGTGCGCGTGAACAATCAGTCGTCCATTTTCCAGTCGGTGCGCATGGCGAAACACAACACCGTTGAGCCACATGGCCAGGAACAGGCCAAGCAACACACGAGCCACGTGTAACCGATGATTATGGAGGCAATTGATCAATTGATTATCTACTTAACAATCAGCCTGACAAACGTTTTGTTACCAAAGGTACAAACTGACCTGATAAAAGGTTTTAGACTCGTCTAAAAAATTTATCAGGAGCAAATAAAATGAGTTAAATACTATTTTTACAAGCTTTTGCTTAAGTAGACGCAGCTTATCGTCAGTATTATTCAAAATTAGGATAAAGAATCCACACCAATTTATGACCTATTCAATCGATGCCTATAAGTGCTCTCGTTGCCAGGAAGTAGTTTTCCATACGATAGTAACGTCGTTATATCACGGAGGGCGATCTGTCAGGATTTATTCCGATGGTTATTCGCAGAGTATGGGTTCTCGGCGCTTTGTTCAGTGTCCACTTTGTGCTCATTATCAGCGTAGTCAGGATTTAATTCCCCTGAATAAATCGATTCGTGATTATGTATCCGACTATCCTGATTTCCTCGAAGAAGATGAGTTAGGTCGAAGAAACCCCCGCCAGGTAGTTGGGCTTGGTTTAGCAGAATATTGTCAGTTGATACACAACTTACCGTTTCCATTAACCAAGGATGAGGAGCTATATATACGCAACCGGATACGATGGGGATTCAATTCGTTCTTTCGTGAGTATAGTGAAAATGTTGGGATTACTTATTCGCTGTCAACGGGAGAATATGTTCGCAGACGGATTCGGTTACCCAAGCGCTGCGAAATAGGCAATGCCTTCTGGCAGGAAAACCTGAAGCGAATTGTTGACTTAAATTCGGGAATCACGGTCAATGAGTGTTTATCGAAAGCCGATGCACTACGTTGTTTAGGCGATTTTCAGAGAGCGTTATCAATCCTGCAATCTATCGAGCAATTAGCTGATTTGGCCGAAGAAACAGGTCTAACTGAAATGCAACGAATTGCCTACGAGGAACTCAGTCACGCTTGTCGACGAAAAAACAGACGGCCTTTTGTTGTTAGAGATCCTCACGCCGTAACGCTCTGGTGGTGATTTCTCCATAACAGACAGGAGTTTAGGTAGCAGGATATTCTACGGATCGCCCCCAGTTCACTAATTCCTCAGCCGACCATAACGCTGGGAAAAACACACGTCGCTGCTGAATCGGGGGGAGATAGGTTTGCCAGTTGGTACCGCCGGTTGCTTTGATATCTTCTGGCTCTTTATGTAAGTATTGCACTGCCGATCGTAAGTGCGCCAGTTTCCAGCGTACGTTTACCCGCCAATCGTACTCGCGCAGAGCGCTGACCAATTCAGTTGACACCTGGCCTGACGAGGCTAATTGCTCGAATCGATGATTCAGGTTTTTGGCTTCGTACTCCTTCGCGAATCGAATCAGACTTGATTTATAGTGTTGATCAAACTGTCGAAGCGTAAGCGTTTTTTGTTGGGTAGATAATTCCGTTGCGCCCTGTTTCCAGTACAAAAAATCGTATAGGTCATCCACAGAGGCTGGTTCTTCGGGAGCCGACACCAGCAGATTCCGGAAATCGGTCGAGACGATTTCAATTTCGCGAAACTGTACCGACTGGAAGCCACTGGATGGTAGCAGCGCCATGCGAAATTTTAAAAACTGTTCGCGCTCCATACCCGAAATCATCACCCCAAACGAATCTTCGAGCAAGTTGACATACCGATTGATGCGTTGTAATCGAGCCACAAAAAACGCAGTGGTGAGAGGAGATGCGTCAGCTATCTGAGCAATTTCGTGCAGAATCAGTTTGAAGTATAATTCGGTGATTTGATGGTACGTAACGAAAATCAGCTCGTCGGGGTAAGCTGTTTTAGGGTTCTGTAACGAAAGGAGGGTTTCGAGGTGAATATAATCCCAATAAGTCAGGTAATCAGCCTGAAGCAGCCCGTCGAGGTAGGAGGCTATGTCTTGCCCCATTGCTGCGAATTTCTGTTCAAGCTGAGCTAGTTTGTTGTTGAGTGACTCGTCCATACGGTTATCATTATGAATCTGCTATAAAGGTCGTAAGTTGATCACTTCTTTGTGAACTTTGTACGCACCTTTGGGTTTTGAAACCACTATGAACGTAGAAAATAAAACCATCATTATTTCCGGCGCATCGCGGGGAATCGGTCGCGCAACCGCTTTATTGCTGGCTCAACATGGCGCTAATGTCGTCGTAACGGCTCGAAACGCCGACGAATTAACCCAGCTCGAAAAAGAAGCAACTGAAGGGCATGTACGCGGTAAAATTGTCGCCGTGCCCGGCGACGTAAGCAACGAGGCCGATATGGACGCCGTTGTAAAAACGGCTCACGATCAATTCAAACACATTGATGTTGTGATCAACAACGCGGGTTACGGCATCTTCAAAAACATCGATGAAATTTCCGCCAGCGAATGGGACGACCTGATGGCCACCAACGTGAAAGGCACGTTTCTGCTGACAAAAGCGGCTTTGCCTATTTTAAAAGCACAGCATTCGGGACATATCGTCGTCGTCGCTTCCGATGTAGCCAAACGTACCTTCGCCGGTGGAGCATTGTATACGGCCAGCAAATACGCGCAGGAAGCGTTTACAGGCGCATTACGCAAAGAAGTACGTTCTTTGAATATCAAAGTAACGGGCGTTTACTCCGGCCTGGTCGATTCCAGTTTCCACGCCGAAGGGCATCGACAGGAAAGCCGGGGAAGCTGGCTCAAAAACGAAGACATGGCCGAGTCAATGCTCTTTATTGTCAGCCGCCCAGCGCATGTTGTGATTGACGAATTTATGATTCACCCACTTTCGCAGGAATATTAAAGAGATGTAGGATATATGATGTATTAACTAGCAAAAACATACATCATATACCCTACATCAAAGTGTATACTTCAGCGCCAAATTCACAATCCGCCCTTCGAGCGGGGCCCAGATGGGGCGGAAAGATGGCTGGCTGATCGGCCCAGTTACGACGGTTTCGTAGTTGGCCTGTTTGATGTTGAATAGGTTTTCAGCGTTCAAAACCAGTCGCCAGTGGTCGTTGTAGTGGTATTCGGCGGCACCAGCGAAGAACCAGTAATTGCGTACTTTTTCGTTATTATACAGATATTGCGTGCCCACGTAACTGCTTTCGATTCCAAACCGGAAATGCTCATTTTCCCAGGCTAGTGTCGTCGAAAATTTGTCCTGCGGAGCTAAGGGTAGATATGTATTGTCCGTTGGGCCATCACGGCGAGCTAAAGTATGATTGTAGCCGAAATACAGTTCGTACGATTGGTATTCGAGCCGAACATAGGTATCAGTTCCAAGACTTAGTATATTGTATGGCGCATTAATCAGCTGGGTATAAGCGCCCAAATTGTTTGATAGGCTGGAGAAAGTCGATACAACAGGCGAATTGACGTATGTATAATAAAACGCCTGATCGACCTGTACCGAAAATCCACTCTCGAAAGTTTTTGAATAAGCAATGTCAATGTTTGTTCCGACTGATTTTTCGGCTTTTACCGCGTTGATATCAATCGGTAACAAGCGCGGGAAAATCAGACTGACGCCTAATTGGCCCGGCGTTTGATTTACAAACAGGTTTGGGGCTTTGTAACCCGTTCCGGCGCTTAATCGTACTGTCCACGGTTCAGAAGGTTTAATTTTTACGGATAATCGAGGCAGTAGAAAACTCCCAAACGTATTGTGATGGTCAAGACGCAAACCAGCCTGTAGTGCTACTTTTTCGCCAAGTTGCCAATCATCCTGTACGAACGCGCCGACAGTAGCATACGTATAATTCAATAACCGAGTACTATCTGGATTTTTGCGGAATGATTCAATGGTCAGATTTAATCCGCCAATCAATTGATGTTTACCAAGCTTTGCGAAATCGTTCGCTTCCAGATACACCGACGACTGGTTACCGTCCGATAATTTCTGGTAATCCGTATTCTGTCGGTGAAACGTACTGAAAGCACCTTTGAGCGTAATTATGTTCGTCGCTGATGTAGTATGGCTGGCGTCAAAATCAACAGTATGTCGTTGTAAATCAGTGATATTTTGGTAGGCGTTTGGTTGTGCGCCTTCCAGCGCTGGTAAATAGCCACCTTCCCGATGTTCGGTTGTGAACGCGTAACCAATATTCAGTTTGGTGTGTTCCGAAGGGTTGTAGAAAAACTTGGGATGAAAATTGAATTGTTTGATTTGCGGGCTATCGGTATACCCATCGCCAGTTACATCGACGGCCTGTTGGTTAGTATAGCCCGTAAAAAGAGTCAGGCCGGTTTTGCCGTATCGTTGCGAGTAGTAGGCATTCAGGTTCGTTTCTTTCAGATTCGAGTGATTGAGTAGAGCCGTAAATTCAGGCTTTTCAGACGTTGGGGATTTCGACACAATGTTGATCATTCCACCAATAGCGCCACCCCCATACAAGGTTGAAACCGATCCTTTGACCACTTCAATCTGTTTCAAATCAAGCGGTGGAATTTGTAAAACCCCCAGATTGCCCGAGAAGCCTTCATAAAGCGGCAAACCATCGCGCAGAATCTGCGTGTATTTAGGGTCAAGCCCCTGCATCCGAATCGCCTGATTCCCGTTTACTGCTGATGTCCGCTGCACGTGAATAATGGAAATATCGCCCAGAATACTGCTCACATTGCCCGGAACTACGGCACTTTCTTCGTCCATATCTTCCAGACCCAGTACTTCCACTTTGATGGGCAAATCCTCAATGCGTGAATTCGTACGAGTAGCCGTAACGGTCACTTCATCAATAGCTTCGTCAGCCGATTTGAGGTGAAAAACCAACGTATCATTACCCGATGTTAATGGAAATGATTCGGTTTCGTAACCAACAGCACTAACCGTAAGCGCCGTAATGCTAGCTGGCAGATTGGGCATTGTTGCAACACCTTTAGCATCCGTAGCACCACCAATCATGGGTTTGATGGATGAAGAAGTTCGGATTGTGGCCCCAATAATAGGCTCGTGAGTTGCACTATCTTCAACCCGAATAATACGGTTGGTCTGGCTAAATGCTGGCACGATAGCCAGTGTAAATAGTATAAAGAGCAAGAATTGTTTCATAATTGGCTGTATTTCCTGCAAGATTCGGAACCAATTATGAAGAGAATTTGAAGATTTGAAACGAATGCTCTCTTTTTTCAGAATTGTACGAATAGACGACTGATAGACCATATCGGTCGCAGATTTGCTTCACTAAGGCTAGTCCTAATCCGGTTGAGTCAGGGCGACTTGGATCTTTGATGAATCGGTTAAACAATTGACTATCAGAAAAGGGTAATGGATTTCCTGTGTTCTGAATAGTTAAGGCATCGGTTGTTAATTCGATCCGTACAATGCCATTGGTAGATCCATGTCGGACGGCATTCTTCAGTAAATTAGTTACTAAAACGTCTGCCAACTGGCGATTCATTTGAGTCTGCACATTGGGCGTGATGGCCTGTTCCACAACCATGCCTTTGTGGACAAAGAACGGCTCGTAATCTTGAATATATTGAATTAGTAAATCGCTTAGATTCAGCAATTCATCATCTATAAATTGGTTGTTTTCGACTTGGGTGAGCAATAATAGCGAACGATTCAATTGACTCAACCGACTGAGTGCATCTGTAGCTCGTTGTAAGTGCGTGTAATCAGTTTCGGTCAAATGAGTCGATTGGAGCAGAAAATCCAGTTCCGTAGTAGCTACGGCCAAGGGAGTTTGCAGTTCATGCGACGCATTTTCGGTAAACTGTTTTTGTAAAAAAAACTGTCGACGTAATTTCTGCGTCAACTCCTGCAATGACTGACTCAATAGGCTGAACTCTCGAATGCGGCTTTCGGGAAACGAGGAGTTTACGGCCTGATCGAGCCTGAACTCTCCGAGTTGGCCAATAGTCGCGTAAAAAGGACGCCATAATCGACGAGCAAGTCCCAGACCGACGACTACCGATAAGGCCATGAGCACTAAAAAGCCCCAAATAATCCCTACAGACATCAATCGAGCTAGTTCGTCAAATTCATAATAGGCCTGCCGAACAGTGACCTGATATTTTTGCCCACTGACGAATACAATGGCTTTTACCTGGCGAAACGGTGCTAACCCGCCTTGTTTTAAGGGATTAGGTAACAAATGATCCGAAAAATCGGGGTGAGTTTTGCCGATAGAATTGATGCGTTCCACATGTGGATTGTCGTCCAAATCGGCGTGTAGCGGGACGCCAGAGGGTAATGTTTTCAATCGCTGTTCAACCTGCTCAACCTGACTCATCAAAATCTCATCGACTTCGTGCTGAATCGTTTTGTGAATCAGGATATAAAACCCTGCCGAACCAATTAAGGCAATCGCTAGTGCCGTAAAAAGTAGATACCGAGCCGTTTGATTGAGCAGACTCATAATAATCGAGTTGAAAAAACGTACCCCGCTCCATACCGAGTCTGAATATAGTCAGGGCAACCGGCTGCGATGAGCTTCCGACGCAGATTTTTTACGTGTGTATAGAGAAATTCATGCGAATCGACGGCATCCATCGCATCGCCCCAAACGTGCTCAACAATGGCTGATTTTGATAAAATACGATCTGCGTTTGTGATTAAAAAAAGGAGCAGTTCATACTCTTTACCCGTTAGTTTGATGTCGGTAGCACCAAGGCTTACTCGCTGCTGATCAGGCCATAATGTAAGTTCACCTGCTTTGACCTGAGCTTGCCCACTAAATAGCCGCCGACGTAGTACAGAACGCAAACGAGCGTTGAGTTCAGGTAAATGAAAAGGCTTGGTCAGGTAATCGTCAGCACCCGCGTCAAGACCGGTGAGTTTATCGGCTAGTGCATCTTTGGCCGTTATAACAATAATCCCGACCGTTGATTGCTGCCGTTTCAGTTCGCGAACAAGATCGAGGCCGTTACCGTCGGGAAGCATTAAATCGACTACAACGCAGTCGTAATCATAATCGTGGGTCCGGGTTGCTGCCTGGTGGTAGGTTGTTGCTGTAGTTACTACATATCCTTCATCCTCAAGGTACTGTTGGACAGATCGTTGTAGTGCTGGCTCATCTTCGACTAAAAGGATCTTCATTCAGATGTATGATGTAAGAAGTAGGATGTAGGATGTAGGATGTAGGATATAGGATATAGGATGTATCGTGCAGTCAATCTCATACAACATATATCCTACATCATACATTACAAAACTATTGACTCCACGATGTTGGGGTTCGATCCCAGCGGTGATTTTTCAACTCGTGCAGAAGTTTAGACCCTAAACCATTGCCATCGCTGGCGGAAATGTTTGCTTCGACGTTCCGGATCTGGCGCATGCCTGGAATGGTTGTATGCACGTCAGGATTACTTAAAATGAAGCGTAAGGCCATTTCAGGCATGGTCATTCCCGATGGAATCAGTGGCCGGAGAGCTTCTGCATGATCGACACTGCTATTCAGATTTTCAGGTACGAAATACGTCGAACGCCAATCGCTGGCCGGGAATGTCGTTTCTTTAGTGAATGTACCTGTAAGTGTTCCTTCATCGAACGGAACGCGCGCAATGACGCCAATATTCAATTCGCGGCAAAGAGGAAACAGATTGTCTTCGGGGTTCTGATCAAAAATGTTGTAGATGACCTGTACGGCGTCAATCATTCCGGTGTGAAGCGTATTCAGGCAATTGTCGGGTTCCCAGCGATTGACCGAAACGCCCCAGGCCTGGACTTTGCCTTGCTGGGTGAGTTTTGTTATGGCTTCTTTCCATTCATCCTGGTCAGCCCAACCGTCTTCCCAGACGTGGAACTGCTGCAAATCGATTGTTTCGACGCCGAGATTTTTTAGACTCTTTTCCGTGTATTCCACGATATAATCTGCTGGAAATACATCAGCTATGTCATAACTTGGTTTGGATGGCCATTTCCGGTTTTTGGGCGGAATTTTCGTCGCTGCGTACAGTTTTTTGTCAGGATGGTTTTTGAGCAGTTGATTCAAAACTTCTTCACTGATGCCATCGCCATAAGCCCAGGCCGTATCGAAAAAGTTGCAGCCTAAGTCAACTGACCGTTCAAGCGCGCGGAGTACTTCCTGTTTGTCGGAGCCAGTCCAGCCAGCGAGGCCCCACATGCCATAGCCAATTTCGGAGACTTGCCAGCCTGTACGGCCAAATGTGCGGTAATTCATAAGTAGGATTTTAGATTAGACATTGAGCAATCCCCTTTACGATAAAAAGTGGGTAAAGCGTCAACTATACAAAGAAAGTTATTCGGCGAATTACTACTGAAACGTTTAACTGGTTCGTCAGGAAATGATTACAAAAGGCCAAAAAATCGCCATATAATATGATTTTAATTTTTTTTTAATGTTTCGCAATCCATTTACACTCGGCAGCCGTATGACACTATACTATCATACGCGTTCGTGAAAAATTTTACAAACTACCCCTATGTTTTATAACAAACCTCTCCGCTTTCTGAGTGGCCTGGTGGCCATTGGACTGATGCTAACCATTTACGCCTGTAAAGACGTACAGCCTCAGTTGGACCCGCAAACTGGCTATGGCAGTGCACGTCTGTCGACTGATTTTATGTTCTATGTTCTAACAGATAATAATCAGCTGATGAAAATTAATACCCAGAGTCCGGGTGTTAATCAGGGTACCACAACCATTACAGGGCTCTTAAACAATGAACGATTGGTATCAATCGATTTTCGGCCTGCAACCGGGCAATTGTATGGCGTAAGTAATGGCAGCCGGATTTACATGATCAATTTGGTCAATGGAGTAGCCACACCACTTGGATCAGGTCCGTTTACCCCCGCTATTAACGGTGATGTCGTTGGATTCGATTTTAATCCGACAGTTGATCGCATTCGATTAGTGACTAACCGAGGACAAAATCTGCGTCTGAATCCGGAAACGGGTATTGTAATGACAGTTGATGGTGCGATAAACGGTGCGCCAGGAGCCGGAGTTACAGGCGTTGCCTATTCAAACAACTTTGCTGGCGTTACCACGACAACTCTGTATGACATTGATCCAATAACTGACAAGCTGTATCGTCAGGATCCGCCTAACAATGGAACCTTGGTCGAAATAGGACCATTAGGAGTCGATATTGCGGGCCGAGGTAGTTTCGATATTGCTCCCAACGGAAACGCGCTGGCAGTATTGATTGGCGGAACAACACAGGGGCTTTACGAAATGAACCTGACCACGGGGAGAGCTGAGCGTTTGGGCGATCTTCCTGGCACAACCAGTATTGTTGGGATTGCTATTCCAACCGAACCGGTCGCTTATGCAGTTGATGGAAGCAATAATTTACACATTATCGTCTTTCAAACCCGTCCATCGTCTGGCTTCGTCAAATCAATAACGGGATTACAACCTGGCGAAACGATCTATGGTATCGATTTCCGACCAGCTAATGGCCAGCTATTTGCATTAGGTAGCACCAGCCGACTCTATACAATCAATACGTCAAACGGAGCTGCAACAGCAGTTGGATCGGGATCGTTTAGCCCATCAATTCCTAGTGGAGGTGGTGATTTTGGGTTTGACTTCAACCCAACTGTCGATCGTATTCGTCTGGTTGGTTTCAATGGACAGGATTTGCGACTCAATCCAAATGATGGTACCGTGGCGGCTGTTGATGGTACACTGGCCTATACTTCTGGCATGGGTTCACCGAACGTAACGGGAGCTGCTTACACGAATAACTTCGCGGGAGCAACGGCAACTGCCCTCTATGATATTGATACCCGGACAGGTAACGCCATGCTATTTCAACAAACTCCTCCTAACGACGGAAAACTGGTAAGCATAGGTGCTCTTGGCGTATCGGCTGAAGGAGGGAATGGGTTTGACATTGGAGGGGCTTCGAACAAAGGATATGCCCTGCTTCGGTCGGGAGGAGTCAGCAAATTGTATAGTATTAACCTAACAACTGGCGCGGCTACGTTCGAAACCGATTTTCCTGGTAATCCTACATCGGTTCGTGGATTTGCTATCGGTTTAGGTTTCTAAGGAATAAAGGTTTCGAGTTAGTCCAGCCCGGTTTGCGTTAAGCAGATCGGGCTTTTTAATGACTGGTTAATTTTTACTATACAAATTCGGTAGGATGGCATAGTCTTTGTTCGCTTATACGATGAAATATATAGTTTAAGTATCAAAAAATAAGGCGATAAATTTATTGATTTAACTTTCCTTTTTTAGACTCAACATGCTTGTTCGTATTGTTCGTATGACCGTTCAGGAGGACAAACTCTCCGATTTTCACTTGATATTTGACGCAGCCAAGCAACAAATCAGGGCGTTTCCTGGTAATTGCCACCTTGAGCTTCTGCGTGATCATGATCAGCAAAATGTTCGACTAACCTATAGTTTGTGGGAGTCAGCAGAAGCGCTGGAAAAATATCGCAAGAGCGAATTTTTTCAGAAGACCTGGTCTTCACTCAAAACCGTGTTTGCCGAACGAGCAACGGCTTTTTCCATCGAGAAGCTGGAATCTATCGAAAAATTGGAAGAGGTAATCTATTGAGAATGTGAGTAAAATCACTTAAATCGTGGCTTCTTCGTAGGCATCTTCTAGGCCGTGTAGGAATTCATGAATCGTCAACTTGCTATCGTTTGGTTGATGACCTGTTGGCTGCTCAGGCCATCGTTGTGGGTACATGCCCAAACGAGTACGCTTACCCTTACAGGAACCGTTGTCGATGCCTCCACTGGTAAGGCAATGCCGTTCGCCAACGTGTATGTGAATGGTAGTACTCGTGGTACTATTACCAACGAGCGAGGTGAATATGCCTTAGCCGGTGTTCCGCTCGGAACAGTTGAGGTAGTAGCTTCTTTTGTGGGTTATCAGTCACAACGATTAACCCTACGCTTAAATACCAGCCAGAATAACAAAGCTAATTTCCGGCTCAAACCGGGCGATCAGACATTGCTGACCGTAACGGTTCGAGGTAATCAGAAGAAATGGGAGCGGCAGCTCAAGCAGTTTAAACGGCAGTTGCTCGGCGAGCCATTTGGCGGCCAGTGTGTAATTATTAATAGCGATGTGCTCAGTTTTAAGGAGGAAGATGGGCACTTGAAAGCCACGGCTACCGAACCGATTATCATTGAAAATCACGCTTTAGGGTATCGGTTGAAATACGAACTACTCCATTTCGACGGTGCTTTTCAAAAGGTCTTTTTTGCGGGCTCAGTACATTTTGAGGAGATGAAAGCCGTTGATGAGCGGCAAACCAGACGTTTCCGTCGAAATCGAATGCTTGCCTATAAAGGTTCGACCCGTCATCTGATGGCCAGTATTATTGATGGCACCTACGAGAAGGAAGGCTTTATGGTTTTCCAGGAGAATCCGGCCGTATTGCCGATGAGAACGCTTTCTAATCGGATTATACTCGCTGGCTCGGTTGCAACCGATTCGACAAAGGGTCATTTATGGCCGCTAAAACTAAAGGAGCTGATCCAGCCTGGTCGATTGCCGTTTGAACGTCAACTCGTATCGGACAAAAAGCTGATTGTCTTTAACACGCTGGCTACATCACTTTACTCACCGTATATAGATGCCCGCTATGCATATTCGGAGATTAAACTGCCCTTGAATCAGATCCAGCTTACGGTTGATGGAACCGTTACGATGCCCAATGGTATGGTGGTCTATGGGTCGCTTTCCGATGATCGGCTATCGACCATGTTGCCGGCTGATTGGCTGCCTACACAAAATACACAAAGCAGTACGGATTCAACAAAAAGTACGCCAATCATAACGCAGGGTAGGTTCTTATTGCCCGACGCTCGTCTGGAGCGTATTTCAAAAAATTATATAGATCGTTTTCAGACACTAGCACCGATTCTGTTTGTGCATACAGATAAGCCATTCTATGCCACTGGCGACCGTATATGGCTAAGTGTTTATCTGATTGATGCTGTCACCAATCTCCGTCCGCTTGGCGAAACGGCAATCCACGTTGACATTGTAACGCCCAATGGAAAGCTCGTACAACATCAATGGATGCGTGTAGCGGACGGTAGGGCGGCTGGTAATTTTCGATTGGCGGATACCTTATCTTCAGGTACGTATCGGTTGCGGGCGTATACCGACGAGGACGACGGGCAGTATCGCCCTGCGTTTGAACGATCCATTGCTGTTTATAATCTGGTACAGAGTACCCCGCCAAAATCAGTTATTCCAGAGCCAAAACCATTGGATATACAGATCTTACCGGAAGGTGGGCATTGGATAACGGGCCTGTCATCTCGATTAGGAATAAAAATCGTTGATCCGAATGGGCATGGCGTACCCGCTTCGGGCCGAGTTGTGACCATAGATGGAACGGAGATTTGTAAGCTCAATACCAACCAATTTGGGATGGGAAGTTTTGTGATGACTGCCGAAGCCGGTAAAACGTATTTGGCTGAGATCGTTCATACAGGACAAACACTGAAAATTCCTTTACCGAAGGCAGAATCTGACGGGTTGCAGCTGGCGGTCGACATCGTTAGCGATACTAATCAGTTAGCACTCACTATTATCGGGACCAATCGACCTGCTGTAGATTCTGTTTACCTACTGGTGCAGCATCAGGGATATCTGGTGGATCGGCGGAAAATCCTGTTGCAGAACGGTATTGCTCGGGTAAGTTTACCTGTTGAACCACTTCCGGCAGGGCTTAATGAGCTGACCCTATATGACGCGGCTGCTCGCCCGAAAGCTGAACGATTGGTATTCATACCACAGCAGATACCACCTGTCCGCGTACTTATCGATGCAAATAAACCTCGGTTCAAACCCCGCGAACAGGTTGCTTTAAGTCTTAATCTTAATGATGAAGGATTGCCCGCTATGGCAGCGTTATCGGTTTCCATCACCGATGCTACACAAGTACCTGACGATACCGCTGAAGCCAATTTTCAGACCCATCTTCTGTTGACTGGCGAATTACGTGGACGGGTTGAGCAGCCTAACGTTTATCTGAAAGACAACTCGCTCGAAACGCGCCGGGCATTGGATGATTTATTATTGACGCAAGGATGGCGACGAATAAGTGGTACGCCAAAATCAGAATTACTCGGGGGCGTATCGGTAGCTGGTCGCGTACTGAATGCTAAGAATCAACCCATTTCGGGTGCGCAGGTTTTTCTGGCTTCGACGGTTCCCGGTAAGTCGTTCGTTAAATCGGCAGGGACAAATGAGCGGGGGCGTTTTCGACTAGCGGGGCTGGATATTGCCGATACGATCCAGCTCATGACGCAGCTAACCGATCATCAACTGAAAAACATACCCGACAAAGACGCGCATTTGGTGCTGGAAGGGCCAGACGTAACCTGGCAACAAGACACAATCGTCCGATTATCAAACTGGGCTGCCCTGAAGACTCAATTGGCTGAAGCGCGTATCCGTCAGGAATCAGATGCGGATTTATATCGGGATAAAACAGTGAAAGTGCTCAAGGCCGTAACCGTTAAAGCCAGGCGGTTTGACGAACGTCCGGATGATATCAAGAGCCGTAGTTTGCATAACGGTGCCGACGCAACGCTTGTTTTTGATGAAAAATCGCCCCCATTTGCGAATCTGTATGAAATGATGCGCGGGCGTGTAGCCGGTGTAACTGTCACTCAGGAACCGGCAACAGGTAGTTATAAAGTGGTTGTAAGAGGGAATGGTAGTTTTATCGCTGGAACAACTCCGCTTTATCTGATCGATGGTATGAATGTGCAGGATGTCGATGGAACAGGCTTGCTGGCATTTAATCCAGGAGACATTGAACGGATTGAATTTCTAAAAAATGCCGGAACCGCAGGTATCTATGGCGTTCGGGGGGGCAATGGTGTTATTGCTTTTTACACCAAGCGATTCCGGCCCGATCAATCTAAAAATGGTGAGCAAAAAGGCATGCATGCCTTGCAACTGATTGGCTATCCATCCGTGAAACGAGAATTTTATGTGCCGCGCTATAATGCCGAAACCTCGCAGGACTCAATCACTGGTAAAGTAGATCGACGGGATGTGCTCTACTGGAAACCATTAATGCAAACGGATAGTCAGGGCCACAGTTTGCTTATGTTTCCGTTATCGGATGTGGTGCAAACGATCCGGGTGACTTTACAGGGAATGACCTCGACTGGCCGCCCGGTTGTTGCTGTCCGACGAATTCGGGTGCAATAAGTCGCTTATTTTCCCCCGTTAGGTGTTGGGTTGATGGGTTAAATAATTCATCGATTCAAGGGTGGAACTTCATGATATAATACTGGCAGAGAAAGGATTGACCAAACTCGTGAATTGGTCGTTGATAGGTAGGCTGAAAGCCATATCGTTCGTAGAAAGCCATCAGTTTAGGCCTCGTAGCATCCGTTTCGAGTTGCAGGGTATCGATCCCTCGTTTAAGGCACTCGGTTCGGCAGAAATCAAGAATATGGCCAAATAGATTTTGTCCGGCAAATTGTCGGCGGATGGCTAATTTATGGATGAAACCGGATGTATTCGGCGGAACGTCGGGCCAGAAAAGCGGGTCTTCCCATTGCAGAATCAATACGGCTGCTGGTTCCGGTGCTTTGCCTTCTTCAGCGGCATACATCACATAGAGATTTCCCGTCGTGTATTGATCCAGTAAGTTTTCGGATTTTAAGGTATCGATGGCCCAGAGTTCCTGATTGGTATCGACAAGCCATTGCCCTACTTCGCGCAGGATGTCGATGGCTAATTCAGGCTGGTCGTTGCGAAAGGTAAATGACATTGGTAGTGAATGATTTTCAGGTTGTCGGAGGTAGCGTTCACCTTAACAATTGGCAACGGTGGCAAGTTAAGGACGTATGACAAAACTAAACAAAACAATCCTGCCCGCACTAGGTAGCGGACTGGTTGGCGCAACGGTACTAACAGCGCTTCACGAAACGGCCCGCCAATTTATTGATGAAGCTCCTCGCGCCGATATTCTGGGCGAACGAGCTATTAAAAAAGGATTGAAAAAGGCAAAATTGAAAGCACCCCCTGAAGACCAACTTTATTTCTGGACCCTGGGAGGAGATTTGATTTCCAATGCATTGTATTATAGTCTGGTCGGATTAGCTAAACCAAAACACGCCGTACTGGCAGGCACAGCCCTCGGATTAGCTGCCGGTGCCGGAGCCGTCGGATTACCCGGTCCGATGGGGTTAGGTACGGCTCCCAGCAGTCGAACCCCTGCTACTGCTGCTATGACAATTGGCTGGTATCTGGTTGGTGGACTCGCAACAGCTGGCGCGTATTTGTTACTGAAAGGTAAAATACGGCTAACGTGATGAGAATGACCGTTTGATACTGTTATAATATTATTTTGCTATATATAATACAAATGTATTAGCAAGGTGTTACCTTTGGCCTGCAACAGTGGATTTGATTGCTATGGCCTATAAGAAAAAACAAGTAATACGAGTCGTATTTGACGTGCTTGATGAGATGAAGCACAGCATCCGGCTGGATGCTGATTTGTCCGTGGCTGCTGCTGACCCCGACGAAGCCATTGATTGGGTATATACCGAAATGCAACGACAATTCAATCGGTCGGATATTCGCCTGTCGAGGGTTCGCATTTGCGCATAAAATGCTTCCACTGATAACGATAAAATGTTGTCTTTTAGACTGAGGCTGTTTAAGCTTTTAGTCAAGAACTGATTTTGTCATTCTGACGCAGGAAGAATCTTAATCTGTCCTAACTCACAAGCAAGGAAACGTTAAGATTCTTCCTGCGTCAGAATGGCAAAATCACTCATTTGGAACTTACTCTCAAAAGGTTAAATAGGTTCGATAGTAAAAATCCTACAATATCTGTCCGGGGCGAAGCTTATCGGAGTTTTTAGTGGCCTAAAAATCAGCGTTCTAGGTGTGTTATAAATTCATCCGTTTCAGTTCGCGTACGGCAAAATCAGCTGCCCGGGCGGTCAGGGCCATATAGGTGAGCGATGGGTTTACGCAGGACGACGACACCATAGCCGCGCCATCCGTAACGAATACATTCTTCGCTCCCCAGACCTGATTATTGGCATTCAGTACCGATGTTTTGGGATCGCGACCCATACGAGCCGCTCCCATTTCGTGAATGCCAATACCCTGATTTTTATCGGTATCGTTTCGCGTTTTTACGTTTTTCAAGCCAGCGGCTTCGAGCATTTCAGCCGCATCATTCGCCATCGCTTTCCGCATCCCAACCGTATTTTCGCCCCAACCTGCATCGAACTCAATAATCGGTAATCCCCATTTATCTTTCTTATCGGAAAGGCGCATGCGGTTATTGGGATCGGGAAGAGTTTCGCCGAAACCACCGATGTTAAACTCCCAGCGACCGGGCTTCGTAAGGCTATCTTTAAATTCTGGTCCGAACCCATCTTTGGAAGCGCCAGCTACCCAATCTTGTCGGGCACCACGCCCCTGATAGCCGAAACCGCGCACGAAATCTTTTCGCTTATCGTCACCCCAGTTGGCAAACCGGGGAATGTAAATGCCGTTGCCGCGCCGACCGTAATAATACATATCCTGTAACCCGTCATATTCACCCGACGCCCCTGCACCCAGATGGTGGTCCATCAGATTACGACCTAGCTGATCGGAGTCATTGCCAAGCCCATTGGGGAATCGTTTCGACGTCGATTGCATCATAATCCAGGCCGTGTTCATGGTTGAGGCATTCAGGAAAATGATTTTGGCATAATACTCCTGCGTTTGCTTCGAATTCTGGTCGATGACACGCACTCCTACAGCCTTATTTTTCTGCTCATCGAAAATGACCTGATAGGCAATTTTGTCTGTGATCACCGTTAATCGCCCGGTTTTCATGGCGGCTGGCAACGTTGATGATTGTGTGCTGAAATAAGCGCCAAACGGACAGCCCCGCACACACAAGTTTCGAAACTGACACGATGCACGACCACCATCCGTATGAATTTTTTGTGCCACCGAAAGGATGGCCGGGCGGCCAATAACCAGATGCCGATTTTTGAAATTCTTTTCGATCCCCGCTTTCGCCAGCAGTTCGACGCTGTTCATCTGCATGGGCGGCACAAAATTCCCGTCGGGTAGTACGGCTAGTCCGTCCTTATTGCCGGAAACGCCGACAAATTTCTCGACGTATGAATACCAGGGTTCAATATCCTTATAGCGAATTGGCCAGTCGGCACCGTGACCATCTTCGATATTAGCGGTGAAATCACGTTCATTGAGTCGATAGCTCTGGCGGCCCCACATAATGGATCTTCCTCCCAGGTGATAACCCCGAATCCAATCGTACGGACGCTTTTCGATGTAGGGAACGTCTACATCTTTGGTGAACATGTGCCGTTGATCTTCGCCAGGTTTGCCCCCCGAACGGGCATTAGCCCAATATTCTTCGGCAGCCCACAGCTCGATTTTACCCCGGTGCGGAAATTCCCAGGGGTCTTTCATCGCGGTCGGATAATCTGTAACGTGTTTCAGATCAGGCCCTCGTTCGAGCATGAGTACTTTCAAGCCTTTTTGGGTCAATTCTTTGGCGGCCCAGCCCCCCGATATACCGGAACCCACGACAATAGCGTCGTAAGTCATCCCTTTTTTAGCGTCAAGATTAAGGTTCATTTTGAAGGAGTTGCAGGGTTGTAAAGTTGTATGGTTATAGAGTTCTTGATGCGTAAGCCAACTTTACAACCCTATAACTGGATAACATCACTAGGTTAGGTTGCCCACGCTTTCTGGCCGTCTTTAAGTTTAACGACCCCTTCGTAGCGACCGGGAATTTTTACGTATTCGAGTGCCTGCGTGCAACCAATTTCAGAACTGAAATAGCCCAGAATAGTCAACTCTTTCACCAGTTTGAAGAAGGGAATAAGGGGAGCATTTTTCTTTTCATCTTTCACCACGACTCCTGTTTCGGCATCAACCAGTTTCGCCTGAGTTTGATCGCTTCCCGCCGGGGCAAACGCACCCAGCGCTGTCTCTGGATTCTTATCAAGTTTCTCCTGCTGCTTTGGTTTCTGCTGCGCTTCGGTTTTGGCCAGTTGTTCAAACTGTTTCAAAATGGCTGTTTTCTGCTCAATTGGCAATGCCGTGAACGATTTGCTATACGCTTTTTGGCATTCGGCTTCTACCGCATCCAATCCTTTCAGAACGTGTTCCTGCTGAGCTGGTTTGTAGCAATCTTTCAGAATCAACTGAATGGTCGAACCTACTTTAGCTGCTTTTGCGCCGGGGGTAGATGTAGTCGGCATAATGACTTCCGTGATCTCATCCAGCAACGCTTGCTGATTGGCGTTTAAGGCAAACGACGAAGGCGCTCCCTTGCCGGTTCGATGGGGTTGGTATCCCTCCACAATGGCCGCCATCGACTGAGCAGACAGGGCGCTGCCCATCGTAAGGGCGACCTGAAGAATGGCTTCTCTACGGTTCATGTTATGTTCTGATTAGCAGCTTAATACGCTCAACTGTAAAGGATCGAATACTGATTGATTCGCTTTCTGTAAAGCTACAAATGTAGACTTATGTATGCTTGCTATAAGAAGCAAAAGAATGGTAATCCTACTTAGAAATGATGGTATGTAGAACGAAAACGGAATGAGCCGATAAGTTAATAAACTGGTAAAGTTTTTGCTCTACAAGTATCTTTCTGCTTGTCCCCCTACACCTCCCATGCCTGTTCGTTACCTTCTTCTTATTAGCTGGATTTTGTTCAGCAAGTTAGCTTATGCTGACTGCTCAAATCCTGCCTATACGTTTGTCTATAATATCACCTACCAGTCAGCAACAATATGGTGGTCTTATTATGGTGTTGGCAATTCGCCAGTTGAAGCCCAGTGGCGACAAGTTGGCACCTCAACCTGGACGATAAATCCGCCCACAACTACGTATACTTCTTCGTTAACAGGACTCACAAATAATACAGCCTATGAATGGAGAGTTCGAACGATCTGTGCTGTTGGAGATACATCCAGTTTTACAAACGGTACTGTTTTTCAGACGACGTGTGCAGCTCCCAATTATGCGGATGCGACAATTATTACGCATCAATCAGCCCGACTAGTTTGGGATCAATTCATTGGAGATACGTATGAACTACAATGGCGGTCTGTTGGTACTTCCACCTGGACTGTGGTTGGTGAGTTGACTAATAATTTTCTGGATTTATCAGGATTACCAGAAGATACTTCATTTGAGTGGAAAGTTCGGAGAGTATGTTCCAGTACGGCTATGTCCGATTTTAAGACTGGCCCCAATTTCCAAACGCACTGTTCAGTCCCGACCAATGCCCGAACAACATTAATTAATCCAAGTGCAGCCGAGTTGAAATGGGACAGTCCGTTTCCCAATCTTGTTTTTGATCTCAACTGGCGTCCAGCCGGAGCTTCTACCTGGACAGTGGTGGAGGGTATCACTTCGCCAGGGTATATTCTGACTGGTTTAACCAATTCGACTAGTTATGAATGGCAGGTAAGAACGGCTTGTTCTGCAACCTCAAAATCAGCGTTTACGGATATGAATGTGTTTCAGACTAGTTGCCCATTACCAACTAACCTGAGCAATCCGTCCGTAACGTATAATACAGCTACGTTACAATGGACGTCTCCCACCAGTGACCTGCAATGGCGACCTGTCGGTGCAATTGAGTGGAGCTCTGTGCCGGGAGCCAGATCACCATTTATACTCACGGGATTAGCTAACAATACAACGTATGAATGGCGCGTCCGAACGGTTTGTTCACCTGCTGTTGCTTCAGACTACACACCAGCACAGCAGCTAACGACTCGCTGTTTGGGTCCTGCCTTCGTATATGAAGGTGTTCTCGGACCTAAAGCGATACGCATATCCTGGAGCCCTACGGATAATCGCTTGTATGAGTTACAATGGCGAATGGTCGGTACTACAGACTGGGCCATAGTACCGGGAATTTCAGCCTTATCTTATACGCTAACTGAATTATCACCGGAAACTACTTATGAATGGCGTGTCCGGAGCCAATGTTCTGCTACTGATTATTCCGATTTTGTTGTAGGCCAGTCAACTACATCAACCTGCAGAACAGCTTCCTATCTCCAAGATCAGAATGCAACCAATACGAGTATCGATGTAGTCTGGAATCTGGCATCTCCTGGAGTAAAGACTGAATTGCAATGGCGGCTTGCCAATTCCCCTAATTGGTCATCTATACACAATCTTACAGGAGATCGATACACATTAACTGGGTTACAAACTAATACGCCCTATGAATGGCGAGTCCGTATGGTCTGTTCGGCTACGCTAGCATCTGAATTTTCAGAAATTCAGTCGTTTATGCTCAGCTGTATGCAACCATATTTTTTCTATTCATCTACTATTGAAGCTACATCAGCTACAGTAAGTTGGGGTGGGGCTTATCCACCTTATAAGTTGCAGTATCGTCAGGCTGGCACTACGGATTGGGTGTCAGCCGAGAATATAACAAGCACTTCTTATCCATTAAACGGGCTTACTTACAACACAGTGTATGAGTGGCGTGTGGGTTCTACTTGTTCTTCTGGCAGTACACCTGATTTTGGCGTAACACAAACCTTTCAAACAGACTGCGGTTCGCTTCCAGGGCTTCTTGCAGTCGTAGGTATAGATGTCAATTCAGTGAGATTGTCATGGGTAAATACCAATAATACGAAACGCTATGAAATTCAGTATCGGGAAGTAGGTAATCCAGACTGGACGATACTGCAACCCAAAGGAAATGAAACGGACCCTACTTTTAGGGGAAGCACCTGGAGTAGCCAAAAGGGTTTTTTACTTTACAATCTGTCGCCCGGAAAAACCTACGAATGGCGAATTCGAGCCATTTGTAGCCCTTCCATTTATCTGGATTTTGTTAATGGGCCGACATTTGCAACTACTTGTCCTGTCCCTCAAAGTCTATATAGTCTTCAGCAAACAAACACGTCATTAATGGTGGGATGGTCTACAGGTGGGTTGTCAACAATTTGTGACCTTCAATGGCGCAAAGTCGGAAGTCAGAACTGGAACACCATCAACGGATTAACCAATACCAGTTATTTACTGACAAATCTTGATGCTGGAAGTAGTTATGCGTTTCGTGTTCGACAAGTATGTTCGAGCGAAATTGCGAGCGATTTCTCTAACCCTTTTACATTCGATTTACCCTGTATTATTCCAAATGTGGGTGTTGCTCAGGCTTTATCGCCTACTTCGGTAAAGCTATTTTGGATATATTTTAACCAACCAAGTCCGACTATTTCGACCGAAATACGATCGTATGACGTGCAATATCGTTTGACAGGAACCTTAGACTGGACAACGTTGACGGGAATTAGTAGTGATAACTATTCGCTAACAGGACTAATTTCCGGGAGTAGTTATGAGTGGCGCGTCAGAGCGAGTTGCTCACAGGAAACAAGTTCTGATTTTTCAGCGATCTATTCGTTTCAGGTAACCTGTCCTGTGCCCAGCTTTAATAGCTTCAACTCACAGGCCGGCACTACATCGGCACGCCTAAGATGGAGCGCATATGTAAACACGATGCAATCACAATCCTTTGCCCTTCAATGGAGAGTTGTAGGAGCAGCAGGTTGGACAACGATATCAATACCTTACACTAATTCAGAAAACACGTATCTACTGACGGGGCTCACAACTAATACAGCCTACGAATGGCGAGTGGCTTCAAATTGTGGTGGGGATTATTTGTCGAATTTTTCTCCTGTTCAAGCCTTTCAGACAGCTTGTGCCAGTGTTCAATATGTATACGTAAACGGGGTAGGTAATAATAGTGCTCAGGTACGTTGGGAAGGCACGAACTTTTCACCAGAGACAATCTATACAGTTCAGTATCGCGTCAATGGAATTGTAGAATGGACATCCTTGACTGGATTGACATCGACAAGTACAACCATCACCAGACTACTTGATAATACGACCTATGAATGGCGGGTTCGAGCGGATTGCGATCCTGTAAGTCCTTTTTCGCCCAGCAGCACATTTACAACGCAATGTCCTAACCCCACTAACCCACATGTTGAAGCTATAAAAGCAGAGTCGGTTAAAATTGTCTGGACCAAACAGGCCGATAATCTATTCGTCAATCTGCAATGGCAGCCGTATAATTCTGGCTCCGCCTGGAATACAGTAGAAGGACTGACTGGATCAACCTATTCACTAACAGGATTAACGGAGAATATGGCCTATGAATTTCGGCTGCAGGGCGTTTGCTCAGTCGATAGAAAAGAACTCTATACAATGCCATCTAATTTATTCGGGACGCAAGCTCCGTATATGTTTACGTCATTATCTGCTGATAGTGTAGCCGCTGATTTTGCCCGTCTAAACTGGATAAGTGGGCCAGATAGAAGCAACTATATGCTTCAATGGAGGGTTCAGAATGGGAATTGGAATACGACCGGACCTCTGGCTGCAAAGCGCTACTTATTGACCGGTTTGCTCAATAATACAACTTATGAAGTTCGACTCAGTTATGTTCATGAAAATGGAACAACGTATCAGTCAACGACAGGTTTTACAACTTCCTGTGCCCAACCTTATCTTGGTCTTTATACCGCGGATATAAGATCTACTTCCGCCCGACTAACCTGGAACAGTAACAAACTACCGGTATCGGTACAATGGCGGGTTGCTGGTGCAACCGCGTGGAATGTAGCGGCTGGTGTAACCGGAAATTCCTATTCACTAACCGGCTTAAGTACGGGTACACTTTATGAATGGCGTTTGCTAACTCAGTGCTCAGCAAGTGAGTCAAATGCAAGTTATCCAGTCGTATTCCGAACGATTTGTCCTATGCCTGGCCTGACGTATACGGCAAATGTGAATACCCATTCAGCTCAATTAATCTGGAATAACACTAGCTCGCTGTATTCGCTTAAATACCGGGTGGTAGGGGCAAATGATTGGACGACCTTGACTGGGCTGTCTTCCAGTACGTATGTATTAGCTAACCTGACTGATAATACCACCTATGAATGGGCCGTCGCGACGAATTGCGAGGGGAATACACTTACTGCCTATGCGAGTCCATTGCAGTTCAAAACCCGGTGTATTTCCGCTGCGTCTTTTAGTATTTACGCTACAAAAGGATCTGACTGGGTCCAACTGTATTGGGAAGGTAGTGGTCCAGATTTCCAGTTTCAATGGCGGGCAGAAGGCAGTACAACCTGGAATACTATTTCTGCGGTAACACCACCTTATAAATTAACAGGGCTAACGCCAGGCATTACTTATGAATACCAGGTTCGGGCGGCTTGTATAGCGGCTGTCGACGGGCCTTTTACGGTTGGCCCTACTTTTTCGACCAACTGTTATTATACCACTGAGTCGATGACAACTGATGTAAGGTCTAGCAGCGCTCGATTAAATTGGGTGACTGATGCATCAGCTATTTACGACTTACGCTGGCGGGCCGTTGGTGATATTAATTGGGCAGTTGTGGCTGGAAATCTTACTGCCCCCTACATTTTGACGGGCCTTACTACCGATACAGATTATGAGTGGCAGTTGCGCACACCCTGCCAGCCCGATTATAGTTTATCGCAGATTTTCCATACACAATGCAACTCACCGATTACTCTGAAGACGGAGAATTTGACAACCACATCGGCTGTATTGAAATGGAATGATTCCGGGGAAGGCGTTGACTATACCATTCGATGGCGCAGAGTTGGTACAACAATCTGGAATACCATACCAGCCATTGCAACAACCAGCTACTCGCTGACCGGATTAACAAACAACACTAGTTACGAATGGCAGGTCGCGAGCCAATGTAGCGAAGACGAAACGACTTATCAGATAACGGCTTCGTTCAAAACGGACAACGATTGCCCGTCGGGAATGTATACGCTACGCAATGGATCATGGGATGATCCGACTGTGTGGTCCTGTAACCGAGTGCCGACTGCGGGGGATCAGGTTCAATTGAACCATGTTTTGAGCGTCCCGAACGGCTTTGCTGCGAAGGCATTGATTATTTCCTATCAAGCAAGTGCTCAATTGAACGTTGGGCCAGGTGCAACCATACAGATCAACCAATAAAGAGTATACTTTGCTTAAGCCTTTTTCGAGCGAAATGCCAACAATCGTAAGGCGTTGAAAACTACGACAAGAGTTGAGCCTTCATGAGCAATGACAGCGGGGCCAATACGGGCGACACCAAGAATAGTCAGTGGAATCAAGAGTATGACCATGCCCAAACTGATGAAAAGATTCTGACGGATAATTCGTCGAGCGGCACGGCTTAGGCCGATAGCGAACGGAAGTTTCTCCAGTTGATCGCCCATGAGCGCAATATCGGCGGTTTCCAGCGCGACGTCGGAACCGGCGGCTCCCATGGCGATACCAACCGTACTTTTCGCCATCGCTGGCGCATCGTTAACGCCATCGCCCACCATGGCTACTTTGCCCTCCTGTTGTCGCAATTGCTGCACCGACTGGACTTTGGCTTCGGGAAGCAGATCGCCAAAAGCATCGGTCAGACCAACTTGTTTGGCAATGCTGTCAGCAACTCGCTGATTATCGCCCGTTAGCATAATCATACGGCGGATGCCTAACTCTTTCAGAGCTTGGAGTGTTGCTTTCGCTTCGGAGCGGGGTGTATCCATTACGCCCAGAATACCCAGAAATGTATCGTCTTGACGGACAATCATAGCCGTATATCCGGTTGCTTCCAGTTCATCTACTTTCGATCGTACAGCGTCTGTGAGTGTTTTCTGTTCCTCAAAAAGGGCTTTATTGCCGATAAAAACGGGTTTGTTCGCAACTTCAGCTTGAACCCCCCGGCCCGTCAGCGCTTTCAAATTCTTGGCTTCGGGAATAGATTCCTTGCCTAATTTCTCGGTGGCTCCTTTTACAATAGCGGTTGCCAGTGGATGATCGCTCAATTTTTCAACGGCTACGGCTACGGTTAGTAATTCGTTTTCAGTGCCATTAAGTGTGGTAATCTGATTCAGCGTAGGCTTTCCTTCTGTAAGTGTGCCGGTTTTGTCAAAAGCCACTGCTGTCAGTTCGCCCAAATCTTCCAGCGGTCGCCCACCTTTGATTAATACACCGTCGCGGGCGGCTCGGGCAACACCACTTAAAACGGCCGACGGGGTAGAAATTGCTAAGGCGCAGGGGCTTGCCGCCACTAAAACGGCCATAGCCCGGTAAAAACTGGCCGAAAAAGGTTCATTGATCACCAGAAAGGCGAAACACAAACTAACAACCAGAATAAGTACAGCCGGAACAAACCATTTCTCAAACCGATCCGTAAACTGCTGTGTCGGCGACTGCTGCGATTCCGCTTCGTTAACCAGTTTTATAAGTCGTGCCAGCGTTGAATTATTAGCGGCTTTAGTTACCTTAATTTCGAGAACATTTGTGCTATTGATCGTCCCCGCAAAGACTCGGTTTTCAGCTTTAGTCGTCGAAACATCAGTATCGGGATTAGCAATGGCAACCTTGTCAACAGGTACGCTTTCGCCCGTGATGGGAGCCTGATTAACGGGCCCACCTCCTTTAATTACAATACCATCAGCAGCGATTTTACTATTGGGTTTTACAATGATGACTTCGCCAATCTGTAACTCATCGACGGCTACCTCCTGCGTCGTGCCATTTCGTCGGACGGTGGCCGTTTTAGCGCTGAGGTCAGCTAGGGCCGCAATGGATTTGCGGGCTCGTCCCATTGCGTAATGTTCAAGCGCATGACCAATGCTGAATAAGGCCAGCAATAAGGCACCTTCGGCCCATTCTCCCAGAAATCCTGCGCCAGCCGCAGCCACGAGCATCAGAAAATCGATCTCGAATTGTCCGCGACGAATGGTTTCAATGGCTTCTTTGGCCGTAAAAAATCCCCCGAAAAAATAGGCTAGTCCGTAGAGTGCTAAACTTAGCCAATTTGGTAAGCCTGTTACATAGGAAAGTCCAAAGCCAATACCCAGACTTATAGCGCACAGAATCGCAAAAATCAGTTCTGTGTTTGGTCCGAAGATGCCGCCGTGATTGTGCCCGTCGCCATGCGAATGACCTGCCTGTTCGTTATGCGAGTGCGTATGCGGTTCTGCATGATCGTGTGTATGCCCTTCATGGCTATGATCATGCCCGTGATTGATAGTCGTGCTATTTTGTGACGTTTCGGCGGGTGTATCGTTTTGCTTGAGATGCTGTAAGAGTGTTGAAAGACTGGTTTTTTGCTGGTCAAATTCCAGGTGAACCGCACCCGAAGCAGACACGGAAGCTTCCAGTACACCTTGCCAGTGACGAATTTTTTCTGCAACGATTCGCGCATGGCGGGCGTGCCGAATACCCGATAAGTAACCCACAAAATGCCCATACCGATGCGTGATTTCGGCGCCAGCTTGTTGCGCCAGCGTTTGAACCCGATTGAGCGATATTAGCTGCGGATCGTAGTGAATACAAAGCTGAGCGGTATGATCCGCAGTAGATCCATCCGAAGAATCGGATCGGATATGGACTTTATCAATGCCGGTTCGCTCCGCCAATAGATCGATCAACCGACGAACGCACTGGTCTTTTTCGTCTGGTAAATCTGGTAGCAATACGGGTAAATCTATCTGTAGTTTTTCCATTACGTTGTTGATTAACTAACAGAAATAAAGGTGGTTGAGTTTGGTTTTTTATCAATGTCCATGTTCGTCTTCTTCGCCCCCTGCCGCTTTGAGCTGCGATAGAATTTCGTAGGCGCCTTTCACCGCAACCTGCGTCTTTTGCCAATCGATGTTACCCGGAAGCGTTACCTGCGAGTACCCGTTTTCAGTAACGCCCCGGCGTACCAGTATCTGTTTGAAAACCGTAGTATGCGCTTCTTCATGTTCATGGTGTTCAGGCGCTTTTTCAGTGGTCACGATGAAGATGTACTCCTTACCTTCTGCTGATACGATGGCCTCTTCGGGTAGTGCCGTAACCCGGCTGTTGCCCAGGTTTAGCTTAGCTTTCAGAAAGGTATTCGGTGTCAATTGTGCATCAGGCTTATCAATTTTTGCTACCACACGGACAGAACGGTCGGTGTCGATAGCGCGGTTGATATAATTAATTCGCCCCGATCGCTCACGGCCACCTTCGTTGTTTAGCAATAAACTAACCTGCTGACCTTCCCGAATCATGGGTAAATCCTTTTCGAATACCGTCAGTTCTGCATATAAACCTTGATTGCTGGTCAATTTGGCGATCATATCTGCTGGTTGCACGTATTGACCCGTCGATGCCAGTACATCTGTTACAACTCCCGACTGAGGAGCTGTGATGACATACGAGGCACTGTATTTACCTTCCAGTGCAGCCTTTGGCGATAAGCCGACCAGCCGAATTCGTTGATTCAAACCCGTTACGCGAGCCTGCGTCGCTTTCAATTCGGATGTTGTTTGCTGAAGTACTTTCAACGCACTCACATTCTCGCGACTAAGTTCTTGCTGGCGCACCTGTTCCGCTTCCAGATACGTCAGACGACTGTGGCTTTCTGCGTATTCCTGCTGCAATTGAACCAGTTCAGGATTTTCGATTCGGGCCAAGACCTGCCCTTGATGCACTGGCTGACCGGGTAGGAGGGGAATGGCCCGAATAAAGCCTCCTTGTAGAGCCGTGATGATCACCTGACTTTGGGCCGGTACAGCCAGTCGCCCGTTGAGTTGAACCGAATGACTTAAATTCCGGTAGGATACACTGCCCAATTGAATCGAAGCAATCCGAAGCTGATCATCAGATAGCTCGACTAGATCCGTTTGTTTGTGTTCATGGGTATGATCGTCACCTTTTTGTTCGGCCTCCTGTTTCTTGCAGGCAAGCGTACTGCTAAGCAGTCCTAGTAAAAGGATTAGGTGAGATAATTTAAAAAATTTGAGCATCGTTTATGGTGGATTAAGGCAGTCCTAGCAATTGCTCAAGCGCAACTACGGCCTGATTGTATTGATTGATGGTATCCAGATAATTGGTGCGTGTCTGGTAAGAGCGGGTCAAGGCCTGGGCATATTCCAGATAATTGGCTTCTCCTGCTCGGAACGCTTTTTCGGCACCTTCCGCCAACCGTTGCGCAACGGGTAATCCTGTTTGTTCGTAGTACGTTAAGCTGGCCTGCTGTTTTCGGATTTGCTGCACAGCGGCTGCGAGTTCGCCTTGTAGGTTTCGTTGGTTATAAGTAAACGCAGCTTCGGCAGCTTGCTGGCCTAATCGGGCCGATTCGATGCGGGCGCGCTGGGCTTTCTGGAAAATGGGAATTCCGATACCAACCTGTACGCCCTGAAATCGTTTGCCACCATTGAAATACCGATCCTGGCCATCGACGCTCTGGGTTCCGATAAGCGATTGGTTGAAATAGCCTACCGAATAATCAGGTCGTAACCGCGCCTGTTCCACGGCGATCTGTCCTTCGGCAATTGTTATCTGTTGACGAAGCAAGGCTAACGTTGGGTTTTGGGCCAGTGCTGAATCAGATAGCGTAGGTATTGCTCGGCGTGGAAGCGGACCATCGGGCAAGGTTAAGGTGGTACTGGTATTCAGGAGTGTTTGCAGCGTACTAATCGCAATCTCCCGGTCAGCGACCGTTTGCGCGCGTTGATTCCGAACGTCGCCCAGCAGATTGTCGGCCGTGGCTACTTCCAGCGCGGTGCCCTCACCCGTGCGTAGTCGTACTTCGGTTGCCCGGCGAAACGTTCCGAGTAAACTGTCCTGCGAAATCAGCAGCTTCAATCGTTCGGAGAGATACGTTAATTCGAGGTACGTACTTTTTACGCGTGTTCGTAACTCGGTTTGAATAAATCGGGCTTGTAACTGGCTTCCCTGAATCGACGCATCGGCCAGTTTTTCCAATCCCCGAATCAGTTTGCCATTGGGAATACTCTGGGTAATCGTGAAATTATTATCCCACATAATCGAATTATACTGCCCCCCCAGCCACGATACATCCGTTCGGCCAATCTCTCGAGCTGTTCGCCGATTGGTCTGTTGAATGGCTGTATTGAGGCTACTCACCCGACTTGATCCGTTTGCAGACAGCGCTTGTGTCAGAGCCGCGTCTAACGTAAGTGGCCCTGTTGTTGTTACAGACGTTTGTGCCTGAACCGTTGTTGATCCTCCAAACAATAAGCTGATAACCAAAAGACAGGCCGCTATATAGCTAACCTGAGTACTTGCTAACGTCGTTTTTTTTGCACCAAAACGGGTTTGTTCCCACCAATACAAACAGGGTAGTACCAGTAAGGTAAGCAATGTAGCCGAAACCAGCCCTCCAATCACCACGGTTGCCAACGGGCGTTGTACTTCGGCCCCCGCCGTTTGCGCTAGAGCCATCGGCAGAAAACCCAGGGATGCTACAAGAGCCGTCATCATGACCGGACGAAGTCGGGTGGCGGTTCCTTCCAGAATAATCGTTCGTAGATCAGTCTGGCCGCTGGCTTTTAAGTAGTTAAACTCCCCAATGAGCACGATTCCGTTTAGAACAGCTACGCCAAACAGCGCAATGAAACCCACACCTGCCGAAATACTGAATGGCATGCCACGTAGCCAGAGCGCAAAAACACCGCCGATGGCCGCCAAAGGAATCGCTGAAAAAATCAGGAGACTTTGCCGTACGGAACCGAACGTAAAAAATAATAGCGCGAAAATTAGCCCCAGCGCTACCGGAACGGCAATGCTGAGTCGATCTTTGGCTTCTTCCAAATTCTGAAATTGACCGCCGTAAGTCATATAATAGCCTGCGGGTAGCTTGATCTGTTCATTTAGTTTTTGCTGTAACTCCTTTACTACACTTTCAACATCCCGCCCGCGCACATTAAACGCAACCGTAATGCGTCGTTGGGCATTTTCGCGCTGAATCTGATTGGTACTGTTCTGAAACGAAACATCCGCAATCTGACTCAGTGGAATAGTCTGTCCACCCGCGCTGGTGATCAATAAATTCTGGACATCTTCGAGCCGCTGCCGACTTTCTGATTGCAGTCGGACAACCAGTTCATATCGTCGTTCGCCTTCGTGGACTAAACCCGCCGAAGCTCCGGCAAAAGCGGCTTCTAAATACCGATTCGCTTCTTCGATCGATAAACTAAAACGAGCCAGCGCATCCCGGTCAAAACGAACAACGATTTGCGGAAGCCCCGAAACCTGTTCCACGTACAAATCCTGCGCTCCGTTCACCGAACTCACTACTTTTCCGATACGGGGAGCAAATTCAGATAATACATTTAGGTCTTCACCATAAAGCTTTATCGCTACATCTTGCTTAACGCCCGTCATTAACTCGCTGAAACGCATTTGAATAGGTTGTTGAAAGCCGAAACTCACACCTGGTATCTGACTCAGTTTAGCCTGCATTTTCTCGATTAATTCCTCCTGACTTTCTGCTGATGTCCACTCGTCCCGCTCTTTCAGAATAACCATCATATCAGAAGCTTCAAGTGGCATTGGATCGGTGGGAATTTCGCTGGCTCCTGTTTTGCCGACTACTTCAATTACTTCGGGAAAAGCCTCCTTCAGGACACGTTCGCCCTGAGTGACTCCATTAATAGATTGCGAGAGCGAAGAACCCGTCATCACGCGCGTTTCGACCGCAAAATCACCCTCGTCGAGTTGAGGAATAAACTCACCACCTAATCGGCTGAATACAAAAAGCGTAAATACAAACAGGCCAATCGATAAGCCAACAACTAACCCTCGATGGTTCAGCGTCCAGCGAATAATTGGATCGTAAATGCGATGGAAAAAGGTCATGATTCGGTCTGAAATCGTTGGCTTTGTATGGGATTTGATTTTTTTACTCAGTAGAAGTGCCGAGATCATTGGTACATACGTTAGCGACAGAATAAATGCGCCGGCAATCGCAAAAACGACCGTCTGTGCCATCGGCCGAAACATCTTTCCTTCAATACCCACCAACGCCAGAATTGGCAGATACACAATCAAAATAATAAGCTCCCCAAATGCCGCCGAAGACCGTATCCGACTCGCTGATTCGAAAACTTCCTGGTCCATTTCGGACTGGGTTAAAGAGCGAAAGTCTGGAGCAGAGTCCCTGAAATCGCTCATTCGCCTTTGCAAATGATGCAACGTGGCTTCGACGATGATTACGGCTCCATCTACGATAAGGCCGAAGTCGATGGCGCCGAGGCTCATGAGATTACCCGATACACCAAAGAGATTCATTAGCGAAACCGCAAACAACATCGATAGCGGAATTACAGACGCTACGACTAATCCAGCACGCCAGTTACCGAGTAGCAATACTAAAACGAAGACGACGATCAGGGCTCCTTCAATCAGGTTGCGTTCGACAGTACCGATAGCGCGTTCGACCAGTTTGGTTCGATCCAGAAACGCGTGGAGTTCTACACCTTCTGGTAGCGACTTTCTGATCTGTTCAATGCGCTGCTTAACGTTACCAATCACTTCGGAAGAGTTGGCTCCTTTGAGCATCATAACAATAGCCCCAACCACTTCGCCTTCGCCATTTCGGGTCATGGCTCCGTAGCGAACAGCATTGCCCAGTCCGACTTGCGCAACGTCACGGATTTGTATGGGAATACCTTCATCCGTACGGCGGACGACAATTTTACCGATATCGGTCAGGGAACCTATTAACCCTTCGGAACGGATGAAATAGGCGTTTGGGCGTCGGTCGATGTAAGCGCCACCCGCATTTTGATTATTGCGTTGTAGGGCGGTAAACACATCATCCATCGTTACGTTTGCAGCCCGGAGTCGTTGCGGATCAACGGCTACTTCATACTGCTTCAGATAACCGCCAAAACTGCTGACGTCGGCGACGCCTTTTGTACCCAGCAATTGTCGCCGAACAATCCAATCCTGGATTGAGCGCAATTCCATTGGCGAATATTTTTTTTCGTAGCCGGGTTTTGCTCGAATGACGTATTGATAAATCTCGCCCAAACCTGTTGTAACCGGTGCTAACTCAGGTTCTCCGGCATTGGATGGAATCTGGGATCGCACTTGCTGAAGTCGCTCAAAAACCTGTTGACGGGCGAAATAAACGTCTATGTCATCATCAAATACGATGGTCACGACCGATAAACCGAAACGAGACATTGATCGAATTTCGGTCAAATCAGGCAATGTAGCCATCGTTTGCTCGACGGGAAAACTAATGAGACGCTCCACATCGGGAGCGGCCAGCGCGGGACTTTGGGTAATGATTTGAACCTGATTATTGGTAATGTCGGGCAGGGCATCGATGGGTAAACGGGTCAGCGAATAACCGCCCCAAGCGACTAACGCAAGTGTCAATAGCGCGATAATCAGTTTGTTCTGAATAGAAAAACGAATAATGCGATCCAGCATGGTCGAATCTGAACAAGTGAGTGATGAATGGATGCAATACACAAGTCAACTGCACACGTTTTCGACAAACGTGCGTAAAATGAAACGTGAAGGTTACGTTATTCAGGCCCAGAGTTTGGGCGGTTGCCAGATGCCGAGCAGTACGTCGGTATGGCTGGGAGATTGGTAAGAAAAAAGCTGCCGGGAGACAACCGGGCCACTCAGTTCGGTGAAGAGCACATAGCCGAATGGCTGAGGAACCGAAAAACCCAAGCACGTAGCGCAGTGACAGAACGGACTACAAGGGGCTTTGTGGTCGTGATCGTGGTCATCGGTTGGGATTGACGAGGTAGTAGCCGTTCGATTTACGTGTTCATGGCAGTCTGCATCCGGGCAGGGTAAACCTGTCAGCAGCAACAGCCAGAATGAAAAAATAGAAATGACTACTTTCATGGTCCTAAAAGTAGAGATTATGCCAATGCAACAGGTTATCAAAAAGAAAATAACACAGCAGATGAAGTAATTTTCAGCGATTTATCTATTTATGGCGGCTTAATGGCCTGGTACTGGAAATTGAAGGAATGGGCCGGAGTTTGAAAACCAATGAAGCTCAAGTTCAGATCGTACGTAAAAGAAGGCTTTACAACCGATGCCTATTTCGAAATTCTGGCCGACAATACATTTGAATGGGGTTTCGATGTACCCAACAATGGCGGCAAAACCAAGTAAATCATTACGCTCGATCCAACCCAAAAAATATGGTATGAAACAGGCGAATTTAGCCGCGATGGTAAAAAATGGATCAAGTTTATCGAGCTGAATCAGAAAGAATTTGATTAATAATCAGTAGGCAGGTAGGTATCAACTATTCAGGAAATACTCAAGAAATGCTAAAAAATATAATTCAGGCTGCCCAAAACGCTCGCGAATTTGTTATTGAGTCTATACAACTTAATAACAAATCTTTCTGATAACCAACAGCTATCAGAAGGCCTATATTTGTGGCTATGAACTTCTGTGGTCCATACGATAAACAACTTGCCAAGCAGGGCCCACCCGCTGTGGTGACCCCTTTGCTGGCGGGTTGGGAATTTTGGCAAAAGCCAGTTCCATCAACTGATAAAACAGGCTTGATGGAACTGGCCAATGCGCAGGAGTGGGTACTTCCTAAATCCGTTCGAGATGAGCTGGAGAATGATAAGTGGGCCGTTGTTGTTACTGATCTCGCGATGACTATTCAGTACGTCAATACCCAGTTTGAAGAAATGACCGGTTATGGGCGATATGAAGTGTTAGGTAATCGTCCGACGATGTTGCAGGGAATAATGACCGGTTTAAAGCCACGTCGACGGGTGCGACAGGCATTAGAGAAGCAAAAAGGAGTGAAAGCACAGCTTCTGAATTACCGAAAAGACCAGACAACGTACTTATGTGAGGTGATCATTAAGCCCGTCTATAATCGCCAGAAACAACTTGTCAATTTCATTGCCTTCGAACAGGAGGTCCATACCCATGAACCTACCGTCTAAACCCGAACATACAGCCTGTCCGCGTTGTGAACGTTCGTTTGAATGTAGGGCGGGGAGCGTTAATCTGTGCCAGTGTCAGCCTGTTCAACTAACCGAATCCCAGCGGCAGTACATTGGTTCATTATTTCAGGGATGTCTTTGTGCTGATTGCCTGCGCACGTTGCAGGCGGAATATGGTCAATTAACCACCAGTGAAGTATAAATTAATTGCGGCCTCCGCATCCATGAATCTTCTTCATTGCCCGAACGAATAGCTATCGGTTAATCCAGAACTAGGCCATTTTTCTAGAAAAGGTTAGCAAAAGTTCACTATTTTTCGTATAATGCGATTTATAAGTTTACTCAAATCGTTATTATATGGAATTATACTATTCTTTTTCGGTCCTAATTGTTCTTACAGCTATCTTCTCTTATGTAAACGAACGCTTCTTAAAATTACCGTCTACAATTGGTATTATGCTGATGGCCATGCTGGTGTCAATCGCACTGGTTATTACAGGTAATATCTTTCCAAGGCTGTTTACTAATTTTTCCAACTTCATTGCCAACCTGGATTTTACCGAAATACTGATGGGGGCAATGCTCAATTTTCTGCTGTTTGCCGGTGCTATTCATGTTCGACTGAAAGACTTGCGTGAGCAACGTGCGCCTATTATTGTTTTCTCGACCGTCAGCGTAATCATTTCTACGTTATTGGTTGGTTTTCTAACGTACTACTTATTACCCTTATTCAGGCTGAACGTACCATTAATTCAATGTCTGGTTTTTGGGGCATTGATTTCGCCAACCGACCCAATTGCCGTATTGGGTATTCTGAAAAAAGCGGGCGTACGCAAAGCGCTGGAAACTAAAGTGGCTGGCGAATCGCTCTTCAACGATGGCGTGGCGGTTGTGGTTTTTGTCGTTCTTCTTCAGCTCGCGCAAGGGTCAGACGTTGATGTTTCTTTTTTGAATATTTCGTGGTTACTCATTAAAGAAGCGCTTGGCGGCTTTGGTATGGGCGTATTGTTAGGCTTTATCGGTTCGCGGGCTATGCAACGTATCGACAGTGCTAACGTTTCGGCTCTGATTACATTGGCTGTGGTTATGGGTGGTTATCTGATTGCTCGCGCCATGCACATTTCGGGACCGCTGACCATGGTTGCGGCTGGACTGGTTGTTGGGAATTTCGGGAAAGCTACCCGAATTTCGGTTAACACCCGCGATTATCTGGATAAATTCTGGGAGCTGATCGATGAAATCATGAACGCTATTCTTTTCCTGATTATTGGCTTCGAGTTGCTCCTGATACCGCACATTACCAATTATTGGCTGATTGGGATTATTAGTATTGCGGTGGTACTTTTTGCTCGTTTCTTATCGATTTGGATTCCCACACTTCTAATTCCTTTCCGGACAAAATTCGACCGGCAAACCATTACAATCCTGGTTTGGGGAGGTCTGCGGGGTGGTGTTTCAGTAGCACTCGCGTTGTCTATCGACGAATCATTGAATAAAAACCTATTTCTGGCGATCACCTATTTTATCGTTGTTTTCTCCATCCTTGTTCAGGGACTTACGGTCGGTAAATTGACCAAATCAAAGAATAGTCGCGAATTGGTTGACGCAGTGAGCAAGTAAAGTATACCGGTTTCGTGCTCAAATGAATTAGCTTTTGTTTTTGCAACGTTGTTGCAAAGACAAAAGCTAAGGTGTAACTTTGCCACTTTCCTCAAATTAATACATCCTATTTCATACATCATACACAAACACGTATGGCTTCGTCGTCTGATTACGAGGTAATTATTGTTGGCGGTAGTTACGCTGGTCTTAGTGCAGCTTTGGTATTGGGCCGTTCGCTGCGTCGGGTATTAGTATTGGATAGTGGGAAACCTGCCAATCGCCAAACACCGCATTCGCATAGTTTTTTGACTCGCGATGGCGCTACCCCCGCCGAATTAAGTGCTATCGCTCGTGAACAGGCGTTGGCTTACCCAGGCGTACAATTTATAGAGGCTACTGCCACAACAGCCACCCGACAAGATTCCAGATTTGTGATATCAACCGATACTGGAAAAACCTACACAGCTAATAAAGTAATATTGGCAACGGGGTTGACTGATGAACTTTTGCCAATTCCGGGTCTGGCCGAATGTTGGGGAATCTCGGTCCTTCACTGCCCCTATTGTCATGGATATGAAGTACATGGGCAGGCTTTGGCCGTACTGGCTAATGGCGACGAGGGGTTTGAGTTTGGTCGACTCATTCGCCACTGGAGTCCTAGTATGACGTTATTTACAAACGGCCCATCTACGTTGTCTACTGAGCAAACTGCCCTGCTACAGAAACACCAGATAGCGATCATTGAAACACCGATTTCAGCTATTTTACATGAAAGCGGACAATTGAATGGTTTGCTGCTGGCTGATCAGACACGTTATCCGCTAAACGCTCTATTTGCCCGTCCGAAACTTCATCAGGCGTCTGATCTTGCTGAGCAATTGGGCTGTTTACATGATGGCATGGGTTTTGTACAAGTTGATGAGATGGGACGTACAAACATACCGGGCGTATATGCCGCTGGTGATACACAAACCATGATGCGTCAAGTTCTGGTTGCGGCAGCAAACGGTCTTCGAACTGCGGCTGCTATCAATAAAGAATTGATTGAGGAAAATTTTGTATAAACCATTATCGCACATGTACCTTTGCGTGGTATGAGAAATGCGCTCATTTATATTCTCCTCGTTGCAACGCTGCTGCCAACGGTCAGCCAGTGGGGAATTATTGCGTATTATCATGCCAACAAGGATTATATCGCGCGGGTACTTTGCCAAAACCGCGATAAGCCTGAACTGCATTGCGATGGGCAATGCTATCTGGCCAAACAATTGAAAGAGCGTCAGGATAAACAGGATAAGGAAACGACGGAGCGCGTACAAAATACGCCCGTTGTTCAACTGTTCTTTCAGGCTAATTCTGTCTTTCAATTCCCGCCAATCTGGGCTGCGTTGACATCGACTTCTTTTTCTGCGTATGCGATGCCAGCTTATCTGGCCCCTTCCGTACGATTTTTTCATCCCCCACGAGTTTAAGTCTGTTCGACGGGCGGCTGTTTATTGGCTGTTCGGAAAATGTTTCTCAACGCCTGTAGACTTGAGAGCATTCATCCTATTTATTTCTTCGACTTAAACTAAGCTTTCGTGAACACTTATAAAGTCCTCATAGCCGGTTGGTTATGGGCTATTAGTACGTTCTGTGCCTGTGCACAGACGATCGACCAAGGGATTGTCTTCGACGCCCAGACCAAAGAACCGATTCCGGGCGTAACCCTGACATGGGCAGACGGGAAATCTGGCGCAGTGACCGATGTAAATGGCCGATTCTCGATGATAAATTCGGCTTTAGCAATGACAGCTTCAGCCGTTGGTTACCGAAAACAAGCTATAACCCTTACTGCCGGACAACCAATACGAATCGCTCTGGAACCAGCGGTCGAAGACTTGCAAACGGTTGTCGTGACCGGAAACCGGGAGGCTGCTTTACGTACCGAAACGCCGATTGCGATTGCCAAACTATCACCGAAGCTCATTAACGAAACCAAGCCGACGAGCATCTACGAAGTGATTAACAAAACGCCGGGTGTGCTGATGGTCAATCTGAACAACGAACAGCACATGATGGCAATTCGCCAGCCGATGACGACCAATGCTTATTTCCTATATCTGGAAGACGGCGTTCCGATTCGGCCGATGGGCGTATTCAATCACAATGCGTTGCTGGAAATGAACCAGTTTACGGTCAGTTCTATCGAAGTGGTAAAAGGACCTGTCTCGTCGATTTACGGGCCGGAAGCGGTGGGCGGAGCCGTCAATTTTATTACGCAACGACCTACTGCTGTATCAACGGCGCGAGTCGGCATTCAGGTTGATCAATGGGGTTATCAGCGGCTTCAGGTTGGGGCAGGGGCAAGGCAGGGTAAATTTGGGATTTATCTCGGCGGCTTCATTTCACGCCAGCGTAATTCCTGGATGAGCAGCTCTAATTATGATAAATCGTCGTATTTCACTCGACTGGAATATGCTTTTACGTCCCAAACTCGTCTGACGGGTACATTATCCTACAATAATTACGACTCACAAACCAGTGGCAATGTAGACAGTACAGCTTTTTTCGCCCGACAATACGTAAGTACGACGGATTTTACTTACCGAAAAACTTTTTCATTACGGAGTCGACTAACGCTCGAACATGATTGGAAAAATGGCTCGCAGTCGTTTATAACGGCCTTTGGACGTAACAACAGCGTGGGCCAAAATCCAACCTATGCCATTCGATGGACGAGTGGTGCGTCAACGGCTACCGGGCAAATTAACAGCAACGATTTTCAGAGTTACGGCTTCATCGCGCAACACACACAGCGACTACGCTTCCTGAATAGCAAACTCATTGCCGGAGCCACGCTCGACTTGTCGCCAAATACATATTACGCCTATCAGACGGAGCTGGCTGCTGAACTGCGGCCCGACAAAAAATCAGTGCTGAAATACACGCAGTTACGAGAACGCCCCGATTTGCAGTTAGCTAATTATCAGGCCGATATCTATAACACGGCTGCTTATTTGCAATACGACTTCGAGCCTTTGCCTAAACTTCGACTATCGGCAGGCCTGCGTTACGACCGGATGGCGTTCGATTACATCAATGCGCTGGATAAAAGTTCGGGCGGGAAAGAGTATAGCCAGGTAACTCCCAAAATTGGCGCGACCTATGATTTGGGGCATGGTAAAGGGTTATACGCCAACTACGCCAAAGGATTTTCCCCTCCGGCGCTTACCGCTATTTTCCTGAAACGCACAACTCCGACGGCTTCCGGCGACTTGTTCTATTACAACCTGCAACCGGCCAAATTCGACAATGTGGAAATTGGCGGTTGGGCATCATTTCTATCTAATAAAATCTACCTAGACGGAGCTGTCTATCAGATGACTGGTACGAATGAACTCCTCAACATTCGCCTGCCCGACAATTCTTTCGACTACCAATCGGCTGGGCGAACGCTGCACAGAGGTCTCGAATTGGGGGTTACGTATCGACCATCGAAGCAGCTATTTTTCCGGTTCGGCGGTACGCATGCAGTCCATCAATTTGTGGATTTTACGCTCAGTCAGCGAGCTTCCGATGCTATTCAGAATGTGAATGGGAAGGATATGCCTTCGGCGCCAAGAACGCTCTGGAACACCGAGGTCAGCTATTACCCCGCCTGGCTCAAAAACTTCCGCACGTCGGTTGAGTGGCAGCACGTATCAAGTTGGTTTCAGAATCAGACGAATACGGTTAGTTATGGCGGCTACGATTTTGCGAACGTTCGGATGGGCTATCAGTGGAAAGGCATTGAGGTATTTACCAACGTTTTGAACATGACGAATGCGCTCTTTGCCACCAATGCGACACGAGGCAACAATGCCACTGATCGAACGACTTATAACCCCGCAGCTCCGCGCACGTTTGTGTTCGGCATTCAGTACGATTTTTCGGGTAAATAACCGCATTCAGATAAACGACAGAAACGAAAGAAATAAAGACGATCCATCATGAAAAATTTGCTCCTCTTATTCCTATTCTTAGGATTGGTAGCTGAAAAACCAGCGAATGAAAAAGCTATTTCCAATCCTCAATTTACGGGTGCCGTACCGCGCTTAACGACCGATGCCACCGGAAATCCACTTCTGAGTTGGGTGGAAACAGACGCTGAAAAAGGAAGCACTTTCTACTATGCCATATCGACGGATGATGGGCAAACATTTGGCGAGAAAATTCGCGTGAAAGCGCCTGCGAACCTATCCTCTCACGCCGAAGGCATGCCCAAAATTGCCGTTAAATCGGATGGTACGTTGCTGGCGGTTTTTGAAGTACCCCGGCCAACAGAAGCTTCGCGGTTTGCGGGCGATTTGCTCTATACGATGTCTTCCGACAACGGACAAACCTGGACGGAACCCAAACCCGTTCATCAGGATGCTACTCCCGGTAAAAGCCACTCGTTCAGTGATGTAATTCGTTTGTCCAATGGCGAAATTGGTGCTGTCTGGCTCGACGAAAAATTGCCGAATCGCGAAGGTCGACCTGTTGTGTTTGCGCAGACTAGTAAAGGAAAGGGCTTTGGTGATGCCGTACTGGTCGATGATAATGCCTGTCAGTGCTGCCGAACTAATCTGTTTGTCGATGCGAAAAAAGCTCTTCACATCACGTATCGGGATCTAGTGTCATCACCTAAAGCTGGCGAAGCAGCATCGCGTGATATCAGTACGTCGGTTTCGTCGGATGGCGGTAAAACCTTTACAAAACCCCAGCTCGTTTTTGCTGACCATTGGCAGGTGAATGCCTGTCCGCACGCGGGGCCTTCTGTAGCGGCTCTGGACAATGATATACTGGTTACCTGGTTTTCGGGTAAAGAAAATGCAGCGGGTATCCGATTGGCGCAAATAGGTTCGTCAAAATTGGTCGATGGCCTGATGACCAGCCGAGCAAAACACCCGCAGGTAGCTAACACGGGAGGGAAATTAGTCTGGCTTTGGGATGAATCGATTTCGAAAGATGGCTCTGGCGAAATGGGGTCATTTGCGCAACGAATTGGTATGCGGGTGATGACTGCCAAAGCCATCAGTCCCACAAAATATATCACACCCGAAACCGCAAATGCAACCTATCCGACGGTCATTGCTACGAAAAAAGGAGCACTAATCGCTTACGAGCAGACAATGAACAAAGAGAAGGCCGTTATTGTAGTGCGTCGGGTAGATGATTTTTAGTAATTTAACAGACTTTTTGTAAACAGATGGGCCAATGAAACCGGTTCTTCTGGTTTGGGGATAAATTGGTAGCTGTAGATCATGACGTTGAAAATTACGATACTTATTACGTCGGTCGCGTTGCTGATAATGGCGTTTTTCTTATCTGCCAATCAGAAACCGCTTCTTTTCAACGTACCTCCCCATTTCCCGCAACCAGTTTATCCATTTGACAAAAATCCACTGACCGAAGCCGGAATCGAGTTAGGCCGAACCCTGTTTTACGACCCCATTCTATCGAAAGACAATAGAATCAGTTGCGGCAGTTGTCACCAACAGGCATCGGGTTTTACCCAGCCCGGTAATGCACTCAGCCGGGGTATCAATGATTTGTCGACCAGGCGAAATGCAATGCCATTGGCAAACCTGGCCTGGTCGAGTCATTTCGGATGGGATGGGAGCGTACACGATCTGGATTTATTCCCGATGGTACCTATTCAGAATGAGAGCGAAATGGCTGAGTCGATTCCCAATATTCTGGAGAAACTTCGCAAAAAGAGCAACTATCCCGTTCTGTTTACGAAGGCGTTTGGGAACTCCAACATCACCAGTGAGCGGTTTTTAAAGGCGATCTCGCAGTTTGTGCTTACGATGGTGTCGGCCAATTCGCGCTACGACCGAGCCGTCCGTAACGAAGGCGCTACGTTCACTCAGGCCGAGCGGGCGGGCTGGATATTGGTTGAGCGAAAATGCAGTGGTTGTCATCCAGAACCCTTATTCACCGACTTCTCGTTTCGCAATATCGGTCTGTCCCAAACCGTGAGCAACGATCAGGGGCATTTCGACATCACGTTAAAAGACGAAGATCGGTACAAGTTTAAAGTGCCAACGTTGCGCAATGTAGCCGTAACAGCTCCCTATATGCACGACGGTCGATTTGCTACCTTAGAAGAAGTCGTAGCTCATTATGGGAATGGCGTTCAGCACGGCGAAACACTGGACCACCTTCTGAAAAGAGACCGTGAAACGAGCATTCTCGGCATTTCGCTCACGCCCACCGAACAGGCAGACATCGTAGCCTTTTTGCGTATGCTGACCGACGACTCGTTTTTGCAGGACCGTCGGTTTGCCGAATCCAGATAATTCATATCGCAACTATCGCCTTATCTTTGGTGTTCGGCACGTATTGGCTTTAGCAATCTGCATAGTACGACAAGCTTTGCCTTAAGAAATTGTTATCGGAATTGTTATGCGGATTTTACTTGTAGAAGATGAATGGGAAGTGGCATCGCTGATAAAAAGCGGCCTTGAAGAATATGATTTCTCGGTCGATATTGCAGGTAACGCTATGGAAGCCCATCAACAACTGGCTGAACACGAGTATGATACCGTGATTCTGGATGTGAATCTGCCGATTATTAGCGGGTTTGATCTATGCCGGATGATTCGGAATAAATACGAAACACTGTCCATTCTGATGCTGACCGCTTTTGGCAGCACCGACAACAAACTGGAAGGTTTTGATGCTGGCGCCGACGATTATCTGGTGAAGCCGTTTGAATTTCGCGAATTAGTCGCGCGATTAAGGGCACTTAACCGACGGAATGGACACGTTGTTGGCGAAGCACCTATTCTTAAAATTGCCGACCTCGAATTCAACCAGCAAAGCAAAGCGGTAAAACGTGGTAATCAGAAAATTCTCCTGACGGCTCGTGAACTTGCTCTGCTTGAGTTTTTTATGAAAAATCAGGACCGGGCCTTGACTCGTAACGAAATTATGGAGCATGTCTGGGATCTGAATTTTGATACCGGCACCAACGTTGTGGATGTTTACGTGAATTACCTGCGCCGAAAAATTGACAAGGATTTTTCGCCCAAACTCATTCATACCATCAGCGGTATTGGCTACATCATGCAGGCTTCTGATCAATAACTTATGAGAATTCGCACCCGCCTTTCCTTCACATTTGTGGGCGTTGTGGCGGCCATTCTGCTGCTATTTTCCTTTGTCGTATATGCTACCGCCGAATATTTCCGGCAGCGGGATTTCTATTTGCGGTTAAGCGACAAAGCGAAAACAATAGCTCGTCTGTTGCTGGATGAAGAGGAAATCGATACGCGTCTGTTGCATGTTATCGAGCGAAATAATCTGACAGCCCTGCCCAAAGAGCAAATCAACATTTATGATCAGCAGGGGCGAATGGTCTATTCAACCCAACCCCGATCCATCGTAAAACCGGAGATACTGAAGCGGATTCGCGAAAAGAAAGAAGTATTTCTGCGACAGAATCAGGTTGAAATTGTCGGGTTTATTTATCCCCATGAGAAGAAACAATACGTACTGGTAGCCTCGGCCTACGACCAGTACGGAATTGAAGAAATGGGTCATTTAAGTACGATTATGGGCGTGGGTCTGCTCTGTAGTCTGGCACTGGTAGGAGCCGTCGGATGGGCCTATGCTGGCCGGTCGCTACGCCCGATTTCGGAGGTAATTCGAGAGGTAGACCTGATTACAGCCTCTAATCTGGCCCAGCGAGTAACTGCCGGTAACGACCGCGACGAAATAGCTCAACTGGCGCGAACTTTTAATCTGATGCTCGATCGGGTGCAGGAAGCGTTTGAAGTCCAGCGAAATTTTGTGGCCAATGCTTCTCACGAACTGCGTACTCCACTGACGATCATAACGGGTCAGATTGAGGTAACGCTCTTGAAACCACGCACCGTTGAAGAGCACGAAGCCAAATGGAAAGCCGCGCTGGATGTTATTCAGCGCATGAATAAACTAACGAATAACCTGCTCAATCTCACCCTGGTCAGTCTGGAAGCAACGCCCCTGAAATTCAGCGAAGTCGCTATCGATGAAGTGATTTATCAGGCGGCACAGATGCTCATGAATCATCAGGCCGAATACTCCGTTGTGTTTGCGTTTGAGGGTGAAATGGAAAAGATTCAGCCATCGTTGACCATTGCCGGAAATAAATCGTTGCTGTATTCGGCTTTTTTCAATTTGATGGAAAATGGGTGCAAATTTTCCGAAAGCAAGCAGGTGAATGTAACCCTCGGCGCAAATAACCGATGGGTTACGATTCAGTTTAAGGACGAAGGTATCGGGATTTCAGAGGCCGATCTCAAAAGTATTTACGAACCCTTTTTTCGCGCGCAGAATGTCAAACGAATTCAGGGACACGGGGTTGGCCTGCCGCTGACGTATCGGATCATTCAGCTCCATTATGGTCAAATTGACGTTGTATCGCAGCCAGATAAAGGTACAACGTTTACCGTTCGGCTGCCCAAAACGTTCTAATCGTTTTCTAATCAACTTCTAATTGTCTTCTCATTGACTTCTAACAAGCCCTTAATTAATGCAGGGCTTGATTGTCAGAACTTTGTTATGTAGAAATCTACATGGCTTCTTCTCAACTGTTTTGACCTAAGGAGAACTATACGATGAGACACAGACAACCTAACAAATACGTAAACTGGATCACCATCTGGGGCTTTATTTTTGGCTGTATCGCTTTCAATTTGTACTTCGATAGTCGCCAGGATACGCAGACGTACCGGACGCAGTACAAAACCCAGAGCCAGCGTGCCGATTCGTTGTACAAAGAAACGATCCGGCTAGAGCAACGCCTTCGTGAAATCGAAGCGACGTCAGTAAAAAAACTCTCGACGAGCCAACCTTCGGTAGCAAGGCAGGTTCCGACCACCAACGAATTATAATCTTTTCGGCCCTGTAAAGTCCTGCTGTAGCCGATTACTTATGTTTAAGAATGAATCTATAGCAGGCACAAATTCCTAGTACTCAACGAATACAACGAACCACAACCATGATTTTAAAGAAGAAAGTCTCTCAATCGATCGATGTAAACAGCCGCCTGGGCGATTTCCGGGGCGGTTCGATTTCGTTTCTGGTGGCCGTTCCGCTCTGCCTGGGCATTGCGATGGCTTCCGGAGCACCTCTGTTTTCAGGTATCATTGCAGGAATTGTCGGTGGTTTGGTTGTCGGGTTAGTAAGTCGTTCGGCGCTTAGTATTTCCGGCCCCGAAGCAGGACTCATTGTTGTTACCTTGACAGCTATTCAGGCGCTTGGATCGTTCCCTGCTTTCTTACTGGCGACGTGTATTGCCGGGCTTATCCAGATCGGTTTAGGATTTGCGCGAGCCGGTATTATCAGCAATTTCTTTCCATCGTCGGTCATTAAAGGTATGCTGGCTGGTATTGGTATTATGCTGATTATTAAGCAACTACCGCACCTGGTTGGCTACGATGCCGATGCTGCCGAAGGACTTGCACTTTTCCAGCCAGATGGTTTCAATCTTAGCGAACAATTACGAATGGCAATGGGGCAATTCAGCCTAATTGCCGTGCTGATTACACTACTTTCGTTAACTATATTCTTCATCTGGGAACAACCTTCATTTCGGAAATATGCCTTCATCAAGAATGTTCCAGCGGCCCTGATTGTCGTCGTGCTGGGGATTTGTATCAATGAATTGGCAAAGACCTTTTTTCCAAATTGGGCGCTGTCAGGCAATCATTTAGTGCAACTGCCGGTTGCGGATAGTGTAGAAGGGTTCTTTCAATTATTTACGCTTCCCGATTTCTCGCAATGGAATAATCCGTTAGTATATACCTCGGCCGTATCGATTGCGCTGGTTGCCAGTCTGGAAGCATTGCTGGCCATTGAAGCCTCTGATGAGCTTGATCCGCTGAAGCGAAAAACTCCCTCTAACCACGAGTTAAAGGCGCAGGGTGTTGGTAATGTGGTAAGTGGCCTGATTGGTGGTATTCCGCTGACATCCGTAATCGTGCGTAGTTCGGTAAGTATCAACGCCGGTGCGCGTACGAAAGTAGCGGCACTTATCCATGGTACATTGCTGCTAGTGTGTGTGATAACACTTCCAACATTGCTGAACAAAATGCCATGGGCAAGTCTGGCGTCTATTCTGCTGGTTACGGGATATAAACTGGCCAGAATCGATGTGTTCAAAACGACATTTGCTCAGGGGCCTGCCCGATTCATTCCATTTGTTATTACCGTCATTGCCGTTGTACTGACAGACCTGTTAACGGGTATTGGTATTGGGATGGTAACGGGCGTATTTTTCATCCTCCGTGATCATTACCGGAATACGCACCACGTACGAGCCGACTGGGACAGCGGTGTCAAGCGGATTCACGTGAGCCTGGGCGATCATGTATCGTTTTTGAGTAAAGCAAAACTGGTAAAACTGCTGAAAAGTGTACCTGATAATGTTATCCTGGAAATTGACGGAAGCCATTCATCGTACATAGACAGCGACGTTGTGCAGGTTATCGAGAACTTTGGTATCTCGGCCAAGGAACGGAATATTCAGCTCATTTTCCGGCCGAGCCCAGCCAACTCGGATCAGCCGTATACTTACACGTCAGAAGAATTATTTAACAACTATCAACGTACTGATTCACAACTTAATCTGAATCGACTCAAAACGACGTCGATTGGCGGATAAAGAATTTAGCCTGTTAAGAAGTGGGAATGCCAATTAGCTACTGAAACCTTGTTCGGTAGCTAATTTCTTTTTCAGAAATTCGTACTATCTTATAATTTCACCTGCAAGGTCAGATAAACGCTTCGTCCGTCAGACGGAAGAATGCCAGGGCCGGGATAACCTGTAGCCCGGCGCGTGAAATAAAACTGATTGGTCAGGTTATTTAAACTACCCTCCAGCCGAAACCGTCTGAATTGGTAAGACAAGCTGGCGTCCATAATCGTATAAGCCGGAATCAGGCCAATAACGGCTGAAACCCCACCTTCAGTAGCATTGGTTGCCTCCGAAAACTGATCCGACAGATAGGTGTACTGAAACGATGCTTTTACGTTTTTGTAGCCCAACCGAAGCCCGCTTTTCAGGTTGACTTTGGGTACAAACTCGACCTGATTTCCGACAACGCCCGCTACTTCACTGGCTTTATAAGTCGAATGAATCAGCGCTACGTTAGCAAACAAAACACCGCTCAGATTGGGATTCGATGGGTTAGCTAAGCGCAGAAAATCGGCTTCGGCATAGGATTCCAGCCCCATAATAACGGCCTGTCCAATATTTCCCCGACGTCGAAGAACGCGGTCATTCTGGTCGTAAAACTGGACTTCGCCAATTCGATTATTGTAATTGAGATAGAACGCGCTTACGTCGAAATTGTACAGCGTCGTTTGTGTGCTGCGAATACCCAAATCGAGCGAATAGCCTTTTTCATCCTGTAAATTCGGATCAATAACCATTGATGGATTGGCGATTCGCATATCGCTAAATGTAATCGAGCGGTAGTTCTGCGATATATTGCCGTAGATATCTAATTGACTTGTCGGTTTATAGCTAATTCCCAGACCGCCCAGGACAAACTGACGCCCATTCGTGCGGAACTCATTAGTACGACTTGAACTGATAATATTACCAGCCAAATCGCGGATCGTATTGCCGTAAAAACCATCGGCGGTGGTGTGAATATATTCGAATCGGACGCCCGGTGTAATCGACAATTTATCGCCGATGTAGAAAATATTTTCGGCGAATAAGGCTACGTTTCGATTGGGAAATCGGTAGTCATATGTAATCGCCTGAGCGTCGTTAATATAATTGAAATCAGCGTCTTTCCCCTTACTGCCTAACCCCTGAAGACTATGGTTGAAGCCATGATAATACCGACCACCGGCCAGCAATACAGCCTGTTTTTTACCCAGATAATAGCGTTTCAGGTAACGCGCTTCGGTACCCCAGTTTTGAAAATCACCTTTGATCAGATCGCGTTCGCTGTTGTCGTCGATGCTAGCCACTCGGTTTGGCCGAAAACCCAGCGAATAGCGATGCGCATACAACCCAAATACGCGTAGATTGACCTCGTGGTTGCTGTTGAATTTATGGTCGAAATGCAAAGCTGGCATCGTCCAGTTGACCTTAAACCAGTTTCGTTCCCGATTGCTTTGGCGCGGATTTTCGCGGAACATATCGTCGGTCAGGCCGCCCGGTTGTTGGGCTAGATAACTCATCTGGGTAATGTCGAAACCGATTACCGTTTTCTCCGAGAATCGATAGTCGATGTCGGCAAAAGCGGTGTAGTTTGTGAAATCTGAATTAGGGCGCCAGCCACCGCCTTTTTTATATTGGAAATAGGTGTAATAGCTCAATTTTCCAACTGTTCCGCTGGCGCTGGTGAAAGTATTATAAAACCCAAACGAGCCAAGAGTTTGCCGGATTGTCAGCTCAAATTTTCGGTCGGTGATGGGCTTTTTCATCACAAAATTAAGTAGTCCACCAAACTGAGTACCGTATTGAAGCGAAGCGGCTCCGCGTACGATCTGAATTCGTCCGACGGCTTCGGTTGGTGGTGTGTAGTAGCTTTCTGGATAGCCCAGTGCATCGGCACTGATATCGTAGCCATTCTGCCGAACGTTGAAATTGGAACTACGATTTGGATCGAGACCGCGTCCGCCGATGCTCAACTGCAAACCGGCTCCTTCATTTTCCCAGATATTTAACCCCGCCACTCGTGCATAAATCTGACGAGCGTTGTTTATGGATAAGTTGGCGACCAATTGCTCAGGGATAATTACTTCCGATTTCTTGCCTTCGTAAATGCCCATATTTTCGACACCCCGCATCCGTGTAAACCCAAAATCCGATTGCTTATCCGTAACCGTCACTTCATTCAGCGTTTCGAGTCGACTGCTAAGCCAAATCGTTACCGTCTGATTTTGCCCGTTAATGGTTGCTGTCTGTTTAGAAGCTTTAAAATCCGGGCAAGTCGTTTGCAAAATGTATTGCCCGTTCGGCAAATTTTCAAAGGTAAATTGTCCAAGCGTATCGGTTGTGGTTGTTCGTTTACCATCATTTATATATACCGTACAGCCCTTCACCGCAGAGCTATCGTGGTGAGCCTGCACCTTGCCCAAAAGTTGATATTGAGCAAAGGAAGTTGAGGGAAATAGGCAAAACGTAAAAAAACTAAAAACCGTAAATCGTATCATGGAATGGAGTAATCCAGGCTTTATGCATAAATGATTCCTGTTCAATAGCCAGATTCGTAGTTGGGCTGACCAATGGTTTTCCCATACGGCCATTGAGCGTTACATATGAATCGACGTAAACTTGTGGGTTACGAAATCCTTGTTGAGCATAAAAATCACGTAACAAATGAGCGTATTGGAGCAACATATCGGGCTGGGTCGACATCATTTTTTCCTGTAGTGTTGTCAGAAAATCGTTGTTGTTGACAATGATGTGATTTCCGGATTTGTCTTTCACCGTAAACTGAGCGTACCCTGCTTTTTCCATCAGCATCACCCGCCACGAAAAACGATAGCCTTCTTCGGTCCAGAACAATTCGCCCGGATACAGCAGATACCGAAACGGAAAGACCAATTGAAAGGCGAAGAAGATTGCCAGGAATCCTAGTATGCTATTGGCGATAATAGGCTGAAAACGATAGACTCGTTCAGGACGCATAAATCGCGTTGGCATGGTTAGCCATTTGCCAAGCTGTCGGATAATTCGCTTGTGAAAGTCCGTTGAAAAAAAGATCAGGGCCGTAACGATCATGATGTAAGGAAACATGCCAATCGGGAAAAGTATGGCCGTTAATCCATGAAAAACAACCACAGCGACGTAAGCGAATAGTCGTGTTCGGTGGTTCCAGAGCAGAAACGGAATGCTCAAATCATACAGGCAACCGAACCAGCTGAATGCATATGGAATCCAGTTGTGATTAAGCAATGGGCCAATAATTGGCAGATCGTTGTGTGCAGGCAGCCAGATCCGTAGCGGAAGCGCGTGCAGTAGCCAGTCACTATTGAGTTTGGCTAATCCTGCAAAGAAATATAGCAACGCAACAAACAGTTTCAGCGTGTCGATGCACCAGGCCGGAATCTGATCCGCGATTAAATCACGACGTCGGTAGGCATCGACAGAAAAGTAGGCATGAGCTGGCAGAAAAATCAGCAGCAGGCAAACCATACTCGTGAAATAGTAATGGTTCAGATAGGTGCTTTTGTCAATCAGTTCGATGTATGTAAAGCTGAGAAAAAGGCTAATACTGGCCAATCGGTAAAAAAGGCCGATGGCTACGAATAATGCCGACAGACCACAAACGGCAAACAACAGATAGGTGTATGAGCCTAGCGGCCGGACAAATTCGAATCCGTAAAATGGGAAAAAGTAACGTGGTTTAATGTACAATTCGGTAATCCAGCCTTTGCCCCAAAAACGGACAATACTCCCCAGCAGCATCAGGCCAAACGTGATTCTGAAAATAGCCAACGGAGCCGCCGGGGTAGTTTTGCGAAAGTAAGCCTGCATGAAAAACAGTAGACAGCGACTAATCTCCGTCGTTATCGGTATATGTAATCGTGATGCTCATAGCTGACGTCATATCTACCTTGATCATCCGAACAACCTTTTGCATTTCCGCATACGCCTGAACCACTGCAGCATTGTTGGTTTTAACTTCATCAGACAGGTTTGCTTTCAACGCGTTCAATTTCTGGTTTGCCACATCGAACTGGGCATTAATAATATCAACCAGCGATTTCCCGGTCTGACTGTCCTTCGCACCAATACTATTCAGGTAGCTTTTCAGGCTTGGACCTTCCTGACCCGTTTTGACACTTTTGCCATTGAAAAAGTCGATGGATGCCTGATGAGCGGTTTTAGCCAGTATAAGCGAAATGTCTTTTTTGTAATACGCTTCCACTTTATCGGGCGATACCGTTCCGTTGGTCATTGCGCCGGAAGGAATTCCAACCTTACCCGAACGGATATAGCGTTCGTAATTCAGTACGTAGCCGTTTACCAGTTTTCCGGTCGAACAGCCAGCGTTTAAGGCTGTACAGTTAATAAATGTGTCCCGATATCCTCCCGTTGTCCAGGCCGTATACACGGTGTTGAACATAGATGTCATTTGGGTGGTAAGTCGTTTCAGATAAGCAATTCGTTTAGTCGCATCTGTGGCTGTTGTGTAGCGAGCCACAATGGCATCGTCGGTTGTGCCGACACCATTAATCATATAGTCCAGAGCTGGAAAACCCTGTTTGGGGTAAGATGCAGGTGTTTCGAACGTTCCTGAACCGGCAGTAATGTACTCTTCAATACCCGTTGTATTGGTTGGGTAAATATTAAAAAAATTCCGGAGCGTGTTCTGTTCTGCTGGGCCAACATCGAAGAGTTCAACTTTTTGCCATTCGGTGTACGCATCGACCCAGGCTTGCCTAAAATCAGTCAGAGAAGCTTTATCAGGTTTAGCCGCGAACGCATCCGACTTCGCCACCATAGCTTCAAACTTCGTTTTAAAATTTCCGTAACCAGGTACAATGATATTGTCGGCAATGTTGGTCAGCATGGCCTTACGATCGCTGGCAGCCTGGTCGGTTGGCGGATTGGGTGTTGGGTTGGGGTCGTCCGTATTACTACCTCCGCAAGCCCATAATAGACCTGCAAACGTACACACATACCCGATCTGTTTCCACCTGAATTGTTTCATAGCTGTAAAAAGGGACAGAGCGGTAAGTGAACTACCGCTCTGTAAATGAATTATGTAGATTGACGACTACCAGCAAACGAACTGGTTAAGACATCTTGAATTTCGTTTTAATAGCTGTTGAAGCTGTATTGATCTTGTCGTTTGTCAATCCCCAGAAGCCATTTGGTGCTGAGTAAACCAGGTTGTTGAGGATACCATCGGAGAAAGCGGCATCAGCACTATTCATTTTAGCATAGCGCAGGCTGTAAATAAAGCCCAGTCCTTCACCAATAGCATGAGCTCGAGCAGCGTCAGTTGTGCCTGTTTTCCATTTGTCCAGATAGCCAAGTGCAGCAGCGGCAATCGCTTTTTCCATAGCCGACCGGATGAAGGTCGCCTGTGTTTTCAAAAGCGTCATGTCGTTGTTAACAATAGCGGCACGACCAGTCAAAAGAGCTTTGTGAATTTTTGGGAAATCTTCCTTATTGTATTCCCACAGGTAAGAACCAATAAAGCTTTCGCCTGAAGAAGTCGCTGTAGCTTTTCCGCCGTATACTGGGTTGATGGTCAGAATACCATAGATCTCGTCCCAGTTCTGTTCCAGCTGCGTGTAGCTTTTGCCAGTCACTAAAGTTGTATTGTCGAGAGACAGATTTTTGTCGCTTAGTAATACGTTGGCGATATAATCTACCTGGAATGCGCCAATCAGTGATTTCTGAATAATCTGCGCCCATTCGATTCCTTTTTCATCCACCATATAGGTGCCGAGTTTGCCGGCTTTTCCTTCGGCAGCGCTTACCGTGGTCGATTTGCTGATGGTGGCCATTGGGGTAAAAGCCGCTTCGATGGTTGTCCGTTCTTTCTCCGCATCGGTAGTTGATAGCGACGAGGCCGTTACATTACGCAGCTGAACGCCCGACGTATTTAAGCCTGCGTTAGCCGTTCCTGAAAATGGGCTGCCTGTATTCGAGAACATATTTTTCAGGACTGTTGCATCAAGTACCGCCCCTGCACTGGCAGCCGTTCCGTTGTAGGTATTGATTGCCCGGAACATAGCTAGTCGATTCGCGCCGGTTGTCAGATCAACTGTTTTTGCGCCTTTGTCGTCAACAAAGAAGTTTGCGTAGGTTGTGGTATCCGTCAGTTTCGCATAATCAACGGATTTACGGAACTGAGGGCGAATCGTATTCGGATTTTCTTCGTCTTCGCAAGAAGCAAGAGCGGCTAGTAAGAAGAAGCAGTAAGCAAGCTTAGTGAATAAAGTTGGCTTTAACATAGTCAATGGCTGATTGGAATCAGCCACAAAAGTATTATTATTTTATTTAGACTGGTTATAGAGAAGGAATTTTTTTAATCTTGTTTTAATTCTGTATACCTTTGGCTGAAGTTTAGGAAGCGTAAAAAATAATTAAAGTGTTGTTAAATAAATCGATCATTTATAGGTTGTTAACCAATGAAGTTTTATATTTGATACTGCACACCAGCAATCTTATCTGTATCCATTAAATAGTTCCGTAGTCGTAATTGGCGCGCTATTGATGTGATGAATTCGCTCCCTTTGTGGTTTTTATTACACCGTAGTCAGTCGGTGAATTGCTTGCCATTCCGGATTTACCTTGGCGTACTTTAATCATGGCTTTTCACGTGTCAACTGGCTCGATGCTAAACATACCTCCGTCGGTTTGGGTCGTCGATGACGATGAAGACGATCGGCTCTTTATTCGTTCGGCCTTTGAAGATTTGAAAAGCCCAATTTCTATCCGAACGCTGAACGACGGCGATCAACTATTACCTCAGTTAGCCGATTGTGACCAATTGCCTAAGCTAATTTTGATGGATATCAACATGAACCGTCAAAATGGTTTTGAAACACTAACGTTACTACGGAATTCACCGAAATTTTCGCAATTACCCGTTGTGATGCTTACGACTTCGTCGGATGCCAGTGATTACCGTCGTAGTCTAGCCCTTGGTGCTAATCAGTGTCTGACAAAACCTGCCTTTTATAATCAATTGGTTACGCTCGTGAAAGGCTTGACAGAACGATGGGCGTTAGCCTAAGTTCTTCATTACACGCTCAATACATAATTTTCTGCCTGTAATCTGAACCAACTTTCCCTGGTATCTGATTCTGTACGTATGTCTTCATCGCTACGTTTAGAATTAAGTACCCCATCTACTGACGATCGCCCGGTGTTCGTATCGGGTAATTTTTGCGATTGGCTTCCCGATTTACTTCAATTTCAGATGCAACCCGCCGGGCCGGGACAATACATTTTCGAGTTTCCCAAAGGTATGTCGCTGCCCCGGCGACTGGAATATAAATACACGCGAGGTGGTTGGGACCAAGTGGAACTTAGCGCATCGGGTGAAAGTGTTGCGAATCGTTCAGTGGAGCGGTCGGTACATATTAAACGGGAGCATGTACCGCATTGGCGATGGTTTGGCATGCCGTTTAATCCGTCGTTTCTCCCAAAAATCGAATTGCTTGGCGATACATTTCAAGTTCCCAAAATCAGCCAGACCCGCCGTGTACATGTCTTGTTGCCTTATAATTATGAGGCAACCGACAAGCGCTACCCCGTTTTATATCTGCACGACGGACAGAATCTGTTTGGGGGAGGAGTTGGTTATGGCAGCTGGGAGATCGACCAGAAAATGGCACTATTAGCGGCTCGAAATCATCATGAAGTAATTCTGGTTTCGATTGATCACGCTCACGATGAACGAATTCGGGAATTTACGTTTCATCCCACCCGCGCGGGAAAGGGCAGAGGACAGTATTATCTGGATTTTATTCGCCGTATCTTAAAGCCTATTGTTGATCGTCAGTATCGTACTCTGACCGATGCTGTTCATACCGGTATTGGTGGCAGTTCGCTGGGGGGGCTGATTAGTATTTATGGTGGTCTTATGCATCCCGATGTGTTTGGACTATTGCTGGTATTTTCACCCTCGCTTTGGATTTCGCCGAAGATCTATTTTGACGTTATTCGCTTTCAGGCGCCAGTGCCGATGAAAATCTATGTGTATGGTGGAGAGAAAGAGTCGCAGTATATGGTGCCGAATATTCAGCGATTCAACGATACATTAGCTCGTCAGCAATACGGAGGAAATCCAATCGATATTCACCTGTCAGTCGATCCCGTTGGTACGCATCAGGAAGCCCATTGGGGACATGAATTTCCTAAAGCTGTCGAGTGGTTATTTTATTGATAGTTATCCGTTTATCCAATGAATATTACCTTATCTAGCCAGACATCGCCTGATGGCGATTTAATTATTCCAGTGGTCCAGTCCGATGCGTTGACGGAGCAACTGACGAATCTTGCTCAGAAATTTAATCTACCACTCGCCGTTTTACAGCGCGATTTTAAGGCAGAAGCCAAAGAAGTTTTAGTACTTTATGGTTCGGAGGGTACAAAAGCATACCTGCTCGGCGTTGGTAACGATCCGCAGGAAATAGATTGGCTACGAGTTTTCCGAAAGTTCTTCTTCGATCAAAAAGGAAAACTATCGACTCAACTAGCGATCGACCTGACGGGGGTGAACGGAAATGGGGTTGAAGGAGTAGTCCTGGGTGTTCGTTGGGGCGGTTATGATTTACACCTTTATCAGACTGAAAAACCAGAAGGCCCCGCTATTTTTTCCGACGCGGGCCAACTAACGCTTTATGTACAAGAAAGAGCGTTGCCTGCCGCACAAACGGCATTAAGTAACGCCGAAGCGATAGCTCAAACTCAGCGAGAGATGCTGGATTTGATGAATGCGCCCGCTAATTATAAGCATCCACAAACCCTGGCTAATTGGGCAGTTTCTTCTGGCAAACAGTATGATTATAGCGTAACGGTGCTGGATAAATCGGAACTGGAACGTCAGAAATTGGGGGCATTATTGAGTGTAAGTCAGGGAAGCGATGTACCTCCGGTGCTGATTGTTTCAGAATATAAACCAAAAAACGCGACCAGCACCCTGAAAATTGGATTGGTTGGGAAAGGGGTTACGTTCGATACAGGTGGTATTTCGATCAAGACGTCGTCGAATATGCACCTGATGAAAAGCGATATGGGCGGAGCTGCGGCTGTACTCGGAACGGTTGAAGTAGCGGCAAAACTAAAGTTACCCATTCATCTGATTGGCATTGTTCCGGCCACCGAAAATGCCATTGACGGCCGTTCCACCAAACCTGGCGATGTGATTACCTCCTACATCGGAAAGACCATCGAAATTATTGATACCGATGCCGAGGGGCGCGTTATTCTGGCCGACGGGCTAGGCTATATGATTCATAATTATAGTCCCGATGTGTTAATTGATCTGGCTACGCTGACGGGCAATGTTATTTCGGCACTGGGCTATCATGCCGCAGGATTGTTCACGCATAACGACGAATTATCCAGTAAACTTCTCGAAGCTGCCGACCAAACAGGCGAGCGATTATGGCGGTTACCTATATGGGATGTCTATAAGGAAGACATCAGATCGGATGTCGCTGATTTGAAAAACTATAGCGGCAAACCGTTTGCGGGAGCTATTAGTGCGGCTAAATTTCTGGAAGTTTTTACCGAAAATCATCCAGCCTGGGCGCACCTGGATATTGCCGGGATGGCCTTTGCTGATACCGAGTTCGGCTTACAAAAAAATGCGACCGGATTTGGGATTCGACTTCTGATCGCGTATTTACAGGCACTGATTGACCAAACTCGCTAAGAATAGTTTGTCGTTTGCTTTTTTGCCCAATAATTGTTTGTTTGACTCTTGAAACCTGAAACTACGTACGTCTATGAGCCAGTTGTCGTTTTTGTGTATTGCTACCTTTTTTAAAGGCCATGAGTTCATGCGGGCGTGTAAGGAATTGGGCAATACGGTTTACCTGCTGACCAATCAGAAACTAGCTGAAGAAGACTGGCCTCGTGAAGCGATCGATGAATTTTTTTACCTGACTTCCCCGAGCAACGAGCCAAATGATCTGGAACAGATGATTGTAGGCTTAGCTCATGCGATGCGTTCGCGAAAAATTGATCGAGTGGTAGCACTAGATGATTTTGACGTAGAAAAAGGGGCGCTCATTCGCGAAACCTTCCGCATTGATGGCATGGGCCAGACAACTTCCCGTTATTTCCGCGATAAACTCGCTATGCGGATGCGGGCCGCTTCAGCTGGCATTAGGGTACCTGCGTTCAGCCCGATTTTCCATGATGAAACGGTTACGGCATATCTGCAAACAACTGAAGCTCCCTGGCTGATCAAACCTCGTTCAGAAGCATCGGCAACCGGTATCCGGAAAGTACATTCGCTGGAAGAAGCCTGGTCGGCGATTCATTTGCTCGAAGACAAACGCCATCATTATTTGATTGAAGAATTTAAACCTGGTAAAGTATATCACGTCGATTCGTTGTCGGTAGATGGCAAAGCGGTTTTTTCCAGGGTGAGTCAATATCTGGCAACGCCTATGGAAGTTGCGCACGGTGGGGGCGTATTCCGGACGGCTTCGTTACCGCTCGATTCGCCCGAAACAGTTGCTTTGCGGCAGATAAACGATCAGGTTCTGGATGCTTTCGGGATGCGTTACAGTGCATCTCATTCCGAATATATCCGAGGTGATCATGATGGCGAGTTGTATTTTCTGGAAACAGCCTCACGGGTCGGAGGAGCGCATATTGCCGAAATGGTTGAAGCTGCTTCAGGGGTAAATTTATGGCGAGAATGGGCGAAACTAGAGGTCGCTATGGCTCGTAAGGAGCATTACCTTCCGCCTGTCGATACGGAAAATTATTCAGGATTAATTGTCTCGCTAGCCCGGCAGCAATGGCCTGATCTATCGGTATTTACAGAGTCGGAAATTTGGTGGCGTATGAAAAAAGAATACCACGTCGGGTTGATTGTCCGTGCCGATGATCGTTCCCAGATTCTGGATTTGCTGGACAATTACATGCACCGGATTTATCAGGAATTCCATGCATCAGCTCCTCTTCCTGACAAGCCGACTAATTAACTGGTTTTGTCATGCTGACGTAGGACGCATCTCAAAGCGTCCTGCGCCAGTATGACAAAAAGCTATATTAATTCCGTAACGTATCCTTTTTCGCCTTTCCAATTGGCACGGCTACGCCAAAATTGCGAGGATCGCTGGGAGGCTGTGTACGCCGGGTTTTACGCCCGTTCTGAGGGGGCGGAGGTGTGTTCGTCGGAACTTGTGCTGTAAGGCCCGGCCCCGATGTGGGCGTATCAATGCCTGGTATAGCTACCTGTCGCTGAACAGGCTCCTGATTGACAATTTTTGATGAATCAGCCTGCGCGAAGCAGAGTGTGCCAGCCAAACTCATGGTGAGGCAAATAATGACCGTACGCATAAAAAAGTTAGTTCGTTGAGTAAAGCGTATCGATTGATAACGCTATGTATATCAACCAACTTTCATGCGTAAAGTTTGAGCAGAATATCACAGTTTGTCGATGCGAACGAATTGGTACTTTTTTCGCTCCAATTCTATCAGTAATTCGTCTAGATGATTATACAATTTATCCGTTCGCGTGAGGCCTGTGCCAATGTGCATAAGCAGAATAAACCCGTTCAGACCTGAGCTATTTTGGGCTTCGTAAGTTCGGATCGATTGAAGAATAATGTCGCTGCTGCGATAAGCGCGATCTTCCGGAGTTGTGTAATCAGCATGACTAAGCGTACCGGGCGTGTAATTGATTAATTGAACACCTTCCGTTTTTGTCCAGACAGCAATGCTATCGTTATACCATTCGTAAGGGGGTAAAAAGATTCGGGTTGTTTGTTGCGGATTAAATCGGGTCAATGCAACGTAATTCGCTCGTAAGTCAGCCAGAAACTGTTCATGACTGACTAGTAGACTATCGCGTTTGCGCCAGTCACAATAGAGTAAATGCTGGTCGGAGTGGGGGCCGAGGTAGTGGCCTTCCTGAATTAATTGTTCGATGATTGACGAAAAAGCTGGATTCCGCAGAAAACGGCCCGTTAGAAAAAACGAAGCCCGAACGCCGTGTTTTCGTAACGTTCGGGCTATAGTGTGGCCACCATCAGCAAATTCATCGCCTGTAAATACCAGCGCTAATCGACGAGCAGTAGTATCTCCTCGAATTTTAGCACCTTTGAAATAAGTCGATTTCTGGTCAGACGTTTGTAATCGATTCTGTTTTTTTACCGGCTGATTTGCCTTTTTCGGAGCAGGTTTATTGGCGTTAGTTAACTGTTCAGCCTGTTTGGCAGCCAGCAAATAAATGAGGGAAGCCGTGCCATCCATGGTTGGTTCATTGGTACTGTAATCGCCATAATCATCGTGATAAACGGCTACAGTACTCTGAAAAGCCGCATATTCATCGGGCTGATAAAGCGTAATGCCAATCAGTTTACTGTAAATACTTCCCCGAACCGGGCCATCCACCAGACCGCCATCGATTGGATAATTTTTCAGGTGCGTAAACGCCGAATGCGGATCAGCGGGTGTATCAGCATTGGTCGGGAGCCCGTACACGAAACTGGTTCCCCACGGATTGCAGCCAAATAACCAGTCGAAATTGGCTTGTTCGAGTGCTGCATACTGTTTATCATCTGTTAGGTGTCGATACCAGAAACATTGCGTTGCAAACGAAGCCGTATAATTGTTACTACACCAGGTAAACGGCACTCCTCGATAAAATGCATTCTGGGCTGCCCGTTTCCAGATAATATCAATTCCCTGTTTGTAAAAATCCGTAACCGTTTTTCGTTGGCTGACTGGCAGTTTTTTCGCCAGTTCGGCATGTCCAACATTCACGAACGGATACCACTGATAATGCCGCGCGGTATCGTTCAGAATCCAGGGCGTAACGGGTTCCTGACGGGCAAAATCCAGCGCGATCTTGTACCATTTCTGGGCCTGTTTGCCAGTCGCTCCAAGTAGATTAAGTTGCTCAACGGCAGCCAGTTCCATGTCATCTACGTAATTGTCTTCTTCGTAGAAATAGGGCGCACGACCGGGTGCCGTCTGGCAATTTCCCGGTTTATCCAGGCCTAATTTGTAAGCTGAATGTGATCGCTGACGGAGCAGGTTGGCATAAGTCGGTTGACGATTCTGCAACAGTTGACAACCCAACGCCATCGCACTGCTAACTTTTCCCGCTGTCGACGCAACGCCCGTAGCGCGATTTTTGTACTTAAACATCCCCTGCGGCTGGCCCGTCGCGAAGTAAACGGGACGTTCGAGACCTTTTCCATAAAAATTATCTTCTTTCGGAATGCGCATGCCCGCGTGATCTCGATCGTCGCCGAGTTGATTGAACAGCCAATCGTCGGTAGGGTGCATTTTAAGGAGCCAGTCCAATCCCCAGTGTGCTTCATCGAGTACGTCAGGTAAGCCATTTGCGCCCGTCAATCCATTCGCCTGATAGTCATCGCCAAAGGCCGATGGGAAATCGCGAACAGCAGCTAGTAAATGATACGTAGCATTCGCCGATGTAGTTACGTATTGTAAATAATCCGACGCGTCGTGCCAGCCACCAGATGCATCGATATGCGTACTATCGGGCATCGGACCGTAAAGTGTATAGCCATCGTGCGTATGGCAGGAGTCTTTCAAAAAAGGATTATAGCCGCTTCGTTGTTGACGCATGTAGCGTAGGCAAAAATCAGCCGCGCCCTTATATACATCTTCACCAATCCGAAAACTGGGTGATCGCGTACCATCATCTGTCTGGAGATAATACTGACCGGGCTTTTGTATAGCCGAAAAATCGAGTCGATAGGTTTGCTGAAACGAACCGTATTGCCCAAATGCTTTACTCGTTGGCAATGTCTTTACCGCCTGACCAGACTGTTCTTCAATAAGTTGAAACGTGTGAATCGTTCGCTCGGTCAGACTGCCCCATACCGCTATTTTGAGACTATTGGGGCGATAACCTAAGAGATTAATACGTATAACGGCGGAATCATTCGTATGGACGATAAGAGCAGTAACGCAGACGGCTATCGTCAGTAAAAAGGTCAGGCGAAAAAACATGGATCAAGCTATATTTTTTTCAATAACCCCATCATCATTTCTTCGAAATAAGCTCCATTATAAGGCCCAAACCAGTTCATATCGCGAGTTTCATAGGTTGAGCGATTGTAATAGGCATCAGGTGTAATGTAACCGACGTAGCCACCATCGAAGCTGGTAATCATAAGATTAACTCCTCTGCGCTGAGCGATTGGTTTAAAGTCAGCTACAAATTCACCCGAATAATCGCAGGGAGTTCCGAGCATTACCGTCTGACCAATGCGTATCGCTTTCAGATCCGAAGGGTAATCGCCGTAAATAGCATGAAACAACCAGGGACGAACGCGCCAGTTGCCAATCACACGGGGATGCGGTTCGCGGAGGCCGAGCGGCAACGTTAGCATAGCTAAGGTACTATCGGATTTAAGCCGAATGGTAGGAACTGTCTGTTCAATACGAGCCGCTAGATCGCCCGCATAATTCTGGATTTCCTGAAAATCCGTTTTGCCTCGGGCTTCTGGTCCAGTACTCCCTACCGCACCTGCCAGAAAGACGGCAAAATTGGCCGACTTTTTCTCCAGTCGATCAACCAGCGCACCGGGATAATCGCGGCTGAGGTAATCCCACATGCTATCTTCAAATAATGTAGCGTGCCCCGCAAATGAGCAAATCAATGCCGACTCGCCCGTTGCCTTTTTCAGCTCCAGCAGACGAACCAATCCATCAAGTGGCTTCGTCGGTCCTGAATGCCCAATTCGATTGTAAATATGATCCGTGGCATCGACCTGCCCATATCCAACCTGCGCAGGAGCCATTGTCGTTTGCGCCTGCCGAATAGCTTTTAGAACACCTTCAACAATGCGAGTCACAATTTTTTCATCGTACTCACCGGCAATCAACTCGCCTACCAATCCGGGTGCCCAACCACCAATGCTGTTGTGCGAGTGGATAGCGCCCATATAGACAGACTCCCATTTCAGCCCTACTTCAGGCAAGCGTTTTTTCAGGACTTCAGCTACAGTAGGGGGTGTAATAAGCAAATCCAGACCGACAACTGCCACTTTTGTCGAGCCATTATCCAGCACAATGGCCCGTGCAAAAATTGAGTCGCTGACAACATGCCAATGTTTGCCGCGCCGAGCACCGTAACCACCCGTTGGAGTTGTGTATGGTGGCGTAATGTTCGCTTTCGCCCAGCCTGCCCGAATTGAAGTTTTTGCAGTGGGAGCATCAGGAAGCGCGTCTAACCGTTGTTTAGTTTGACTATAATAGGGCATTTGCTGGTAGGGCGTCTCATCAACAGGGGCCAGGCTAACAGCCAGAAACAGTATGATAAAAACAACCAGTCCCAACAGGATTTTAAGTAGAATACGAAGAAATTTCATGCGACTATCACTTAGGCAAGCGAAGTTCGCTAAATATGGGCAAGTATGGAGATGTAATGATTATATATCTACGATCATTACATCATCCTAAATCCTTCTCCAGTGGGAAGGAACTTTGCGATCTTCATTTTTTTGGTTCCTCTACACGGGAGAAGGATTTAGGGTGGGCTTATAAAAAAAGGCACCAGAGAAAACCCCGATGCCTTTCGTCACCCTTGCCGGTTTCCCGGTCTCCCTATATATTTTTACAGAAATGGCGCTGCCAGTGTTAACACTTGTGCCTTCGTCAGGGGCTCATCGAAAGCCTCCCGAAGTGCGTCATCCGATTTTCCAGTATTCAGCGTTTTCAGATCAACCGTGCCTTGCTTGAACGTAGTCTGAGTTGTATCCGAAACCCAGCCTTTCAGCCCCAACATCCGACGCACTTCCGACGCGTGCCGGGCTTCGACGGAGTGAATTTGAAGCGCCGTTTGCAAAATTGCTTTATCGTTGATCAGTTCGCCAGCCTGTCCTTTATATGCCTGAACACCTGTATCTTCCAATACGCGGGCAGTTGCCAAAAAGGTTGCGTAGGTCGTAAAAGTTCCTGTTGGATATTTGAATGTTGGCTTCGCAATCGCAGCCGTACCTAAGGCTGTTTTCAAGAGATTGACGTGTGCCGTTTCGTGTTTGCTGATCTGCGAAATAACCGTTCGATCGCCCGTTGGAATTAGGCCTTGAGCGGCTAAGCCCATACGATAAAACTCATCCTCCAGATATTCGAGCGTGAGCGCAAAATTCAGCGCTGCGACAGCGGCTGCCGAAGGCGTTGTGGATTGGGCTAAGGCTTTGTTAAGGCTAGCGGCAACCAACGTTGGAATACCAGCGGCTGCCAAATTTGAACCAAATTTCAGCAGGTTCCGGCGAGAATAGAAGCGATAGCGATCACTGACTTCAGGATCAATTTGCTCGATATCAGAAATTATTTTTAAGAAATTCATGGCTTATGTCCGGTTTACTTGGGAAGGTTGGTCGCTGTGATCTGCGTTTTAACGAAGGGTTGTGCAATTGGTAATACAACAGAGGGCGCGTTGGCTTTGTCCAAACCATTGGCGTCTACCACATCGTCGCCAGCAAAATCAGCTGACCTTACACTAATCAGATCTCGAATAGCCGCTGCATGACGAGCTTCTACCGACACAATCTTACCGGCCAGAACCAAATAATCTCCATTCGTAATTAATCGACCAGCCCCGTTATAGGCCGATACACCTAAATCTTCAAATGCCTTTGCTGCGCCCAAAACGCTCGTTCGATCAGTGAAATTAATCTTGCTAAAATCTGGCGTTAACGCCCCAATAGCGCTTGTTCCCAGAGCCGCTTTGAAGAATTCGCGGTGAATGATTTCGTGATCACGAATATCGGTCAATATCGCTTTTTCGACATCCGGCATATTCGCATACGGCGTAGCGATAACTTGGGTATAAAAAGCAGCTTCGAGTTGTTCCAGAGCATAGGCGTAGTTCAGGATACCTGTGTCACCACTTCCCAAATCGACTGGGGCCATTACGGTGGTTGGATTTTCTTCATCTCCGCAAGCAGATAATAGAGCTCCTCCGGCTGTTAACGCGCCCGCATAGCGCAAAAACAGTCGGCGGCCTACCATTACTGGCTCCATTTCACCTGGCAACATAGACAGGCCTATTTCTTTTTCTTTCTTTTCCATAACATTAAATGGTTCTTAGCAACTTTAACCATCAAGATTATACTTTGTTGGTCTAAAGCACATACGGACGAGAAAAAGATTTGGATTTCTATACGAACAATCTATTCTAAAAAAATATGTCTACCGAAAAACGCTGGGAGAGAATCAGCTTTCAAGCCTACTTTTGTCGATCACTTTTCTATATAGGTTCTGACCTTTTTTTCAATGAATATTAACCAAGTTCGTGAACAACTCCATCGGCTAATCGACGAGGTCGATGACATCTTTGTACTGAATGGTCTTTATCGGAACCTGATTTCTGATAAACGACAACGTGAAATCTATGAAAAAGAACAAGCCGAAAAGGCAAAAAAGCAGGCAGCCGCAGTCCGACGGTCAACCAATCGAGATGGTGACTAACTCATTTGGATAGCCCGCTGATGGTGAGGGCAATGATAATAGCGTTGAAGCCGAAGGAAAGTATACCATGAGCCAGAGCTGTACGACGCATAACTTTTGCCCTGATCGCTACGTCGGATACTTGGCTAGTCATGCCAATTACGAAAGAGAAATAGGCAAAGTCGAGGTAATCAGGTTCATCCTCATTCGGAAAATCCAATCCTTTCGGCGGTCCCGTTTTTCGGATATGATTGCCATAATATAAATGTGCATACCGAAGTGTAAACACAGTGTGTACTAATAGCCAGGCGCAGGCAACAGCCGTTGTGGGCAATAGTAAGTGTACCTCCTTATTCTTATCCATTGCGTTGAGAAGCGCTATCACAGCAAATAAGCTTGCTACAGCTGCAATAACAAGGATAACCAGCATCCAGAAACGGGTCGAATCCTGAAGATGCGCTTCCTTAGGTAAATCGCGAGGATGAGTTAGCAGCATCGATATCCAGGCCAAGATTAATATTGTTGCTGCAAAAGCCACCCAGAGGATTGTCAGACGAACGGGATCAGTAAACGAAAACCGATCAGGAATAAGAAAAAAAGTGAGTGCACTGACCGTCAGAGCAATAAAGAGCCGATAATGCGAATCGAAACGGGCAATCTGCTTGATTAGCTTAGAAATCATATTATATAAGTTGGCTATGATTTTAAGCTTACGGCGCTATAAGTTATAAAGCGCGACAAAAATTCACGGGCCAATAAATCATTCATTTCCCGATGACTACCACCTTCGCGAAGTAAGTAGTATGAGATAGGCAAAAGTAATAAAACGTGCCTTATATAAAGCAGGTAAAGCTAGCCGAAAGTATACTGGGTGGTTTTGTTGATTTCTGCAATATTCCCGGAAAAACCTGCCTTCTCCAAAGATTGTACGGTACAGGAAGGCATTTTCAAAATTTTGGCCCATCTTGCCGTGTTTTTTGACATCCTTACAGCCAAAAGGCACTTTCATTAAGATTCCATGAAAGAATACATCCGACCAATTAAACGTCTGCTAGTCGCTAACCGGGGCGAAATCGCTATCCGGATCATGCGGGCCGCTACCGAACTGGGTATTACAACAGTTGCCGTTTACACGTATGAAGACCGCTATTCGCTTCACCGGTATAAAGCTGACGAAGCGTATCAGATTGGTCGTGATGAAGATCCGTTGAAACCGTATCTGGATGTTGAAGGAATTATTTTGCTGGCTAAGCGACACAAGATCGATGCCATTCATCCAGGCTACGGCTTTCTGTCGGAGAATGTAAAACTGGCAAAACGGTGCCGGGAGGAGGGGATTATTTTCGTTGGCCCATCGCCCGAGGCTATGGATGCATTGGGTGATAAAGTTCGGGCTAAAAATCTGGCAACGACGGCGAATGTTCCGCTGATTCCGGACTCGCGGGAAGAAAACATGACGCCCGAATTTGCCCTGAGCGAAGCCGAACGGATTGGCTTTCCGGTTATGGTAAAAGCCGCTGCTGGTGGCGGTGGACGAGGTATGCGCGTCGTGCGTAATGCCGAAGATTTTCCCAAGGCTTTTACTGAAGCAAAGAACGAAGCAAAAAATGCATTTGGGGATGATACCATTTTCCTGGAGAAATTCATCGAAGATCCAAAGCATATTGAGGTGCAATTGCTTGGCGATCAGCATGGGAATATCGTTCACCTCTACGAGCGCGACTGTTCTGTACAACGACGGTTTCAGAAAGTAGTTGAAGTTGCTCCTTCGTTTGGACTGAAGCAGGAAACAAAGAATAAACTGTATGCCTACGCGCTTCAGTTGGGGAAGGCCGTTAATTATTCTAATGCAGGAACGGTTGAGTTTCTAGTCGATAAAAACGAGAATATCTATTTCATCGAAGTAAATCCCCGGATTCAGGTTGAGCATACAATAACAGAGGAAGTAACCGGTATTGATATCGTCCGAACGCAGATTCTGATTGCGATGGGCTATCGGCTTTCCGATAATGGCATTTACATCAATCATCAGGACGAAATTCCACTGAACGGTTACGCAATCCAGTGCCGGATTACGACGGAGGACCCTGCAAACGGCTTCAAACCCGATTTTGGAACGATCACAGCGTATCGAAATGCTGCCGGATTTGGTATTCGTCTGGACGAAGGAAGTAGCTATGCGGGCATGAAAATCTCGCCCTACTTCGATTCGATGATTGTGAAGGTGTCGGCACGGGGACGAACACTCAAAGGGGCTACCCAACGTTTGATGCGGGCCCTGGTTGAATTCCGAATCCGGGGGGTTAAAACGAATATTGGTTTCCTGGAGAATGTGATTCGACACCCAATTTTCCAGCGAGGTGAAGCTCGAGTATCGTTCATTGAAAATCATCCTGAACTATTTGATTTCCGGAAACCACAGGACCGTTCTACGCGGGTACTTAATTACCTCGCCGAAGTCATCGTAAACGGAAATCCAGAGGTTAAAAAGAAAGATGATAGCAAGATTTTTCGCACGCCAATCGTTCCGACGTTCGATACCTACAGCTCGTATCCAAAAGGGAATCGGGATCGGTTGAAAGAGCTAGGTCGGGAAAATTTCAGTCAGTGGGTTAACGATCAAAAATGCGTTCTCTACACGGATACAACCTTCCGCGATGGTCACCAGTCTCTGCTAGCCACCCGCGTTCGGACGCAGGATTTGCAAAAGGTAGCGGAAGGATTTGCCAAGAATCACCCTGAACTCTTCTCAATGGAAGTTTGGGGTGGTGCAACCTTCGATGTATCCATGCGCTTCCTGTATGAAAGCCCCTGGAAGCGTCTGGAAGCCCTGCGCGAGGCCATGCCGAATATGCTTTTGCAAATGCTGTTCCGGGGTTCCAACGCAGTCGGTTATTCGGCTTACCCCGATAACCTGATTGAGAAATTCGTAGAAAAATCGTGGGAAACGGGTATCGATGTATTCCGCATTTTCGATTCGCTTAACTGGGTCGAAGCCATGAAAGTGAGTATCCGCGCCGTCCGTGAACGAACCGATGCGCTTTGTGAAGCGGCTATCTGCTACACCGGCGATGTACTTTCACCAAATCAGAAAAAATATACGCTCCAATATTACCTCGATATGGCCCGCCAACTTGAGGACGAAGGGGCTCATCTGCTGGCAATTAAAGATATGGCTGGGTTACTCAAGCCTTTATCTGCCGATGTTCTGGTGCGTGAGTTGAAAAAAGCGGTTAGTATTCCGGTGCATCTGCATACCCACGATACAGCTGGTATTCAGGCGGCTACCTATCTGAAAGCTATTGATGCTGGTGTCGATATTGTCGATTGTGCGCTGGGGGCATTATCCGGTCTGACGTCGCAGCCAAATTTCAATTCGGTGGTTGCTATGATGGAAGGACACGAGCGCGAATGCCCCATGAATCTGTCTTCCCTGAATGCTTACTCAAACTATTGGGAAGATGTGCGTGAGTATTATTATCCGTTTGAGTCGGGTATGAAAGCCAGCAGCGCCGAGGTTTACGAGAACGAGATTCCGGGCGGGCAGTATTCCAACCTGAAACCACAGGCAATTGCTACGGGCTTGGGCGATAAATTCGAAACGCTGAAAAAGAATTACTCGGTTGCTAACCAACTCTTTGGCGATATCGTGAAAGTAACGCCCTCATCGAAAGTGGTTGGGGATATGGCTATTTTCATGACGGCCAACAACCTGACGGCTAACGATGTATTGACACGAGGTGAGTCATTAGCTTTCCCGGAATCGGTAAAAGAATTGATGAAGGGAATTTTAGGCCAACCCGTTGGTGGATTCCCGGAAGATATTCAGCGAGTTGTCCTGAAAGGTGAAGAACCAATTACGGATCGCCCGAATAGTCATCTGAAACCAATTGATTTTGATGCGGATTTCAAGCTCTTTCAGGAGAAATACCCGCTGAACGATGGTTTCGTAGACTATCTGTCATACCAGATGTACCCGAAGGTGTACGACGAATATTACAAAGCCAACGAGCAATACGGAAACGTCAGCATTATCCCGACGCCCGCGTTTTTCTATGGCCTGAAAGAGAACGAGGAAATTCTGATCAACATTGAAGAAGGAAAAAATATTCTCGTCCGGCTATTGTTCAAATCAGAACCTGACGAGTTCGGTATGCGAACGATCACGTTTGAATTGAATGGTCAGAGTCGGCAGGTAAAAGTTCGGGATAAAGCCTCAAAAGTTGAAAAGCTTCAGCATGCTAAAGTAGCTAAACCAGGTGATGTGGGAGCTCCGCTACAGGGTCGTCTGACGAGAATTCTGGTCAAGCCGGGCGATGTTGTCAAGAAAAATCAACCCCTGTTTGTGATCGAAGCTATGAAAATGGAAAGTATTGTAGCTGCTCAGAAGGAAGGAACAATTGCCGGAATTCAACTCAAAGAGGGTACTGTTGTTGAACAGGACGATTGCATCCTGGAATTGTCGTAATTTTGTGTAATCGAATTAACTAATTCAAAACCAACAGGCAACTCTAACCGCCTGTTGGTTTCTCTTTTAAACCGTTTTATACTAATGAATAATCAACAGCAAAACCCGAATCCCGAAGGTGCGATTGATGTCGAATTGAGTGAAGAAATTGCCGAGGGTGTTTATGCCAATCTAGCCATGATCGCTCATTCAAATAGTGAGTTTATTCTGGACTTTATCCGACTAATGCCCGGTGTGCCAAAAGCCAAGGTAAAAGCACGTATTATTTTAACACCAGAGCATGCCAAGCGCCTATTAGATGCTCTGCGCGAGAATATTAGCCGCTATGAAGAAGCCTACGGAGGGATCAACCAACCCAACGATACATTCCGATTCCCATCCGGGAGCTTTGGTGGCCCAGGTGGACAAGCGTAAAATAGTGATAAACAATGAGTGATGAACGATAAATTGAGAGGTGTTAGTAATAATTTATCACTATTTTTCTTACCTTTGCACCTCAAAATTCGGGAAGACTGTTTTTTCGTAACCAAAATCAAGAATGCCTACTATACAACAATTAGTGCGTAAAGGCCGTGAGAAGCTTGTCGACAAGTCGAAGTCGCCAGCTTTAGACGCCTGCCCGCAACGTCGGGGCGTGTGCACACGGGTGTACACTACGACGCCGAAGAAGCCGAATTCGGCCCTTCGTAAAGTTGCCCGGGTTCGTCTGACGAACGGCCGGGAAGTTAACGCCTACATCCCAGGTGAAGGTCACAACCTACAAGAGCACTCGATCGTATTGATCCGCGGTGGTCGGGTTAAAGATCTGCCTGGTGTTCGTTACCACATTGTTCGGGGTGCGTTGGATACTGCCGGTGTAAACGGTCGTCTGCAAAGCCGCTCGAAATACGGTGCTAAGCGTCCGAAGCCAGGTCAGGCTCCAGCCAAAGGCGGCAAAGGTGCTCCACCAGCAAAAGGTAAGAAGAAATAATTAAGTGTGATATAGGATATATGATGTATCAATAATGGCATATATCATACCCCTACATCATATATCAAAAAATCGACTGGACGTTGGAAAGCTCGTGGCTGGCCGCGTTCAGAGTAAGACCAAAAATCTGAAGAAACATGAGAAAGGCGAAACCGCCCAAGCGTTATGTGTTACCCGACCCAAAATATAAAGAGGTCCTGGTAACCAAATTTGTAAATAACCTGATGTACGAAGGCAAAAAGAGCCTGGCGTACTCAATTTTCTACGATGCCCTTGACGTAGTGTCGAAACGCACAAGCGAAAGTGGACTCGATACGTGGAAAAAGGCATTGAACAACGTAATGCCGTCAGTTGAAGTAAAAAGTCGTCGCGTCGGTGGAGCTACCTTCCAGGTGCCAACCGAAGTACGGGCAGACCGAAAAGTCGCGGTAGGCATGAAATGGCTTATTAAGTATGCTCGTTCGCGGGGTGAAAAAACCATGGTAGATCGGTTAGCAGCCGAGATCGTCGCAGCTGCAAAAGGTGAAGGCGCAGCTGTTAAAAAGAAGGACGATACGCACCGTATGGCCGAAGCCAACAAGGCGTTTTCGCACTTCCGGTTCTAAACCAACTCAACAGACCAGTTTCCCGATGGCTGTTGATTTTGCAAAAGCCGCTCAGTTTGGGCGGCTTTTGTTATTTTTGGCACCATGACGACTCTAGAAAACGATCATCTCCGCGTATTGATCCGCCCCAAAGGTGCTGAACTCACTTCGATTCTTCATAAGCCAACTGGTATTGAACACCTTTGGCAAGCCGACCCAGGTATATGGGGCTGGCATGCACCTAATTTGTTTCCGGTAGTAGGCGGTTGTCTCAATAATCAACTGCTGGTCGATGGTAAAACCTATCCAATTGAACGACATGGTTTTACGAGGCAGTCGACGCTGGAAACAATTGAATCATCGGATACGCATGCTGTGTTTATGTTGCGTTCGAGCGAGATAACGCGAACACATTACCCGTATGCCTTTGAATTTCAGATTATATACGAAATAGAAGGGCCTCGATTATCGATTACCTATCGTGTTGTGAATGAGGATGATAAAACTGTCTATTTCTCGGTTGGTGCTCACCCGGCATTTAACGTTCCATTCTACGTAAATGAGTCGTACGAAGACTATTTTATCGAATTTGAGAAGGAGGAAACCCTGGAAACTCACATGCTCTCGGGGGGAGGCTATTTCACGGGTGAAACGAAAGTCGTACCGACAGAAGGGAATCGACTTCACTTAACGAAGCATTTATTTGATCAGGATGCGTTGGTATTCAAAAATCTATCTTCCAAGCGTGTATCGATTCGGAGCGATCGACATAATCACGCTGTCAAGGTCGATTTTCCAGAGTTCCCTTATTTGGGTATATGGGCAAAGCCTGGCGCGCCCTTTGTTTGTATCGAGCCTTGGCTGGGATGTGCGGATAGCGAAGGAAGTCCTAAACCCATCCAGGAAAAAGAAGCGATTCAACAGGTTGAAGTAGGAGGGGTGTTCGAAGCTACATTTACAATTGAAATAGTATAACCGTTTCTGTTTTCGAATTGAAACGGTTAAAACCTACTTCTGCTGAGCGTTTTTGTCGTTCTGACCGTAGGGAAGAATCTTAATCTACCCTCACTTCAAGTAAGGAAAATTTGAGATTCTTTCCTGCGGTCAGAATGACAAAAAATATTCTCGAAAAAAGCCTGAACCTATTATTGCGTTTCCTCTAGCGGGGTGAAGTCTTTGAATGTTCGTTTGATGGCTTTATCCGTCGCTTCTTTTTTGCTCTGCCAATTGGCATCCAATTCAAGGGCAACTAAGCCGCTCAAACTCATCGAATTGCGGAAATCATCTAATTTTTTGACGAACTCACCGTTACGTCGGGTCGATTTGAGCGCGAATTCACGAGAAAAGATATCTCCCTTGTTCTGTAGCTCACTTTTCTTGCCCAGTACGTAGTTATAACGATCAAGTAAATCTTTCATCGATTTACCGATAACCTCCGTTGCTTCGAGCGTACCCATCGTCAGAACCGCTGTTCCGCCTACGGCCGAAATAAGCCGTTGGGAATCAGGATTGCCATTTGTAACCGCGGGTGATACGCCAGTAATGGCTCCTAACGAAGCATTCGCAACCGAGCGATTCCGTTTACCACCTTTCGCTCGTTTATAATCACGTTTGAGTTGTTCTTCTTTCTCGGCCAATTGCTCTACCAATCCCCAAGCCTGTACTAATGCCTGTCGGTATTGAGCATAGTAGTAACGATCTTTTTCAGCCTCATTTACGGCATTTAAAATCGTGAAGGTAATTCGCTGTTCCGCTCGATTTTGGGCTTTGTCAAGCACGTAAAAGGTGATTTGAACATTAAGTGAATCGTAGGGATCTTTAACGAAATCGTAACCTGGTTGCCAGATAAACTCGTATTGATTTGGCGTATTTTTGATCAGAGCTGTTTTGGGAATTTGCTGATTATCTGATAAAAAACCGAACATAGAAACATCGTCCTCGCCGTTCTGGTCTGATAAATAGAACTTAAGATTAACCGTAGCATTTTCGCGCAGCTTGTAATGTGCTTCTCTCGGAATAACTGTGATTTCGGGAGGTAAATCCATTTGCGTAACCTCTACTTTCAATCGGCCTTTGGTACGCGCTTTAGCGGGTTGATCTTCTACCCAAAATTCTATGTATTGCGGGTTTTGCTTCAGTCGATTAAACTGATTTAACGATAGGGTCCAGGTTAATTCGCCTTGCGATGACAATTTGCTGCCCTCAGGCATTTGATCAGCAATGGGAATAAACACGATAGGATCGCCATCGTCGTCATGCACCATTTGAGCGTCCATTTTATACGTATTCTGCGTCCGGTAGCTTACATAAAAGGGCCGTAATTCGCCAATGACAGGAGGACGATTGACATGTAGTACTTTAAACTCAATCGTATGCGTAGCTGCTTGATCACGCTGATTGCGTACCTCAAACGTTACGGGATAGGTTTTCGTGGTTTGAATTCGGTCGGCCAAATCAAAGCTGGGTGTCCAGGTAAAGTGACCCAGCGAATCAAGATGCATACCGTCCGGCGTATCACTCCCGAAGTCAAACGTGAGCGTATCGGTTGGCGCACCGATTGCTTTTATATCAAACCGGACAGTACTGCCTTCGGCAACAATATTCCAGTTGGCTTGTGTAGGAAATACTAATTGTAATGGTTTGGAATCCTGCGCATGGGTGCTAACAATCGTAGCGATTAGCAACATCCATACTAGTATACCAGTAGTTCGGGTCATTGCGACGATTAGAGGTGGTCTGTTTGGGAAAACGTAAAAGTACAGCCTAAGATTTTGTCTTGCCCTACTTAAAGGACAAAATTGAGATTTTTCTTAGCGAAAACGACAAGTTTGCTTATAAAAATTATATTTTTCTTAGAGAAAGTAATAAGTTTAAACTGGTTTAGTCGGCATGAAATGTCATAAAAAAACCTCTCCTGTTAAGAAGAGGCTTTATTCAATTAGTCAAAAAACCTTAATTTTTCTTTGGTGCCGTTGCTCCACCCGTTGCTGGAGTAGCAGGCTTGGTAGCAGGTGTGCTTCCACCAGTGGTAGCTGGTTTGGCAGCAGCGGCAGCTTTGGCAGGGTCAATGCCTAATTTTTTCAGAACCAGCTCCGTAATGTTGTTCTCTTCAGGAGCGACCAATAAAATGGGGATAGTATTGGCACCCGCATCGAGATTAAACACATACTGGAATCCAGATTCTTTGGCAACCGCATCGATTGCTTTCTGAATTTTCTGAACAACTGGATTTACCAATTGCTGATATTTCGTTTGCAGCGACTGCTGTGACGTTTGGCCGAATTCCTGAATCCGTGCCTGAAGGCTCTGTAACTCCGTTTCGCGGTCTTTCCGAATTACATCCGACATCTGAGCAGCTCCTTTTTCGTAGGCAGCGTATTTATCTTCCAATTCCTTCTGCATCCGCTTCAGCTCGTTTTCGGTTTGGGTCCGCTGAATGGTCAGTTGGTTTTGAATATCTTTAGCTTCAGGTGTTTGCGACAGGACGTAATCAATGTTCGTATAGCCTAACTTCAGCGGACCTGCGGTTGTCGTAGTGGGCGTTGTCGTTGGGGCTTGTGCCTGGGCGTTTAAACTGCCTACCAGAAGGGCTGCTGCAAACGCCATGACGAGGTTTTTCTTCATTTCGAAATTAGTTGTTTGTACTACTTAGGTTTTGTGGTTGTTTTATTTGTTGGATTGCTGGTGGCAGCAGTTGGTTTAGTGTCCAGGCCCAGTTCTTCCATTACATAGTCAGAATAATCGTGCCGGGGATTTGTATAAAGCATCACGAAATCAGACGCTTTATCAAACATAAACTCCAGTTTTTTCTGCAAACATATTTTTTCAACAGCCCTGTTGATCAAATCCATAGGTGATTTCATCAACTCCTTTTTTTTCTCATACAAAAGTCCCTGATAACCAAAAACTTTGTTGTTGTATTCACGGGCTTCACGCTCTTTATCACTAATTACACGCTGGCGATCACGCTTCATATCCTCGGTGAGCAGAATTTCTTCGGCCTGATACGCCTTTTGCAGTTTTTCGATTTCGACGTATTTATCCTGAATATCCTTTGACCACTTATCTGCGAACTTGTCTATTTCGCTGAGAGCTTTCTGATATTCGGGCATTTTACTGAAAATATACTCCGAATCGATGTACCCGAATTTCTGCGCCTGAGCAGAATTACTAAGGACTACAGCATACAAAAATACGAATAACAGGACTTTTTTCATCGGGAGCCAGGCAATTTTTTGCAGGAAGTGATTGATTGTCAAACAGGTTTATGAAGCAGGGATGATAAGCTTTCTTACAAAAACCATACCTTATAAACTCATTTAACGATCAGCTTTCGCAAATCTTATCTGATCTGCTGCCCAATTGTGAAGTGGAACTGACCCGACGCTTTGTCTTTTACGCCCGGAATCTTGTCGAAACCGTAGCCGTAGTCAATCCCGATCAAACCAAAGGCAGGCATGAAAATACGAGCACCAAAACCAACCGACCGTTTCAGATCGAATGGATTGTACTGCTTGTAACTTGCCCAGTTATTTCCCGCTTCCAAGAACGTCAGTACGAAAATTGTAGCCGACGGATTCAACGAAACAGGATAGCGAAGTTCTGCTACGAACTTGTTGTATACCACACCACCCTGGCTACGAGACGTTTGATCAACAGCACGGTCGTAATCAGCAGTATAAACGCTACGATCGTCATAACCACGTAAACCGATAATGTCCTGTGCAAGCGCAAACTGTCCTTGTCCCGCTAAGCCAGAACCACCCAAAATGAATCGCTCGAAGGGACCAATGGTCGTACGTTTGTTATAGCTACCCAGGAAGCCTAAGTGAGCACGCGTATTAAGTACCAATTTTCCGAAGATCGTCTGGAACCAGCTGGCATCGAACATCCATTTGTGGTATTCAACAAACTTGTATTTGTCTTCAGGCTTTTCAGTGGCTGTTGTGGTACGCCAGGCTGAGTAAGGTGGTGTAAACGAACCGCTCAACGTAAACGATGATCCGTTCCGTGGGAACTGAGGGTTATCGATGCTATTGCGCGACAGGGTTGTATTGAATGTGATGTTGTTCGAAATCCCGTCTTTATAGCCGATATAGAACAAGTCAAGGTTTTTCAGATCATACCGCTGGTAGGAAATCGAATTCGTCAGCGAGAAATAATCGTCTGGGACTTTTAGCTGACGCCCTAAACCAATCGTAATAGCTGTATTTGTGTAAGAACCCGTTGGAGTACGTCCTTGCAGACTTTGATAAATACTATATGGATTCAGTGGATCGTAGAACGTCCGATAAACCGTATGGCTAGCACTTACCGATAAAGCATTCGGCTTCCGACCGCCTAGCCAAGGCTCGGTAAAGGATAACGAATATACTTGATACTGACTCCCGTTTGCCTGAAAACGAAGCTGAACGCGTTGGCCATCACCTGCGGGAAGTGGTTTCCAGGCACTGAAGTTAGGAATATTGCGCGCTGAGAAGTTGTTAAATGTCAGACCCAACGTTCCCACGAACCCTACGTAACCACCCCAACCACCTGATAACTCGATCTGGTCAGATGGCTTTTCTTCAACACTATATTCAATATCTACTGTACCATCGCTCTGAGGTACAGGGTTAATACCGATTTTTTCAGGATCGAAATAGCCGATTGTGGCTAATTCACGCTGGGTACGAATCAGGTTTGTTTTCGAGAATTTCTGACCGGGTAACGTCCGAATCGTACGCATTACTACGTGATCACTGGTTTTGGTATTACCGTTCAGAATCACTTTGTTAATCGTGGCCTGCTTGCCTTCAAAGATCCGAATCTCAAGATCAATCGAGTCTCCTTCGATGGCTTTTTCGATCGCTTGAGCGTTATAATACAAATACCCCAAATCCATGTATTGCGAACTCAAATCCTGACCTGGATTGCCGTTCATTCGCTTTTCTAAATCTTCGGGATTGTATGTATCGCCTTTATTGACACCCAAAACGCTCCGAAGCTGATCGGCGGTATAGAGGTAGTTACCCGAAAAATCGATCTTACGGTAGAAATATTGGTGACCTTCGTTCAACTTCATGTTGATACTGATCGTCCGACCACCATTATTGATGATCGAATCGTGTTCAATCGCGGCATCGCGATAACCGAGCTTATTGTAATAGTCAAGAAGTTTCTGTTTGTCTTCTTCGTATTTTTTCGGGATGAATTTGGAAGGAGAGAAAAGGCGGCCAAAACGCATTTCTTTCGTGCTTTTCATTTTCATCCGCACGGCCTGTTCATCGACTTCGTCTATACCTTCGAAATTAATCTTGGCAATCTTTATTTTCTGCCCTTTATCCACCGAAACCCGCATTGTAGCATTATTACGGGCACTGTCGGGAATAGTCGTGATTTTAACTTTTGTATTCAGATAACCTTTATCAACAAAGAATTTGCGAACAGCCAGCTGTGTGTTTTTCGTAATCGTGTTCGTTACGATTTTACCCAGGTTAAGCTTGATTTTATCTTTCAGGTTGTCCTGTTCCCCTTTTTTCACGCCTACGAAATTAACCCGGTAAAGACGAGGCCGTTCCTGAACCCGGAACATCAGCGAAATCTTACTCTCATTAACATTCGTCGCGAACATTTCGACGTTGTCCAACAGGCCCGACTCCATTAACTTTCGTACTGCCGAGCCAACGACTTCGCCCGGAATCCGAATTTTATCGCCAACTTTCAATCCCGCCAGGGAAACCAGCGAATTAGGATCCAGATAACGGGTGCCGGTTACGGTTAATCCTACAACCTCATATTCTTTAGGGCTAGCGTAGTTGAGTAATTCATTCGTCTCGGCTGCAGGTTGAGCAGGAGTGTCGCGACCTACACCTACTCGTACTTGCGCCCAAACCTGAGCGGGTAACAGGCTTACGAGCAGACAAACAGCCCCTATTAAGATTTTTATACGGTGTTCCAAGTTGATTTTTGTTAACTGGTTGGTTATCTGGATTCTATTAGGGATGTGAGGGTTGGAATCGCTACTACTTATTTTCATCGAACACGCCCTACTCCCAAACCCGGATTATTTTACTACTTGTTCGCTGGTTTTGCCGAATCGACGTTCACGTTGTTGATAATTGACGATAGCTTCGTACAAGTGTTCTTTTCGGAAGTCGGGCCAGAGCACGTCGGGCATATAGAGCTCTGAGTAGGCCAGTTGCCAAAGCATAAAATTGCTGATACGCATTTCGCCACTCGTTCGAATCATCAGTTCAGGATCGGGAATGCTGCCGGTCGTCAGATGTTGACTGAACATTGATTCAGTGATCTGATCAGGATCAAGTTTGCCATCTCTAGCTTCAATCGCTAGTTGGCGGGCGGCTTCCATAATATCCCAGCGACCACTGTAGCTAAGGGCTAATATCAGTGTCAATCCGGTATTCTGGCTGGTTTCGCGAATAGCTTCAGCCAATTCGCGTTGACAATCGGCAGGTAAGCTGTCTTTGTTACCGATGCTATCTAACCGCACATTGTTTTTCATCAATGTCTTTATCTCGTCCCGAATGGTATGTACCAGCAGGGTCATAAGTGCATCGACTTCAAACTTCGGTCGGTTCCAGTTTTCGGTTGAAAAGGCGTAAAGGGTTAGGTATTTGACGCCTAACTCAGCGCACCCTTCTGTTACTTCCCGAACAGCCTTAATGGCGTTACGGTGGCCAAACACCCGAGCAGCTCCCTGACGCTTTGCCCAGCGTCCGTTTCCGTCCATGATAACGGCTATGTGCTGCGGCAGATTGCTCGGATCAATGTGTTCCTTCATCCCAACGGGGAGTTTTAACAAAACTTAAGATACAAGGGAACAAAAATACCTATTTATCACGACAAACCTGCGCTCGTCAACAGAATCCGGCCAGTTATCTGGTCGTTAATTTTTATTAAAATCGTTTTTACGATGATAAAGGGGGATTAGCCCTGGCTGTTTTCGCTCCTACTCTAATAGTCATTATGGACTATTAGGGATCGTAGTTCTTTGCGAGCTATCCGTAATTCAATGGCATATGGAGATGAAGTTCATAGTGGATTATGGTTATTATTAATTCGGAATTAAGTAGTATCTTGTTCGCTTCTTTTTATTTGCCATGCTCAATCGTTTACTCGATCACTTGCCTGTTATTTACATCGCGCTTATTGTTATCGTCATTGCCATTTACCTGTTTTGGCAAAACGTGGTTTTTCGTCGCCAGTGCCCACGTTGTGGGGAAACAGATGTTCGTAGGGCATCTCGGAAGGGTTGGCAAAAGGCGTTTTCCTTTGTTAAGGCCTACCGTTGCACCAACTGCGCAAAAGAATTCATTCGCCTGTCATCAGAATCCAAGAATTCGACAAGAACCAGAGTTATCCGGAATTAACACAAGGCATTCATCACTCTTGTCTGGCTGTCAGTTCGGTTATTCACTCTTTCGCTCTTTGTTAGGTATCTTTGTGGTCGGAGGAAAACATAAAAACAGAGTCGATACGTTTTTTTGATATAGACCTGTTTCATAACGTTTATTCAATGATCACTTCGTTTTCGATGTATCTGAGCCGAATTGTTGTATTTGCGCTGCTTCTTATTTCGCTGGGTTGCCAGAAATCTGACGATGCTGTAGCAATACCCCAAACCATTACCGATCGAATTCTGGAAGATAGCCAGTTTGGTTTGTTCCAACTGGCTATGGCATATGGAGAGGTTGGGGATGCTCTAAAAGCAGGTAATATGACACTATTTGCGCCAACAGATGCTGCGTTTCAGGCGTCTGGTTTAACTGCCGAATCGATAAAAGCCATGACAAAAGATCAGGCACGGACTTTTGTACTATATCATGCGCTATACGGGAAAGCGCCGATAACAACGATTCCGTCTGGATCGAATGCGGTTGAAACGGCCAGTAAAGGCGTCGCTTTTGTTAACAAATCGACCGATGGGTCTACCTATATTAACAATGCGAAACTAGTTCAGACAGATATTGTAGTGGCCAACGGCTACTTCCATACCATTGATCGTGTGTTGAGTCCCGCAAACGGAACGATGCTGGCAACGATTCAGAATAACCCGAATTTAACGTTCCTGGCAGCGGCTGTTAAACGAGTCAGTACGAGCAATCCGGCATTGGTAACGGCTTTGACCAGCACAACGGCGTCTAGCGCAGTTACCGTTTTTGCCCCGACTGATGCGGCTTTTAAAGCGGATAAGACCTATAATACAATTGCTGCCATTGAGTCGGCTAATCCGCAGAATCTGGTCAATATTCTGATGTACCATATTGTGTCGGGAGCGTTGTTCTCGAATCAGCTTCAGTCAGGAAGTTTCAATACATTATCAAGTGGTAATAAACTTATTGTGACGGTAGGAGCCGGTCAGATTACCGTAAAAGGGGCTAAAAATACAACGGCTGCCAGTATTAAACAGTCCGATCTGACTACGGCCAATGGAGTCATTCATTTGATTGATCAGGTACTACAGCCCTGATCGGGAGATGATTAATTTAGGGAGTAAAAACAGAAATTTTAATCCACATACCAACGTTTTGCCACAGTTGTGGGTCTACAAGCGTAGTTAGTATGTTGTTCGTTTATTTTCATGCATAAACTTCAATTTATCATTCTATGCTTTTTGTCGCTGATTGGATTGGCTTCGTGTTCACCTGAAGATGTGAGTACATCCAATGCGTCAGAACTAGCGAACATACAAAGTTACGTTACCACTAAGGGAATATCGGGTTCGTTTACCAGCTCTGGATTATATTATAGTGTGTCTAAACCAAGCACATCAACTGTTGTCCCGGCATTTGGGCAGGAGCTTGAGTTGATGTATACTTTATCAACGATAACTCCTAGTGAGAGTAATACTGCAGTTATTGTAGATAAGGCCGTTGATACCACTTACGCGAAAACGTCTACGTTTTTTCCGTTTTTTGAGGGAGCACTGAAAGCGGGTTTGCAGGAAGGGTTATTGAAAATGCATGAAGGTGAAACGGCGATCATGTTGATGCCATCCAGTTTGGCGTTCAAAAGTATTGGTTCAACTAGTCCGTTAATTGCGGCTAATATACCTGTTCGGTACGACGTGAGTTTGATTCGGGCGCGGACGGAAGAACAACAGATTAATGAATACATAGCCGCCAATAAACTGACTGTTCTTACAACTACGGCTAGTGGCATTCGCCTGATTATGAGAACCGCGAACCCAACCGGTGATTCGGTTAAAACGGCACTCGCTACTAATAAGACGATACAGGCGAATTATGTAGGCAAACAACTTCGGGCTAAAACGGCGATTGGATTCGATAGCACAAGCACCGGCCTGAATCAATACAATGTGACGGGCTTTAATGACGGCCTGAAACTGTTGCGAGTTGGCGATAAAGCGACGCTGATTTTTCCTTCGACGGTGGGGTATTCAACAACCGGTCTTTTGATTAATAATATCTACAAGATTGCCCCGAACACCCCTTTGCTCTATAACATTGACGTGATTTCGGCTAAATAAAGCAATACCTAAAACTAGTTTTTCTTTTTTCATGCGTACGTTACCTCTCTACTTGTTGGCCCTGCTATTAATTGGCGGGCTGGCTTCCTGTTCCAATAGTGTAGTTGACCCAGCGGGCAACTCTGAAAATATTTTTCAAGGCAATGTGGCTGACATCAAAACCTATGCTACTACCAAAGGTCTGTCGGGAACAACCACTACTTCGGGACTTTTTTATTCCTTAACAAGAGCTACTTCATCCAGTGTATCTCCAGCAAATGGGCAGGAAATTGAGTTTAATTACCGGCTTTATGCATTGCTTGGACCTAGTAATGTGGCCAACGCGGTGACTGTTACGGATGTGCTGCTAGATTCGACCTACCTGTCGAAATCTGCCTATCGTCAATTTTATTCGGGAGGTGTGTTGCCTGGTCTGGAAGAAGGTCTATTGAAAATGCATGAGGGTGAACAAGCCACCTTACTTATGCCTTCTATACTGGCCTTCGGAGATGGATCGACTTCGTTGCTACCTGCAAATTCACCCGTTCGGTTTGATATTAGACTAATACGCGTACGGACAGAAGATCAGCAGATTAACGAATACATGACGGCGAATAAGCTGACGCCAACGGAGGTAACGAATACGGGTTTACGCTTCATAAAAACCCAGGAAAATTCCAGCGGAAGTGTGCCATCCTCTACTCAAACGCTTACGATTAGATATAAAGGCCAGCTTTTACGCTCTGCATCCGCTTTTGATAGTACTGGTACAGGAACTTACTCCGCCACTCTCGGCCAGTTTGTTCCTGGTTTCGACGAAGGGTTAGCAAAACTGCGAATTGGCGAAAAAGCAACGATTATCTTTCCATCTAAACTGGGTTACTCAACTGCGGGCGTTGTACAAAACGGAAATTACGTCATTCCTCCCTATGCCCCTTTACGTTTCGATATTGAGTTAGTTTCGGCGAAATAAGATACAGAATACAACCTGTTTGGAACGGCTTACCAATTTGGTAAGCCGTTTTTTTTATACCTATACTGATCAGCGCTATACTTAATTTTTATAGCTATTTCAATTTTATACGTTACATGTAACTGCTCTACTTTTAATAGCGAGAGTTATAGTTTTTAGCTAATCCACCTGCTGTTAAATGGTATACTAAATAATTCATTATGTTTTACTTGTTCTTTATTTGATAATAAATAGTGAAATAAATTTTGTTTAGATGTAAGAAGTCAAAATATTATATGGTTACAGGTTGCTGATGGATAATTTCACTGTACTTTTGCTAATTAACTAATATGACAACTTATGAATACTTACTATTATTTTAATCGTTTTAGGCTGGTCATAGCTTTATGGATGATAACAACCACTATTGGCTTAGCGCAGAGCGTACGAGGGCATGTGATTGATGGCGGGGCTAAATCAGCGATTCCGGGAGCAACGATCGTTGTAGTCAATACAAATGTTGGGGCAACAACTGATGCGAATGGCGATTATAATTTGACGATAGCACCGGGCAATTATACACTTCGCGTAAGCTTTGTCGGTTTCGAAACACTGAGCCTGCCAGTAACCGTAAAAGCTGGAGACGTCACGGTGGCAGATGCATCGCTAAAAGAATCAGCTTCGGCGTTGAGTGAAGTTGTCGTTATTGGGTCGCGTTCACAAACAGCGCGCACCAATGTACAAACAGCAGCACCTGTGGATGTTATTACGACGAAAGAATTAAAAGGCTTTTCGCAGGTCGATATCAGTCAGGTATTGAATTATGTAGCTCCTTCGTTCAACTCCAATCGACAGACCGTTACGGATGGTACGGATCATATAGACCCTGCGTCGTTGCGCGGCCTTGGACCCGACCAGGTACTTGTGTTGGTTAATGGAAAGCGTCGTCATACTACAGCACTGGTCAACATCAACGGCTCAGTTGGCCGGGGTTCTGTCGGAACGGACATGAACGTTATTCCGGTAGCGGCTGTGGAGCGTATTGAAGTATTGCGCGACGGCGCTGCCGCTCAGTATGGTACTGATGCTATTGCAGGGGTTATTAATGTGGTGCTGAAGAAAAATTACGATGGATTTTCAGCCTCGCTGACGGGCGGTCAGAATATGACAACCATCAAGTATATGATTCCAACCATCAATGGGGGGCAGGATCAGAAGACCCAGAAAATTAATGATGGTGGCACAATCCAGTTCGACTTTACGAAAGGATTCCGCTTAGGAGCCGCTGGGCGTTTATCCGTAAGTGGGCAATATAATAATCACGACCGAACCAACCGAAGTGCCGATGATAATTCGCCAACGATTTATTTAGGTACGGCAGGTGGATTTCCAGGAATAACCCCCGATGCTGCCACTCGGCAAGCATTGATCGCTCAGGATCAGGCCCTTATTCAGCAGCGTGGTTATGATCGCCACAACATGATTCTAGGTAATTCCAATGCACAAAATGTAGGGCTGTTTTTGAATGGTGGAATTGCCACAAATCAGAAATCCGAATTTTATTTTTCGGGCGGAATCACGTATCGAACGGGTACAGGATATGGCAACAACCGCATACCTAATTCGCGAAATCAGCAGCCGGTTAAACTTGATGGGTCATTATATTATCCAGATGGTTTTCTCCCTGGTATTCAGTCGAGTATTAACGACCGTTCGGCCATTTTAGGCTATAAAACCATGTGGAGGCAGTGGAATGTGGATGTTAGTAACGTCATAGGCCAGAATACCTTTGGATTTACCGTGACCAATTCGGCTAATGCTTCTCTACCCGCCAACGACAATCCGCCAACGACATTTGATGCCGGAAAACTTAGTTTCCTGCAGAATACCGTCAATCTGGATTTTAGCCGCCGATTTACGGCGTCGAACAATTCAACCCTTAGCGTAGCTTACGGTGGCGAATTGCGTTTTGAAAACTTCCAGATTATAGCTGGTGAACCGAATTCATATTCAGGCGACCCGAATCGGCGTCTGGCCTTGGCTGCTCCACAAACAACAACAGTGGTTGCGGCTCCGGGCGCGCAAGTGTTTCCAGGCTATCAGCCCGCCGATGAAACGAATAAATCCAGATCCAGCCAGGCTTTATATGTAGATCTGGAAGGTGAAAAAGGCATTTTATTGGTAGGCGCTGCTGGTCGCTATGAACATTATAGTGATTTTGGTTCGACTATCAACGGTAAGTTGACGGCTCGTGTGCAAGTGACACCTGCCGTTGCGATACGTGGATCGGCTAGTACCGGCTTCCGCGCTCCTTCGCTCCACCAGCGGTATTTTCAGAATACAAGTACCCAGTTCGTCAACGGATTACCCTCAAACACGCTGACACTGAATAACGACAGCCCTATTGTTCGGAATGTAATTGGTGTGGATGCGCTCAAACCCGAGACATCGGTGAACCTTGCGGCTGGTATTACTGCTCGCGCTGGCCGTGCATTTACATTAACCGTTGATGCTTATCAGATTGATATTACGAATCGAATTGTGTATTCGGGATCATTTACCCGTGCTCAATTAGGCTTTGCCGATGCTGATTATCCCGGCGTAAACCTGGTTCGATTCTTTGCCAACGCGGTTAACACCCGCACACAAGGTATCGACATTGTTGGTACAGAACGGATTAAAGTGGGTAAAGGACAGTTAGTGCTGTCGGCGGCTGTAAACTTTAACAAGAATACAGTTAAGGCAATCAATAGTACACCGTTGATCGATAATCCGAAAAATAATCCCGTCGATGCAAACCCTAGCACATGGTATCGTACGTCGTTGTTTGATCGGAATCAGATTTCGATTATTGAAGATTATCTGCCGAGAAGCAAGTGGAATTTAAGCGCGCTCTATACAATCGGTAAAGTTGATGTATCGCTTCGGACGGTCCGATTCGGTGAAGTGAAATTTAAGACGGCTACCGATCCGGATGCGAAAAAGGCCGATGGTACGTTCTGGAATACACAATTTCTCCGTGACGAGTCTGGTCATGCGTACGTCGATCAAACGTTCAAGCCAGTTTGGACTACCGATCTAATCTTAACCTACCGAGCCACGAAAAATGTTGGCGTTACGATTGGGGCTAATAATATTTTCGATGTATATCCTGATCAAATTTATATTGATCCTCGTAATGCGCTGGGTAGTACTGACTATGCCTCTGGTCGTGATAATTCGAACCGGGGTCGTTTCATCTATCAACCCAATCAGGGCGGCTTCAACGGACGATATGTATTCGGTCGAGTTAATGTGAGCTTCTAAGAGTTAACCTCACCCCTGGCCCCTCTCCTGTTTTAGGAGAGGGGAAAAGCCGCTCTATTGGGTGGCTTTTTTATTTCACAACTATTGGACTATTTCGGAGCCATTCGGATCGCTCCATCCAATCGGATTACTTCTCCATTAAGCATTGGATTCTCGATGATACTTTTCGCCAGCATCGCATACTCACTTGGTCGACCCAATCGTGACGGAAAAGGCACTTGCTGGCCTAGTGATAACCGGGCTTCTTCAGGTAAACTAGCCAGTAAAGGGGTTTCAAATAAGCCGGGCGCAATGGTCATTACGCGGATGCCCGAACGGGATAAATCGCGGGCAATGGGGAGTGTCATCCCAACGATACCACCTTTCGACGCGGAATAGGCAGCCTGACCTATCTGTCCATCGTAAGCCGCTACCGATGCTGTATTGATAATAATCCCTCGCTCACCTTCGTCGTTTGGCTCGTTATGTTCCATGGCTAGGGCGGCCATGCGGATTACGTTAAATGTACCGATGAGGTTAATCGAAATCACTTTCTGAAAAGCCGCCAGTGAATGCGCACCATACACACCATCAACTTTCCCTAAGGTTTTTCTGGCTTCAGCAACGCCCGCGCAATTGACGTTAATATGCAATCCACCAAACGCGTCAATTGCCAAATTGATCGCTGCCTGAACATCGGTTTCGTCGGTCACGTTGGTTCGGTGAAACCGGGCCTGAACCCCTAACTCGTCAGCCAGTGCATTCCCTCGTTCGTCGTTTAGGTCTAAAATGACCACATTGGCTCCGTTTGCTACCAGCATTCGGGCGGTTGCTTCGCCCAAACCGGATGCTCCTCCGGTAACGATGGCGGTTGCGTTGGTTAATTGCATCGTCTATAATATCGTCATTAACTCGTTCCAGTGTTGAATGGAGTAGGTTGGTTTATCAGCTACTTCATTGCCTTCCGGATTGTAATAAATTGTATCCAGTCCTGCACGTTTAGCGCCCAAAATGTCGGCTTCGTAATTGTCGCCAATCATAATGCTCTCATCTGCAGTGGTACCACTAATTTCCATTGCGTACTGAAATACGAGCGGATCTGGCTTTTTAGCGTTGGCTTTTTCGCTGGTAACTACATGGGTAAAGTAATGAGCGATTCCCGAACTAGCCATCTTGATTGCCTGAATTTCAGCAAACCCATTCGTGATTATATGCATTGTATAACGACCTTGCAGATAATCCAGAATTTCCTTGGCTGAGTCCAGCAAATGAGCCTTGCGGGGAAGTAACTTCAAATATTCCACGTTGAGATCCGCATGAACCATAGCGTCATCGACGCCCATAGCCCGAAATACCATTGGAAATCGGTGTTGCCGGATATAGGTATGCTCAATTAGATTTTTGTCGTAATCCGCCCACAATTTCTTGTTGATCGCAATAAAATGACGACTAAATTCTTCGGCCGACGATATTCCTAAATCCGCCAGTCGGAATATCTCGAACAGCTCAGCTATACATTCGGCTGAATTTCGGTCGAAATCCCATAACGTATGATCAAGGTCGAAAAACAGGTGCTTGTATTTCATATTCTATAGTTGTACAGGTATGGGTGTGCAATAGTCCATATAAGAATAGGACTCTACAACCTTACAGCTCTACAACGTTAATACTCTAGCTTAAGCCGTTCGACGGGTTGATTGTTTACTAAATGACTATCGACAATTTCAGCTACGTCGGAGAGTTGTACATTGCCATAATAAGTGCCTTCTGGATATACTACCAGGGCAGGGCCGAAAGCACAGGCATCCAGACAGCCTGTTCGTTGCGCCCGCATTTCTTTTAGTAAACCGCGCTCAGCAAGGGCAGCTTTAAATGCATCGACTAACTCGTTGCCGTGGGCTTCGCCACAGGATTTTTTGGGTGCGGCTTTCTGGTTGTTACAGATAAAGACGTGCTTTTTGTATTTCATAAAACAGGATTGAATGCTTTCTCAAAGGTACGAAGGATGCTGATGTAGTCCTCAATTTATTCCACTAAGGCTGTTCGTCGCTAGGAGAACCGGAGGTGCCTACACAAAAGAAGCCTTCTCATGAATAGTCGCTAAAACTATTTCTGAGAAGGCTTCTCTGTTTTACTTAATAACGACTCCTTATGATTTTTTCGCCACAGTTTTGGCCGACGAAACCGGTGGCTGTTTTTTCTTGGTCGGTTTCGTCGTTGTTGAACCGCCAGGATTTTTCTGCGTCATCGTGACCGGGTCCCAATACACGACTTTCTGTTCGAAGTAACTTTCGTTACACGCGAGTACCGGAGCGGCCGCTCTGAACCCAAAAACTGGATCTTCAACAGTTCCCTGACTGCCTTTTCGTACATTCTCGAAGAAGTTGCCGAAATGTTTTGCGTGCGCGTCGTCGTCTTTCGGAGCGGTAAACTTTACTTCTTTTACGGGCTCGGCGGTGCGGGTTTCGGGCGGATATTTGGCATCGTAAGCTTTCACAAATTCCTGCTGGACAGGTTCGGTGAATGTAAAGAAACTATCATAATTGCCGTAGCCTGGCGCAATAGGTAGTTTCTTTTTCGTCATGATGAGATTGTCTTCCGAAAACTCGATCTGACCTTCGTTTCCGATGATACGCGTGACATTACTAATCTTGCCCGCGTTGGCAAAATTGACCCGGAGCACCATCTGGAAAGCCTCATGCTTATCCGTTTTGGGGTAATCCATGATACACGACATTACATCGGGTACATCCCGGCCATCTTTCCAGTAAGCCAGATTTCCCGACGAGAAAATGCGGGTTGGCCCTAGCGTGTTGGTCACAAAATGAACGCCCGTAATCAGGTGGATAAACAGATCTCCAGCAACGCCTGTACCATAATCCTTGTAATTCCGCCAACGGAAAAAGCGCATGGCATCAAACGGGCGCTTGGGCGCATCGCCAATAAATCGATCCCAATCAACGGTTTGGGGAGATGCATCGGGCGGAATGGAGTAGTTCCAGGCACCGATTGCATTGAAGCGGTCGCTGTTCGATTCAATATAATTGATGGCGCCAATTTCACCCGCTTCAACTAGGCGTTTTGCTTCCTGAAATGAAGCACTACTAATCCGCTGGCTGCCTACCTGCATGGTTTTACCTGATTTTTTCCACGCATCAATCACCGCTTTGCCCTCGTTCAGATGCTGTACCATCGGCTTTTCGCAATATACGTGTTTGCCTGCTTTTAGGGCAGCAATCGTAATATGGTCGTGCCAGTGATCGGGTGTAACAATTAATACGGCGTCAACATCTGGCTTGGCCAGAATTTCGCGGTAATCGCGCGTGGTAAACAGGTCTTTATCTTTTCCGTACTCCGTTTTGGCGTGTTCGAGTCGGCCTGTGTACAAATCAGCGACACCCACGAGTTCGACATCCGGATTGCGCAGCGCAGCCCGCGTGTCGAAGTTACCCTGAATACCCATTCCAATGGTGGCAATCCGGATTTTGTCGTTCGGACTAACCTTCATCAAATTTGGAATATAGGCAGGAACACCAAATGGCTTTGCCAGCCCCTCCGTCGCGACAAGAGCTGAAGCCGCCGAAAGGCTTTTGATAAATGTGCGTCTGTTGGATTGCATAGAGTTGAGATTTCTATACAAAGCGAAGAGAACGAACTATTTACCTGAATAAACAGCTCTTTCAGACCTGGAGTGTAAACGATTTTAATCGCTTGTTAAAATCGTTTTTAACTCACGCTCATTTGCCTGTAGCAAGTTTGCAGAGCACGACACAAAAAAGCCAATTAGACTTACAAATGGATGGAAACAAGACTACTTACATGATTTAGGCGTGATAACACGACCATCGCCTGAACATTGTTTTTTGTTTCACTTTATTAATCCTATAGTCATGAAAAGTTTAGTATTCGTAGCCTTAGCAGCGCTACCTCTTTCAACATTCGCTCAACAAAACGATAAATGGGCTCCGTTTCCCGACAATGGTATCTACCAATCTGCGTCTGATTTTGCAAACCACAAACTGACAGCCGGCTTCGATACGGATCAGCCAGGTTATCGATTGAAAAACGAGGATTTCCAACCGGTTGTAAAGGTTGATGAGCCTAATAGTCAGGAAGTAAAAATTGCCATGAGCAATTTGTGGGGAGAGCGTCTACAAGGTGTCGATTATCGAATTGTCGATGGGCAATTGTATCGTATTGAACACTCGGATCGAGTGATGATTTACAGCAAACGGTCTACACTGACAGGCGCTGGCGAAAATGTATATTTCTTTAGCCGGAAGCTCGATTCGCCAATTCACTTCATTACGCTGGACAACCTGAAAGACATTTATTACGATCAGCCCGAAAAGCTGGCTGCATTCGATGAGATTCATTGGCTCAACACCAAACCCGTCTTCAAAGCCCAGCAATTGGTTGAAGCTTTCTATAAAGGCCCTTCAACGCAAACTGCTGACTAGTAATTGATTTTTGCAGAGGTGCCGCACAACGAAGTGACACCTCTGCTGCTAATTTCTTACTTCTCAACTAAGACACTTACCCACTGACGGTCGGTCGGGATCTGGTGAGTGGCATTCCAAACGAACATCGCCTGTTCCAGCGCTATAGTCAATCGCTGTTTGATTTTCCGACGATGGATGTTTAGTTTTTGATTGACAGTTTCCTGATAGATCAATCGTTGGTCGTTTGTATAGAAACGTACCGTAGAAGTAGCATTTTCGGGCGCTGTTTCGATCACCCAGAAACCATTCGTCGAAACGACCGGCTCTTTGTCGTTCAGAGGTTTGGCTTCTACGGCAACTGAAGAAGCTAATAGTGAGAGGGCTACAACGGCCAGGCGGAATTTTGCGAGTGTGTTCATGGTCTGTTTTTTTTGTGTTTACTGTTAGTCGTTAACTGAGTCAAAAGTAGAAACACAATACAAACCCCGCCCGGAATTTCGCCTGTCAGCTCAGGCTTGTCGCCATACGTCATTTTCCAGTCTATCAACGTCATTTTAGTCGCAAAATCGTCGTTCAGCGACTCAGAATCGTCGTCTGTCGACAATTGCTGTAGCTTATAGGTGAACCCGTTCTGTTTGTCTATCTTCGGTTAGGAAATCGACCGAAGTATGCAACGTTTGAACGAAGAATTTGTCTTCTCCAATCAACCCCGGCAGCGACTGGCCAGGCATGGGTTATTCTGGCTGGTTTGGGCTATTTTTTTCACGATTACGTACGGGTTTTTACCCGCTAATTACCTCATTCACGAAGGTGTTGCCTGGCCAACGGCTCTTCTGAAAGGCTTTTTCGTATCGGGTATCGACTCGGTATTATTCATGCCTGCCCACATGTTTCTGTCCTATAGCCTGATGTATTGGGTAATTCCTCGCTATTTGATGAAGGGACGTTATTTGTGGGTAGTGATGAGTACAATCGTACTGGTCGTTCTGACAGCTTTTATTTCGGCCGTTATCGCTGAATTTATTGTGTATCCCGTCCGGATGTTCATACACGGACGTTATTCGGGCAATTCGTTCTTTTTTGCCATGATGGCGGGTATGCGCGGAGCAACGACCATTGCCGGGTTTGCTGTGGCTATTAAGCTGGTCAAAATCTGGTATCGAAAACAGGAGGCTTTTCAGCAGGTAGAACGGGAGAAACTACAGGCCGAACTGCAGTTACTGAAATCACAGATTCATCCCCATTTTCTGTTCAATACCCTCAATAATTTATACGCACTGACACTTCAGAAAGCTGATCACTCGCCAGAGGTTGTAGTGAAGCTATCGGAACTGCTGCGGTATATGCTGTACGATTGTAATGCGCCGGAAGTATCGTTGCAGAAAGAGATTGAGTTTATGCGCAACTACATTGGTCTAGAGCAGCTTCGGTATGGCGATCGACTGGATTTATCATTGACTATTACGGGCAATTACCAACATAAATTAATTGCTCCATTGTTGCTGATTCCATTTCTGGAAAATGCGTTTAAACATGGTACCAGCGAACAATTAGAGCAGTCCTGGATGCATGTCGACTTATCTGTTCAGGGAAATCAACTCAAATTTAAGGTGATCAACAGCCGGGAACCTTCGTCGGATGATTCGGCAAAGATTGGTGGAATCGGTTTGCAGAATGTCAAAAAACGTCTGAATTTGCTCTACGAAAAACGCCATGAATTGCGGATTATAAGCGAAGGGGAAACGTTTATGGTTGCCTTGATTATGGAATTAGCGCCAATCGAAATCGTCCAACCAATACCAACGATACAACTCATTGAAACTGTCTGATTAAGAAGCGACTATGCCACCCATCCGTTGTTTGCTTGTTGACGATGAACCTCCCGCACTAGCCGTTATCGAGTCGCATATTTCGATGATTGACGGACTGGAAATAGTCGGTAAATGTTACAATGCGATTCAGGCTTTCAGTGTTTTACAGAATACACCCGTTGATCTGCTTTTTTTAGATATTCAGATGCCCAAGCTTTTGGGTACCGATTTTGTGCGGAGTTTACGTCAGCCCCCTAAAGTCATTTTTACGACGGCCTACCGCGATTATGCGCTGGATGGTTTTGAATTGGACGTGGTAGATTATCTGTTAAAACCAATTTCGTTTGAGCGGTTTCTGCGAGCCGTTTCTAAAGTGATGCGTATCGAATCGGGTACGACGGTAAATGCAACACCCGAAAGTGCCCCGGTTCAGCCAATCGATAAGCCGTCTGCGAAGATTCCGGATAATTCATTCCTCTATTTTCGGGCCGACCGTAAAATGGTCAAAGTGTTCATTCGCGACATTTTATACATCGAAAGCCTGAAGGATTATATCAAAATCGTGACCGCTTCGGGCAAACCGCTGGTTGTGAAGCAAAGCATCAGTTCGTTAGAAGAAATGCTTCCAGATGCCGGTTTTCTGCGTATTCATCGTTCCTTTATCGTCGCTGTCGATAAAATTACAGCTTACACCCCAAGCCACGTTGATTTATCGGGGCAGGAGTTACCCATCGGTCGATTGTATCACAAAGAAGTAGGACGTGTATTGAAGCTGGAGTAATGAATCCCGAAGAGTGCTCTGTTTGAGTCCTGTTAGTATGTCCATTTGCTTTCTGGCTTTAGAGAGCAGACCTTGGATAAAACTCGTATGACCTGGCTTCGCAAAAAAACGGCTTACTTTCTCATTGTCAATTTGTTTTGTCTGGCTGCCAATCTTCAGGCTCAAAGTAAAACTCCAAAATTCAAGGTCATTGCCTTTTATACAGCGCAAAATGATAAAGCCCACATTAGCTATGTACATGAGGCTAATCGATGGTTTCCAAAAGCGGCCAAGAAGCATGGGTTTTCGTACGACTCTACCAACGACTGGAATAATCTGAATGCCGAATTTCTGGCAAATTATCAGGTTGTGCTGTTCCTGGATACGCGGCCCGAAGGGGTAGCTCAGCGGGAAGCGTTCAAAAAATACATGGAAAACGGGGGAGGATGGCTAGGTTTTCACTTTGCTGGTTTTGCGCTTACCCCGTCGAAATATCCGCAGGATTGGGACTGGTATCATAATGAATTTATCGGAGCGGGTTCATATAAAAGCAATACCTGGCGCCCAACATCGGCTATTCTACGGGTCGAGGATCGGAAACATCCGGCGACAAAACGTATGCCCAAAACCTTCAAAACGGCCCCGAACGAATGGTATCGCTGGACGAACGATATTCGGACAAACCCTAATATTGACATTCTTATGTCTATCGATTCAACCAGCTTTCCGCTCGGAACGGGTCCTAAACCGCATGAGATCTGGCATAGTGGTTATTATCCTGTTGTCTGGACCAATAAGAAATACCGCATGATCTATTCGAATATGGGTCACAATGATATTGATTATGAGAATAAAACGAACAAAGAATTGTCGTTCACCTTCGAAAACGAAACCCAGAATAAGTTCCTGATTGATGCCCTAATGTGGTTGGGGAGTAGGAAAAAGTGAAGAGATTATTCTCGCAAATTTGCGGATTATTGATAAAAACACGGGAATAATTACCCAAGCGCACATGGCTATCCTCTCGCGTCGTCATTTTCTAAAAGCATCTACTTTCCTGGCAGGAAGTTCATTATTGCCTTATTATGCATCTGGGAAAAGTGCGGCACAAAAGCATTTGCGATTGGGCGGCCCTATTTTTCTGAAGAGCGATGATCCTGATGAATTAGCACGGGAGCATAGGCGGCTACATTATAGTGCAGCTTACGTACCACCTGTTGAGCTAAGTGACAGGACAAAAATTGACGCTGTCCGAAAAGCGTTTGCCGCACAAAATGTAATAATTGCCGAAGTCGGAGCTTGGGTAAATATGTTGGATGCCGATTCCGAAAAGCGACGCAAAAACCTGGATTATGTGACACAACGTCTGGCTTTAGCGGATGCTGTTGGTGCGTTGACTTGTGTAGCTATTGGCGGTTCGTATAACCCTAAGCAATGGGATGGCCCTGACGCTCGAAGACGCAGGAATATTTCGATGCAACAGTTGAGAATTGCCGAAAAGTAATCGACGCGGTAAAACCCAAACGAGCCAAGTTTGCGCTGGAAATGATGGGATGGAGCTTGCCCGACGGACCTGATTCCTATCTGAAATTCATCAAAGCTATTGATCGTCCGGCCTTTGCCGCCCATATTGATATCGCTAACATCATTAACAGCCCGGCCCGTTATTACAACAACACCGCCCTCATTAATGAAACGTTCCAGAAGCTAGGTCGCTGGATTGTATCGGTTCATGCCAAGGATGTGCACGGTAAAGACGTACATTTTGCCGAAACTATGCCCGGAAAAGGCCACATGGACTATGCTACCTATATCCGTAACGTTGTGTCCCTTCCTCGAGAAGTGCCTTTTCTTCTGGAACATTTGCGTACACCAGAAGAATACGACGAAGCTCGGCAATTTGTAATTAGTCAGGCCGATAAAGCACAAATTTCATTGGCATAGGATGCTTTTGTATAGCGCAACCGTGATTTACAAATCCAGATAATATCTGCGTCGCGCTGGCTCGAATCGTTCAATGGCGTAGCGAAGAGCAGTGCGGGGCATTTTTCGAACGTGATCGTGCAGGAATTCTTCCAGCGCATCAGGATTACGCTTCCCTACTTCACGGAGCATCCAGCCAACGGCTTTATGAATCAGATCGTGTTTATGCGGGAGGAGCAATTCGGCAATGGCAAAGGTATGTCCAAACTGCCCGTGTCTAATCAGTTCATGGGTTGAAACAATGGCGATTCGCTGACTCCAAAGATGGTTTTCCTTGGCCAGATCGTAGAGAATTGATCCATCGCTATTCAGCAGCGATTTGCCAACAATGTGAGGGCAGGTAACATCGACAAGATCCCAGTTATTAATGTAGTTCCGGTTCGCAAGATATCGTTCCAGAATTTCTGCTCGTTGAATAGGCCCCGCTTTCTTCATCTGATATACCCAGATCAGCAGACCAACCATCCGACATTCGTGGTATGGATCTTGTACCAGTTTCTCAATCTCTGACATCGACAGAGCCCGGTATTGTTTAGCGATGATGTGCTGTTCGGGCATAGTGAGGCCCAAAAACTGATCGCCTTCACCATACTGTCCGGGGCCCGTCTTGAAAAATCGGGCAACCTCAATTGCTCTCTCAGGTTTTGCCAGTGCCTGAATCGACTTTTTTACATCGGTATAGATAAATGCCATTGGTGATAAAAAAGGCAGAGACTCGTCGGAATCTCTGCCTCACATTTAACTAATCTTAGCCCCGATTAATCATGTAAATTCGATCGTACAAAATCCAGATCGGAGAGAAGTGGAATAGGATGTAAGACCGTTTTATTACGTTCAAACGTTGGTCGATCCAGATCAGCGGCTAAATATTGCCCTTTTACAAAAGCTTCGATTGTTTTTCTGATCAACTCAGCATCGTCGGGCCGTGCTTCATCGATCTCCAATACATCAACGTCCTGATCCTTAAAGATATTTGTGTTAATAGGAGGCTCTGGATTGACAATCGTGGAACCACCAGTATAACCACCTGTCGGAGTATGAACGCCATTATTTCGATTACCTCCGGTTAAAGAACCATCAATGTCGTCACCATCAGGTCCTACGAGTACAGGTTCTTTACGCTTTTCTGGTGCCTTTGGCTCCTGATTAACTACAGGTGGATCATTTTTAGGTTCTTCTGTATTGGTAATTTCTTCTTTATGTGTTTCGTCAGTACTAGCTCCATTTGGAGTAGTCGTACTCTCATCTTTAGCGCCTTCCTCAGTTTTATCCTCCTGGTCAGTTTTTTCCTTTTCTACATTACCATCTGAAGGGCCGAGTTTATCAAGCAACTTACTGGTTCCTTCAAAACCGGCCGCAATAATAGTGACCCGTAATTTCTCACCAAGATTATCATCCGTAATAGCCGCGAACTTAAACATTCGGGCTTCTTTCGCAATTTTTTTAGCTACGTGTTCAGAAATCGCCGTCTGTTCTTTCAACTTCATAGCGTGTTTCTTACTCGACGAAATCGTTAACAGGATACGCTTGGCTCCCAGAATATCGTGATCATTGAGCAAAGGTGAGTTTAGAGCGGCTTCAATAGCTTGCAGTGCCCGGTCTTCCCCCTCCGCTTCTGCCGAACCCATTACCGACTGACCAGCGCCCTGAAGCACCTTTTTCACGTCGGCAAAGTCGGCGTTGATATCACCCTGGGTGGTAATGATTTCGGCAATACTTTTTACCGCATTAGCCAGTACGTCATCCGCGTGGGCGTATGCTTCCTGCCAGGTCAATTCGCTATACAGCTCGGCCAGTTTATCGTTCAGAACAACCAGTACGGTATCGCAACTTTCCTGTAGTTTTTCGATACCTATTCTAGCTTGTTCTTTTTTCTCAATACCTTCATACCAATAAGGAGCTGTTACGACGGCTACAGTCAGCAATTTTAACTTACGGGCTACTTCCGCTACGACAGGGGCCGCCCCCGTTCCGGTTCCACCACCCATCCCTGCCGTGATGAAAACCATTTTGGTGGGAGGGGCTAGCAGGTTCTCAATCTCTTCGATACTGGCCCGTGCCGCATCTTCGCCCGCTTGTGCTTCCGTACCTGCGCCTAAGCCGTCGCCTAATTGCAGTTTTGTTTTCACCGGATTACTCATGAGCGCCTGACGGTCAGTATTGCACACGGCAAAACTGACATCATGCATTTTCATGTTATCCATGTGCTTGACGGCATTTCCGCCCATGCCGCCAACGCCGATAACCTTAATAATAACTGGGTTATCGTCAGATGGCATTTCGAATCTATAGCCCTGACTATTCATCGTATGGGAATGTGGTGTCTATACTTTAAAACTCTTGATAACCTATTCTACCGACAGTTAAGTGATATTACTGTAGTTTTGAATAGGTGTCTGTCTCATTTCCGCGAATAGGCTGGAGTACTTTTCGTAACCAATCCAGTATACCTGGTTTTTCCTGTTCGTATTCTGGCTCGGGGTCTTTTTCCCGTTCGCGTTCTTTTTCCTGGCCTCGTTGTTGACCTTGCGGACCGCGCGATCCGCTTCCAGTGGATGAACCATTGCCACTGTAGGGGCCACTATGTCCATTGCCACTGGTTCCGCCGATATTGGTAGGTGGATTCTCTTCTTCCTTGACAAGCTTATTGGGGTCCGTAATGAAAGAGATGCGGTTATCGATGGTTTTATAACCTGCCCAGACCAGACCAACAGCCGTAGCATGAGCGGGATCTCCAACTAAGTCAGCGCGACCGTTTGGCTCCAGATGCTCCGGGAAACCAACGCGCACTTCTTCAATGCCAGTTACGCGTCCGAAAATGTGTTCAACACCTGGAATCAAGGCTGAACCGCCTGTCAGAACCATACCGCCCAGCAATTTGCCATCGTAACCCGACCGAATAATTTCAGCCTGTACAAGCGCGGCAATTTCGCGAAGTCGATCTTCGATAATGACAGCCACATTTTTCAGTAGCACATCTTTAGGCTTGCGATTACTTAAACCTGGAACAGCCACCACTTCGTTTACATTATATTCGCCCGGATTGGCATTGCCAAACTTTTTCTTGAGCAATTCGGCCTGATTCGGGAGAATTTTGCAACCCGCCTGAATATCCGACGTTAGGCTATTACCGGCCCAGGGGAATACTGCTACATGACGAAGGACATTCCGGTAGTAGATGGCCACCTCAGTAGTTCCCCCACCAATATCGACCAAGGCAACACCTGCGTATTTTTCTTCATCGGTCAAAACGGCCAACCCCGAAGCCAGCGCCGACAGCATCATGGTATCCTGCGCCAGATTATTACGGGTAATGCACTTGCGAATGTTGCGTGCTGCGTTTGCCTGAGCTGTAATTAATTGAAAATCAGCTCCAAGTTTAACGCCATTGCGGCCAACGGGTTGATTGACATTCGTTTCGGTATCGACTACGAAATCCATCGGCAGCACATGGATAATTTCCTTATCGGCCGGGATTGACGTGCGGTACATATCGTTCAGCAAGTGATCGATATCTTCAGTTTGCACTTCATCGCCCGACGACGATCGAGTGATACTGCCACTCGACTTAACCGACGCAACGTGTGAACCGCTGAAACTGACGTTTACCAGGTGGATATCCAGATTCGACTGGTTAGATGCCTCATTTACAGCCCGTCGAATGGCATTAACGGTGTTGTTGACGTTCACAACCGAACCTTTGGCAACGCCATCGGTCAGACTTGTTTCGCCTACTCCAAGCACTTCGAGCGTTTCCTGCTCTTTGTTATTCCGAATCAACCGTCCGGCCACAGCACAAACTTTGGTGCTGCCTATATCCAGACCAACTACAATTTTCTCGTCCATGCCCGTTTTTGTCATTCGCAAACTATTTGATTTCGATACTCAACGTTTATCCGGCTATAACGATCCCAGGTTTTGGCAGGTAAAACGTTGGTATAGACTAATTTTAATTTCCTAAATTTTGCATCTAATTCATCCGGTTTTCCGAATTCAATTCGATGATTCCCCAGTTCAGGCCACATGGTTACGTAGCCCTGTTCATCAACCGATAATTCTGTAATTTGTGCTCGCCAAAACGGATCCTCATGTATTCGTTTTAACAAAGTCAACAACGGTTGATTTTGCATACTCTCCAGCGAATGATTCTTAATGAAATAGCGGCCGGTTAAAATGGGTACACGGGCCGAATAATTCATCGAAATCGGAAAAAAACGTCCTTCTTCACTAACATACTGGCCTGATACTTTTCCGCCTTCCGACAATACCAGTCGAGCCAATGGACGGGGTTGTTCTATCACGACGAGCAAATCCCCATTTAAGTCACGCGAAACCTGGCAGTTTTTTACCAAACCATGCTGTTTTACTCGTGTTTCTAACTGTTGTAAATCAATATCGGCATAGTTTTTGTCTGTAATAGGATCGATACCTTCTTTGGTCAGATAACCCATTATGTCTTTTTTGGTTAAAAAGCTATGGCCATCAATCTGATCAATTTGTATGATTACGTTCTTTACCCGCTTCTGACCATGCTTAATTTCGGTAAAAGCAATAAGGCCAAACAAGGTTAAAATTCCGCCTACAGCAAACAATAACTTTTTGGATGATTTAAAGGTAGAAAACATCTGTGTATAAGCTTAATTGTTTTTCATATATTTTTATCTACTGGCTTATTAAAATAGTTTTTAACGTTGAAAGTTGTTGGTCGATGTCGCCTGCGCCAATTGTGACAAGTAGCGAAGGTTTTGTTTTTCGCACAACGTCAGACAATTCCTCTTTGGTGCATTTTTGGCGAGTTTTCGAGCGTATGTTTTTGAAAATTAAATCAGACGTTACTCCCTCTATTGGAAGTTCGCGGGCAGGATAAATATCCAGCAAAATAACATGATCAGCTAAGGATAAACTTTCCGCAAAACCATCGGCAAAATCGCGGGTACGACTGAATAAATGTGGCTGAAAAACAGCGGTTAATTCGCGATCTGGATATAAGGCTTTGACCGATGATAAAAAAGCATATACCTCAGCCGGATGATGAGCGTAATCATCAATTAAAATAGCCTTATCTGTCTTAAGAATATACTCGAATCGACGGCGAACTCCCCGGTATGTATTTAGTGCTGAACGGATTAAGTCGGGCGATACGCCTACCTCCAGAGCTACTGCTCCAGCCGCAACCGCATTCTCTACGTTATGAAATCCGGGAACCATGAGGTGAATATCGGAAATTATACCATTCGGATATACTAAGTCGAATATAAAAGCACCCTGTTCGATACGTAAATTTTGACTATAATAATCACCCGCCTGTAGTGAGTACTGTCGAACCTCCGCTTTTGTTTTATTGGCCAGCGTTAATTCTTTTTTCATAAACAGTACACCATCAGGCTCAATCTGGCTTACAAATAAGCCAAACGACTCTAAGACAGCCTCGTGTGCACCATAAATATCCAAATGGTCAGCATCGGTTGATGTGACAATAGCATATTTAGGAAAAAGAGTTAGAAACGATCGATCAAACTCATCGGCTTCGACAACGCATATCACTGAACGTAAGTCCTCGGCAGGTTCATTGAGTAAAAAATTTGTGCCGTAATTCGCCGTAATCCCCCCCAGAAAAGCCGCACAGTTCACCCCCGAATCCCGCAAAATGTGCGTAACCATCGATGAGGTAGTGGTCTTTCCATGCGTTCCGGCTACGCCAATCGTCGTCATCTGGCCTGCCAGTAAGCCTAGTACCTGCGAGCGTTTCTGGAGGATAAAACCTTTCTCGGTTAAGTAAATGTATTCATGGTGAGTTTTCGGAACGGCGGGTGTATAAATCACAAGCGTTTCGGCAGGATTCTCCCGAAACACAACGGGTATCTGATCAACATCTTCGGTAAAGTGAATAGTAATGCCTTCTGCTTGCAAAGCGTCGGTTAAGGCCGTTGATGTTCTGTCGTATCCGGCTACACTGTAGCCGTTGACGCGGAACCAACGCGCTAAGGCACTCATGCCAATGCCACCAATACCAAGAAAATAAATGTATTTGAACTGATCCAGGGTCATTTCGTTGGAGGAAGAAAATAGTAATAGAGAAGGAGGAGAATTTGAGTTTGTTCCTGTTTTAACGTTTCGATTTTGTCATGCTGACGAAGGAAGCATGACAAAATCGATATTATTCTTTACTTAGTTAGTTTAATGACTTCGGCCGCAATATCTTGAGCAGCATTAGGTTTGGCGAACGTTTTTATTTGCTTACTTAATTGTCTCTGTTGGGCCGGGTCATTCAGCAACTTAAGCGCTGCCGTGACGAGTTCTTCAGGTGCGTTTCGATCATTGACCAATAAAGCGGCTTTATGATTCACCAGACTCATGGCATTTTTAGTTTGATGATCTTCAGCGGCTGCCGGGAAGGGGACCAGAATTGCCGGACGACCTACTATGCATAGTTCAGATACGGATAATGCTCCTGCCCTCGACACAACCGCATCGGCAACCGCATAGGCTTTATCCATATCGTATATAAAGTCGTAAGCATTAACTAAGGGCGATTGCAATGCCGCCACAGCTGCTCGGGCTCGCTCAATAAAAGCAGGGCCAGTTTGCCAGATTACCTGAATACCCGCTTCGACAAAACGAGCTAAACCGGCTTCGATACTCTCGTTGATTTTCCGAGCGCCCTGACTACCACCAATAATTAACAGCGTTGGTCGAGTAGCTTCGAGATTGAATAACTTCCGACCAGCTTCTACTTGCTGATCAGCTAATTGAATATCGCTTCGAACGGGATTTCCTGTTAGTTTAATTTTAGCAGCTGGAAAGAACGTTTCCATGTCAGGATAGGCAACGCATATACGTTTTGCCCAGCGAGCCAATACTTTGTTCGTCAGTCCAGCATACGAATTTTGCTCCTGAATCAGCGTTGGAATTCTCTTCATCGATGCGGCCAACAGAAGTGGACCGCTGGCATATCCACCTACACCTACAGCTACATCGGGTTGAAAATCATGGACGATTTGTCGTGCTCGGAGTAAACTTCTTCCCAATTTGAAAGGAAATCCCAGATTGGATAGTGTCAATTCGCGCTTGATACCCACCACAGGTAATCCCAGAATGTCGTAGCCGGCACGAGGGACTTTTTCCATTTCCATTTTGCCCTCGGCACCTACGAACAGGATTTTCGTGGTAGGGTCAATTACCTTTAATTCGTTAGCAATAGCAATGGCTGGATAGATATGACCGCCGGTTCCCCCCCCGCTGATAATAACATTCATGTATTGATTTACGGTTTGCGGTTGATGAATTACGATATAGGATAAACCAATAGATTCCTTATTATTTTATGCATTTACGAATTGATAAATAGAGCGCACTCTATAAATCATAGATCGTAAACCGTACCGCACGATGGCGGATCGTTTCGTAAATCCCTTAAATTTTACTTTCGTCGGCTTCATCGCGACTGACACTCAGGACGATACCTATTGCCAGACCAGTAAATATGAGTGATGTGCCCCCCATACTTAGTAGAGGGAGTGGCTGACCCGTTACCGGAACCATTCCAATTGCGACGCAAATGCTGGCGAAGGCCTGAAAGACAATGCTGAAGGTTAAACCTGCTGAGAGAAGTCCGCCAAATGGTCGGGTGGCTTTCTGTAAGGTTGTCATACCTCGCCACAGGAACCATAAATAAGCCAGTACAACGGGGATACCTCCCAGCAGTAGACCATATTCTTCAACAATAATGGCATAAATGAAATCAGAAAATGGATTAGGGAGCGTATTGCGCTGGTGGCTGTTGCCTGGCCCTGTTCCCGCCAGGCTGCCATGGGCCAGAGCAATGTAAGATTCCCTAACCTGATCAGGGATATTTTTAGGATCAAAAAAACTCTTGATCCGATTAATAGCCGTTTCTAAACGCTGGCCAACCCGCAAAGCAATGCTGCCAAAAAGTACACAAACCGCAATCATATACCCTAAGTAGCGAACAGGTACCCGACCAATGTACATCAACAGAAAACAGGTTGCTCCCAATAACAGTGCTGTTGATGTATTAGACAAAATAATTAGTGAACAGATCAGACCAATCCATAGAATCAGATTGAACAAAACGGTTGGATCATTCATGAACCGTTGCCGCTTGGCCAACATGGCAGCTAGATTGGAAATCAGGGCCAGTTTTGCCAGATCCGACGGCTGAAAGGTTTGATTGATGATCGGAATCGTTACCCAACGCGACGCGCCGTTCATTTTTTCGCCATCGAAATAAGCCCACAGTAATAAAGGAATGGATAACCAAAGGCCGAATTTCGATAGTCGGGCATAATAAACGTAATTAACCTTATGGGCAAAGTAGGTACAGGCTAACCCAACAAGCAGCAGAGATCCATGTTTGAGCAGAAAAACCTCTGTATTCCCGTCGAGTTCCCGAAACGCCTTCGTGCCGGTTGCGCTATACACAACCAGGATACTCATGATCGACAAATAGAGAACAATCCACCAGATTTGACGATCACCTTTAAGATTGGTGCGGATCCACTCGCGAAGAGCCATGTTTTTTAAGTTTATAGGTTTGGATAAAATTTAAGTTGCAGGGGTCAAGTTTCAATTATTCAATCTGAAACTATTTAATTAATGCCTGTACGGCTGTTTTGAACTGATTGCCCCGGTCTTCGTAATTTTTAAACAGATCAAAACTTGCGCAGGCAGGTGAAAGAAGCACGACTTCGCCGGATTGTGCAAATTCCAATCCCTTTTGTACGGCTTCGGTAACTGACTGGGTTTCATAAATCACGGGTACTATCTGATCGAAATAGGCTACTAATTTATGATTGTCTACACCAAGACAAATCAGTGCCTTTACTTTCTGACGAACTAAATCATCCAACTGGCTATAATCATTCCCTTTATCCAATCCGCCTGCAATCCAGACGGTTGGCGTATCCATACTCGACAACGCATAAAAAACCGAATCAACATTTGTCGCTTTTGAGTCGTTGATAAACTGCACACCATTGATTGTGCCAGCTGGTTCAAGCCGGTGAGCGGCATTCTGGAATGTTTTCAGTCCTGCTACAATCGAATCATTCGAAACCTTGAGCGATTTAGCAACCAAAATGGCCGACAACATATTAATCGCATTATGTGGGCCTCGTAAGGGCGTTTCCGCCTGATCAATTGTGAACGAGCTTCCGTTATACGCTGCAATCAGTTGTCCATTCTGTACATACCCACCGGGATCTACATCCGTTTGCAATGAAACAGGTAGTCGGTTTACGACTGGATTTCGTTTGGCTAATTCGTCTACAATAGGCTGGCTTTCAGTAAAGAATATGAACGTGTCGGCTGGTTGGGCGTTTTGTACTATCCGAAATTTAGAATCAACGTAATTCTGGAAATTGTAAGCGTATCGATCAAGATGATCGGGAGTAATGTTAAGCAAGACCATTACTTCCAGATGCGTATCATACATATCATCTAATTGAAAACTGCTGAGTTCCAGTACGTAATAGTCGAATTGATCGAGAATGACCTGTTCGGCAAAACTGTCGCCGATGTTACCGGCTAGCCCTACATTTAGCCCTGCTGTTTTGAGAAGATGATACGCTAATAAAGTCGTTGTTGTTTTACCATTACTGCCCGTAATCCCGACCAGTTTCGCTTTTGTGTAACGAGCTGCAAATTCGATTTCCGAGATGACGGGCGTTCCTTGTGTCCGAAGTTTTTGTACTAACGGAACAGTGGATGGAATTCCTGGACTTTTAATGACTTCGACAGCATCCAGAATCGTTTCTTCGGTATGTTGCCCTTCTTCAAAGGGAATTCCGGCTTGCTGAAGCGTTGTGCGATAGCTTTCTTTCAGGGCACTTTTATCCGACAGAAAAACATCGAAGCCTTTCGCCTGTGCTAACAAGGCAGCTCCAACGCCACTTTCACCTCCACCAAGAACAACGATTTTCTGAGCTGACATAATAAAAACTTACTAGTAGCAAAGTAACGCATAAATAGAAAAGCCCCGACTACCAATCAGGGCTTTTCAACCAAATTTTCTCTGGGTGTTTTTATTTACCAGCCATTGAACTCGACAAACGAGCGCGGTTAGCCATCTTCACAATCATAAAAACAACCCACGCAATAATTAAAAACTGAATAACCGTATTCAGGAAATTACCGTATCGAATGGCTACTTCCGGAGTAGTGCCGACCGCTTCTTTCAACACAACTTTTAACTGACTGAAATCGATTCCTCCTAGTACTAGACCAAGAACTGGGTTAATAATGTCTTCTACAAGCGACGTGGTAATTTTGCCAAAAGCTGCACCAATAATAACGCCGACGGCTAAGTCCAGGACGTTTCCCTGGGCAATGAAAGTTTTGAATTCGTTCAGCATAAACTTGTGATTTTTGGGTTAGAAAAGTAACAAGTGGTACTAGTTGTGAGCAAAGTATCTACTATTTGGTTAAAATCAAAACCTTCCTGGTAAAGGATCGCCCGATTTAAGTGTATCTTTTTTCTTTTTGAATGAACTGATATTATATACAAGGCCGATTGCCAGCGTTTGCTGAATTTGAAGATCAGAACTGAAATCTTTATTATATAAGGCAATTAACCCGAATGTAGTACTTAAATATTGACTGACTTTAGCGGTCAGAATCAGATCGAGACGGTGGTTTATGTTATCCAATTTCGAATACTCCGTAAAGAGCTGATACCGAGCGTTAAGTGATATGTTCTCGGTTAGATTTCGGTTGAGAGCTGCCTGCAGCTGGAAGGCCAGCCATTCGGTTCGGCTACTTTTCCCCGGATCAACTCCATATGCTTTCTGCGTAGGATCAGGAACGTACGTGCCATCTGCCTGTTGACGAACTCGTACACTCTCGTCGGCCAGGAATGTAAAGCGAGGAGCAATGGGGCTAATTCGAAGAGCAAACCAATCACTAGGTTTATACGATGCGCCGACACCAATTGTCAATTGCGCAGGAGCAAAAAAGTTGGATACTTTTAGTCGGGGTTGATCGGTGGGTAATTTATCGTATCGATAACCAGGGGCAAAAAACGTATTGAACGTGCCTGACACAAACAGATCCCACTTTGGTGCAATCTGATGGCCGACGACAGAAATAAGGATAATTTGATCGGCGGCTTTGCGAGTAGTACTCAGTTGTGTTACATAACCAAGCTGTAAATCGGCCGTATTATCCCACGAAGTTTTCCCTTTTTCGTAGAGAGCACGGGCAGCAACAACGGCTCCTATCGCAACGGAGTTAACTCCACCCCCCGACCAGTTACTGAATGAAGCCTGGTTGAAATTAACTCCACCACTAAATGACTTTTGCCAATAAGAGGTATCGGGTTTTACCGCTACGGTATCCTTAAAATTAGTGGTAACTCTGATAGAGTCCTGGGCCTGAATTTGATGAATGGTAAGCCAGCTAATCAACACGTAGAGCAGATTTTTCTTCATATAGGTTAACTGTTAAGAGGTATGATTGTATTGAATAGTCCTCTCTCTGAGAGAGTGCTAGTTGGCCGACTCCTTTTCGAACACTTCTACCTTTTTTACTTGCAAAGCTTGAAGCGGAATAATGGTTGTTGTTTCGCCAGTGCGCAATGTAATCGACAGATTGTCAACCTTAATGATCTCGCCTTTAGCATCATCAATCTGAATGATCTGTCCCTCTTTATACTTGTTTTTTGTATAGAAAGAGGAAAGAATATTCGCCATTAAATCACGTGAAGCAATCCCATAACCGATAGCGAAGGCGAAAATGACGCCACCAATAATCAGGTTAAAACTAGATTCGAGCAGTTCCGTATTAATGCCAGCCTGCCCTAGTGCACTGATGACGGTAATAACCAGAAAGAAGACAAACACAATCATGCTCAGCAAACGGCCCGATGCGATGTTGAACGATTGACATACACTGATAACTGCTCCCCGTAAGGTATCGGCAATCAGTACACCAACCTGAAGCATAATAGCTGCTGCAATAAGCTTCGGAATAAAATTTATAAGTGAGGCTACCATTTCGGTAATAGCACCCACGCCCAATTTTTCGGTTGCCGCTTTAATGAAAACCAGCAAAATGAAGTAGTAAAGTACCTTGGCAATAATTTCGCTGAGCTTGATCTCTGTTTTTAATTGTTTAATCAGGCTAATCTCATTCAGGCGATTACCTATTTTGTCGAAACCAACTTTTCCCAGAACCCGCCGTATGATCAAAGAAACTAATCGAGCAAAACCGATCCCAATCAAGAGAATAACCAGGGCACCCAGAGCCCGGGGTACAAATTCGACGAATTGATCAATAAGGGTTTGAAAGGTGTTACGTAGCACTTCCGTAAGCTCAGGAAGCGGTGCCATTAGAATTATTGTCATTGGATATAGGTGGTGGGTTAACTAATGTGGAAGCCAATGCGAATAGATCGCCGATGTAGACATCGACGAGTGTAACCGCATTTCGAATCAGTTCGATTTCAGAAACTAGCTCTGTTTTCAGGTGTGGAGGACAAACTGCATCAGATTCCAGCTCTTTAAATGGATTGGACGTTGCCATTGGGGCTATTTAAAAGGCCAGCGAATCGATAAAACCATTTTAATGGCGAGTAACAACCAGAAAATAGCTCCTTGTAAATAGTGTTTCCGAAGCTTATCTCGCGATCGTTTCAGCCGCATCTTAACTGCACTTTCTGTCAGCCCATTTATGTCCGCAATATCCCGAATGCTGATATCATCCTGATATTTCATAAGCAGCAGCGTTTGTTCGTCGGGTGGAAGTTGGCGAAGTGCGCGTTCTAGCTGTTTAGCCTCCATTTCGGCTAATTCAGCTAAACCGTCTTCTGCTCCTATATCCAAACGCTCCCAGCCTTCGTCCATATAGACCTCCCGATGCAAGTTATGTGAACGAATTTGGTCCGTACAATAATTGTACGTGATTGAATACAGCCATGTTGAAAATTTAGCTTGCTCTCTAAAACTGCCAAGTTTAACAACCAGCTTTAGGAAAATATCATGTGTCAGATCTTCAGCCCGAACAGGGTCTTTCGTAAAAGACAGGCATTTTCTATATACCTTATCACAGTATCGTTCATATAGCTTTTCGAAGTAGATATTTCGTTGTGTATCGACATAGAAGCGAACCAACTCTTCATCTGAATAATGCTCCATTGTAGATGATAATGGGTGTTTAGACATAAAAGAGGTAAAAAGGTAACCGATTTTTTTGTAAAAATTTGGTTACGTAAATAACTAGGATAAATAACTGACTTCTTAGTAAGATTTAGCCTGTTACTTCCTCAAGTATACTTGAATCCCTGTTAAGTGGCAATAGTAGAATGTAGAATACAAAGTAGATAGATTTTTTAGGCTCGTCAAATCAGCAGCAAGTAGCAATATGGGCGCTGATGTATTTTTGATGTAGTATTTTTAGCCAGCTTATAATATGCCCGAAGGGTAGATCAGATTAATCATCTATAAATGAAAAAACCCGGCCATCTGGCCGGGTTTTTTCATTTATAGATACTGGCAACTAATTAACCAATAGCCACCCGCTTAAAGGCAGATACTGTCAGCCCTTTGCTGGTTTTGTCCAGAAGCTGAGAAATCGTAAGCGAGTTATCTTTTACGAATTCCTGGTTAAGCAAGGTATTTTCTTTATAGAACTTATTCAGTTTACCCATTGCAATTTTTTCGAGCATTGCTTCGGGCTTGCCTTCGGCACGAGCCTGTTCTTTGCCGATTTCAATTTCGCGCTGAACGATCGTAGCGTCCACGCCGTCCTTATCTAAAGCAACGGGTTTCATAGCGGCAATCTGCATAGCGATATCTTTACCTACTTCCGTAACATCGTTGCCATTGGTATTGGTCAAACCAACTAATACACCAAGTTTACCGTTTGAGTGAATGTACGATACAACTTTATCAGCAGAGACAGTTTCAAACGAAGCCACATCAATTTTTTCACCGATTTTACCCATCAGGTCAGTGATATGATCTTGCAACGACCGACCGTCGGCTTGAGGTGTAGCCAGCAAAGCAGCTTTATCAGTAGCATCCGTTGTAACGGCCGCACTCATAACCGCCATCGCCAGATTTTGGAAGGCTTCAACTTTCGAAACAGGTTCGGTTTCGCAGGCCAGCGCAATTACTTTACCTGATTTGCCATCTGTACTAACGTGTGCCAGCACAATACCTTCTGCGGTAGCATTATCAGCCCGCTTATCGGCTATTTTTTGACCCTGCTTCCGCAGAATTTCTTTTGCTTTTTCAAAATCGCCATCAGCTTCGGTAAGGGCTTTCTTACAGTCCATCATACCGGCTCCGGTCTCTTGCCGAAGTTTATTTACGTCAGCAGCGGTAATTGCCATAAAAATAGGTTGTTAGTAAGTTAAAATACCAAACGTTATTCGGTAATCAATGTATTGTCTACTGAAATGGAATAGCCCATAGCGGCTGGCTACGGGCTATTTTTAAGTTAAAGAGTCTTATCGTTTTATCGTTATAAAGTTCTCATAAACTAAAAAACTCTATACTTATTTAACCGTACAACTCTATAACTCTTTTATGCTTCCTGCTCGTCTTCAGCAACGGGAGCGGCTTCGGCTTCAGGTTGTGTTGCACCTTCAGCGCGAGCCTGAGCCAGATCTTCAGCTCGTTTTGCGTCTTCTTCTTCCTGAACGCGCTGATCGTCTTTGTCTTGTTTACGCTCCATCAGACCTTCTTCGATGGCCTTACCGATAGCAAGCGTAATCAAAGCAATCGACTTATAAGCGTCATCGTTTGCTGGAATAGCAAATTCTACTGAATCAGGATTCGAGTTGGTGTCGCACATCGCAAAAACAGGGATACCCAGGCGATGAGCTTCAGCAACAGCAATGTGTTCGCGTTTTACGTCAACGACAAAGAGTGCCGCTGGTAGACGGGTCAGGTCGGCAATACCACCTAATACTCGCTCCAGTTTTTCTTTGTCACGTGTGCGAGTCAAACGCTCCCGCTTTGCAATACTTTTGACGGTCTCCTCGTCTTTCAGCATTTTGTCAAGCGTTTGCATTTTCTTCAGCGACTTACGAATCGTAGCGAAGTTGGTCAGCATACCACCTTGCCAACGATCAGTGACGTAAGGCATTTTCAGGCGACGCGCTTCTTCAGAAACAATTTCCTGAGCCTGTTTTTTCGTAGCAACGAACATCACTTTCCGACCTGAGCGAACAATACCTTTAATAGCATTGCAAGCTTCATCGAGAGCAGCTACTGTTTTATTAAGGTCAATAATGTGGATGCCGTTCTTCTCCATGAAGATATACGGAGCCATCCGGGGGTCCCATTTACGCGTAAGGTGACCGAAGTGTACACCAGCGTCTAAGAGGTCTTTATATTCGATTTGTGCCATTTCCTAAAATGAACAATGTAAAAGAATAAGTAAAAAAATACGCAGCACCACGCATCGGCATCATCTAAGCGCAGTCTGGACAATTTTGCATAGGTGAAAGAGGATGGAGTAACGGGTAAATCCCCAACTCCATTGGCCCAATGCCCTCTGCCAATTAACGTTTCGAGAACTGGAACCGACGACGGGCTTTCTTCCGACCTGGCTTCTTCCGTTCTACCATGCGCGAATCCCGTGTCAGGAAGCCTTCTTTCTTAAGGGCTGGACGGAATTCAGCATTCATTTCGACCAGTGCACGAGCAATGGCCATCCGGGTTGCTTCAGCCTGACCAGCTACACCACCACCACGAACGTTTACTTTAACGTCGTAGCCGCCTGTGCCATTAACGGCAGCAAAAGGCTGGTTCAAAATGATTTGCAGAACCTCAGTTGGGAAATATTGCTTGTAATCTTTTCCGTTCACCGAGATGGCTCCGCTCCCTGCCGACATGTAAATGCGCGAGATGGCAGTTTTACGGCGGCCAATGGTATTAATACGATCCATTATGACTTAGAATTTAACTGCTGTGGGTTGCTGAGCCTCGTGCGGGTGTTGATCACCAGCGTAAACATACAGGTTGGTGTACAACCGCCGACCAAGCCGATTTTTCGGCAACATGCCTTTCACAGCATGCTCGATGATGCGCTCTGGGTGTTTTTCAAGTAACAACCGGGGCGATGCGAACCGTTGACCACCGGGATAACCTGTGTGGCGAACGTAAACTTTGTCAGTCATCTTAGCGCCTGTTAGACGTACCTTCTCGGCATTGATGACAATCACGTTATCTCCGCAGTCAACGTGCGGAGTAAAGTTGGTTTTGTGTTTGCCGCGGATCAGGCGTGCGATCTGGCTGGCCAGCCGACCAAGCACTTCACCCTGAGCGTCTACCACAACCCAATCTTTCTGCGCCGTTTCTTTGTTGGCAGAGATCGTTTTGTAACTGAGCGTATTCACTTTATGGAGACTAATTGGTTGATTTCTAATGACTTGCCCATAAAAAGGCACTCCCGCTTTCTAAACGGGAGTGCAAATATAGACTATATAGCCCTGAAAAGCAAGACTGTAAGCGAAATCATTCTATCTCAGCTTCAATGTAGCTAAGGCCAGCACGGCTAGAATGATTCCCACGATCCAGAAGCGTGTTACAAGTTTAGCTTCATGGTAGCCTTTCTTCTGGAAATGATGGTGTAAGGGCGACATCAAAAAGATTCGCCTGCCTTCTCCATACTTACGCTTGGTATATTTAAAATAACTAACCTGTGTAATGACAGATACGAGTTCAACCAGGAAAATACCGCAGATAATCGGGATCATTAACTCCTTGCGAATCGCCAGAAACAAGACGGCAATAACACCACCAAGCATCAGGCTGCCCGTATCGCCCATGAATACCTGAGCAGGGTAGGAGTTATACCAAAGGAACCCAACGCAGGCACCGACGAAAGCAGCACAGAAAATCACCAGCTCTCCAGCATTTGGAATATACATGATATTCAGATACTGAGAAAAGACTTTATTTCCTGACAGATAAGCTAATACGCCAACTGTTAGGCCGATAATCACTGATGTGCCAGCGGCTAATCCGTCGATGCCATCTGTAATATTTGCGCCGTTCGACACCGCTGTAATAATAAAAATACAGACCAGCACATAAATGATCCACGTGTATTCGTCCGGGAGAAAGCCGAACAATAAAGAGCTGTAGTCAAACTCATTATTCTTGACGAAGGGAACCGTCGTTAGGGTCGATTTAATATCGGTGTATATATCGGGTACGTTGGAGGTGCTCAGTCTGCGTGGAGCGTATACCCGAATTTTAACATACTGGTTAAAGTAAAGCGTCAGCCCGACGATCATACCAAGGCCAATTTGGCCTACAACTTTGAATTTACCCTGTAGTCCTTCTTTATTCTTCTTGAATACCTTAATATAATCATCCAGAAAGCCGATCATGCCTGTCCAGACAGTTGATACAAGGGCTAGCACGACGTATACATTGGAGAGTTTCGCGAATAGTAATGCTGGAACCAGAAGCGACGCCAGAATAATAAAGCCCCCCATGGTTGGTGTTCCCCGTTTCTGCATTTGCCCTTCCAGTCCCAAATCCCGGATGGATTCGCCAATTTGGAGGTTACGCAGGGTATCAATAATACGTCGTCCAAAAATGGCCGCGATCAATAAGGAGGTCACTACTGCACCTAAGGCACGAAAAGAGATATATTGGAAAACCCCGGCACCAGGGAAATTATAGCGTTCGTCAAGAAACTGGAAGAGGTAATAGAGCATAAATTTAATGACTGAATGATTGAACGACTGAATGATTGAATCCGTGACTCGTGTTTTTATTCAATCATTTAGTCATTCAATCATTCAAAATTATACATGTGTCAAAGTTACTGATTTCCGCGTTCCGCGAAAGCGTCTCGCAAAATCGCCCGGTCATCAAAATCGTACTTGACTCCCTTGATTTCCTGATAGGTTTCATGGCCTTTGCCAGCCACCAAAATAATGTCGTGTGGTTGGGCTAGTGAAACAGCTTTGCGAATGGCTTCATGACGATCTTCAATGGTGATCGTTTTCTTATAATCAACAGGAGGAACGCCAGCTTGCATTTGCTCCAGAATAGCCATCGGATCTTCGTTGCGCGGATTATCGGAAGTAAGAATGATACGATCACTGAACCGGCAGGCGATTTCAGCCATGATTGGCCGTTTAGCCGCATCACGATTTCCACCACAGCCAACTACTGTAATAATTTGTTCGTTGGCCTGCCGCAATTCATTAATGGTTTCCAGTACGTTCTGGAGAGCATCGGGTGTATGAGCGTAGTCAACAATACCCACGATTTTGTCGTCAGATACGACCTGTTCGAAACGGCCCGGTGGCGGTGTAATTGCCGATAATAACGTTAAGACTTCGGCGGGGTCTTCGCCAAGTAATATGGCTGTACCATAAACACTGAGCAGGTTATAAGCGTTAAACCGGCCAATCAGTTTAAACCAGACTTCATGTTCATCGACCTGCACATGTAAGCCAAACAGACTGTCGGCAATGACTTTGGCTTTAAAGGTGGCTAAGGTTTTTAAAGAATACGTCTCTTTTCGCGCGGCTGTATTCTGAAGCATCACTAGGCCCCGTTTATCATCTACGTTAGTCAGGGCAAAAGCGGAAGCGGGAAGCTGATCGAAAAACCCTTTTTTGGCGCGAATGTAGTTGTCGAACGTGCCGTGAAAATCAAGGTGATCATGCGTGATATTGGTGAAAATGCCACCTGTAAACGTTAGGCCGGCAATTCGTTCCTGCACAACCGCGTGCGAACTGACTTCCATAAAAACATGCGTGCAACCGTGGGTCAGCATGTTCACCAATAATTGATTGATCGTAATGACATCGGGCGTAGTATGAGTCGTCGGAATGACTTCGTCGTCAATCTGATTCTGAACGGTGGAGAGCAACCCGCATCGATACCCTAATGCGCGGAACAAGCGAAAAAGCAATGTTGCAACGGAGGTTTTACCATTTGTGCCCGTTACGCCAATGAGTTTGAGCTTTTGCGAGGGGTGTTCGTAAAAATTAGACGCCACCAGCCCCATCGCTCGGGCCGAATCCTGAACACGGATAAAAGCAACGCCCGGAGACATATCGACAGGTAACTCTTCGCATAGAATAGCTGATGCCCCCTGACGAATGGCTGTTTCGATAAATTTGTGCCCATCGGTAACTGTGCCACGAACGGCGATAAATAAACTTCCAGGACCCGCCTTTCGCGAGTCCATGGTAAGGGCCGTAATGTTGGTATCCATGCTGCCGGATGTGGCCAGCAGTGGAATTTTATACAGAAGATTTTTGAGTTGCATACCTGTTATAAACGAGTCAACACCCCGTTTGATGGCTGCAAAAAAACAGATTGAGTTTTGGACTACCTAATTTACAGATCGACAAAGGCAATTTGAATCATTACCCTAACCTTAGCGTAATATGTTTGCTCGACGCTTTGGCAATGTCTGCGCCTGGCGCAACGGATTGTTCTTTTACCTTCCCTCGGCCCTCAATTGACACGCGAAATCCCCGATTTTCGAGCAGAAATAAAGCATCCCGTAAGGTCAGCCCCCGAACATCGGGAACCTGACTGGCGCGGGTTGGGCGAGATTTCCATTGGCCACTTGCTGCTTTTTCGACCCACCCTTCGGTTGACGGCTCATTGGTAAGGTTCAGTGCCGAGCTAATGGTATGTAAATCATCAGCATAACCTGCCACCAAACTAGTTGTTGAACTAGGTTGCGACGAACCTGCTTGGAGCGGGGCATGCATGCGAATATCGTAAGCCACAATTCGATCCGATACGACTTTAAAGACCGGTGCCGACACGGCTCCTCCATATAATCTGCCTACTTTCCCTTCCTGATAGGGATTATCGATCATTACAAGCATGCTGTATTTAGGCTTGTTAGCCGGGAAATAACCGATGAATGACGTGTAATGCTTATCTGGGTGATAGACACCATTATAAAATTTTTGGGCGGTTCCTGTTTTTCCGGCAATGGAATAGTATTTCGTGTTGATTGCATGGGCCGTGCCATGATCGTCGGCTACGACTCCCCGAAGTAATTCCTTCGCTTTCTGTAGTGTTGCTTTCGAGCAGATTGGCTCTGGAGAAACATAGGGTTTGTTCTCTTCAATAACCTCACCAGCCAGTTTTATTTGTTTGACAATAGTTGGCCGCACCCAGTATCCATTATTGGCGATAGCATTATAAAACGTCAACATTTGCAGCGGTGTAATCTGCATTTCGTATCCGTAGGACATGGAGGCCAGGGAGATCTTACTCCAGCCTTTCATATCGGGATTTCGAACAATCGGCATGGCTTCTCCTTTCATGTGAATTCCGGTTGGTTGGGTCAAACGGAACCGACGCAGGTATTGACAGTATAAATCCGGCCGGGAATAGAAATAGCTTCGCATGAGTAAATGCGTACCAATGTTCGATGATTTCTGGAAAACCTGCCGAGCGGTAAGCGTGCCTGAACCACCTCCATTCGAATCGGCAATTCGATGACCCTTGTAGAGAATGGCAGAATGGCCGGTTTCAACAATTTGATCAAGATTAATGGCTTTTTCTTCCAATAAAGCGATCATCGTCGCTAATTTGAAGGTCGAGCCAGGATCCGTTCGGCCAGCTAACGCGTGGTTGAAATTTTCAACATAGCGCCCATCTTTTAATTTGGTGAGATTGGCCATGGCCCTTATTTCGCCACTGGCGACTTCCATCACCACCACACTGCCTTTGTCAGCTTTATATTTGATTAATGCATCGCGTAGCGCCGATTCGGCCATGTCCTGATAGTTGACATCAATCGTTGTATAAAGGTCCATACCTGGTTCGGGAGTCATCTCAGGACCGTCGTTGACAGGCTTACGAACGCCTTGTGATAAAACCTCGACCAATCCCACCGCATTTTTACCGGCCAACGCGTCCTGAAAAGAGGCCTCTAGTCCAATAAGCCCTCGACCAGACCTCGCATCCAGACTACCGATGGTGCGTTCCGCCATTTGGCCAAATGGATGATACCGCTCGTAGTAAGGGCGTAAGACACCACCACGGGCTGCTGTTTTAGCGGTGGATCGGAAAAAAGGCCATTTGAGCAATTCCTGACGCTCCTGAAACGTAATCCGACGATGATTCAGCAGTATGTATTTACTTTCTCGCTTTCGAGCATCCCGTATGAGCTGGGCATAATCATGAGGAGACTTATCCCGATAGATGCTCGAAAGGATGATGCCTAACGAATCGACTTTTTTATTGAAATAATCAGTTTTAGCTATACTTGGGTCAAGACCAACTACATAGTAAGGAAGTGACGTAGCCAGCAAGCGTTCATCGTTAGCATAGATGTTGCCGCGCATTGCCTTGATCGTGTCACGCTTGAAGATTGTTTTGGCAAGCCCGTCGCGCCAGGGTATTTTTTTCTTCGTTTTCTTTTCCTCGTAGGTCTGAAAATACTGGACGTAGACAAGCCGAACCAATACGCCAATGGCGAGAACAATCACAATATAAAATATGTGATTTGCCCGTTGGATAATATCCTGTTTAATATTCATTGGACTTGACAACGATTTTATGGGGAGGGGTTAGACTATCGGTCAGACTTAGGTAAGTTATTCGCTTACTGATTTCAGATTGTTTGCCACTTCGGTCAAAATCGGCCTGAAGAACGGTATGTTTCGAACGTAAATTATCGACCTGAGCTTTTGTACGCTGAATGCGTCGAACCAGTCGTTCTGCATTGTGATTCAGACCAATATAAATAATGAGGAGAGCCGTAACCCACAAAATCCGGTCTATATGTTGAATTGGCCAGGCGTTGTCTTCGCCAAAAAGTCGATCTAAGCCGATCGAGTCGTTCAGCCAGGACGCTAATTTAAGTTTACGTCGTTGTCGTTGTTTTTTTTGCTCAACGATGCGCTCAGCGCGTTCAGGCTCGGTCGGCCGTCGAAACGTATTTTTTGCCATGATTGGGTTAGGATTCGATCGAATTACAAAGAAACGAAAACATCGTTTCGTAGGCAGACTAACTCACCTTACGAAAGAATTTATTCTTTCCAGCGCCATTCATTGGCGATCTGCAAAGGCGTTCGTAAACCCTGAGCCACAAGGTAATCGCGGGTTTGCGTATCGTTCTGGCGACGAGCTGGAATATCGTCAGCATCAGCAAGGGCGTACAAGAGCATGGTAGAATACCGTACAGTATTCTTCAACTGATCAGCATTCACCAGATTCATACGGTCGCAGTTGGCATGGTAGCAATCCAGAACGGATCTGGACAAATGGCCGTTCATCCCAACGACTGGAACGCCCTCGAGCATAAAAGGCTGATGATCAGAATGCAATCCAGCCTGATTTTGCATTTCATTAGCAAAATTCGATTCGACAGACTTCATGGTTTCGCCAATTTCACTTAGAAATGGAACCATGTCGGCTCGGCCAAAAGCGTTTAAACCGCTGGGGTCATTCGTCATGTCGAGGTTCATCATGTAACGAACTTTATCCAGCTGATTCGATTTCTTCAGATTTTCGACCATCGCTTTCGACCCAAGAAGTCCCTGTTCTTCGCCCATAAACAGAACGAACTCAATTGTGCGCTTGGGCTTCAATTTCAGCGATTTAAAGGTTCGGGCAATATCCATCACCGCAAACGATCCGATGCCATTGTCAATTGCTCCCGTTGCTAAATCCCAGGAGTCCAGATGGCCGCCGACAATTATTTTTTCGTCAGGATATTTAGCGCCTTTCAGTGTAGCCACTACATTACGAGCTTTTATTTTCCGGCTCGTATTGGTCATATCGATTAGGGCATGAAGACGGCCATGTTCTTCCTGCATCCAGGATCGAAGCGCTTCCCCACTTTCGAGTGAGATACAGACAGATGGAATGGGAATTAGTTTGCCTGTTACCGATGCTGTGCCTGTTAGCAGTATATTTCCCGGCACTAAATTGACCATAATCACCCCCGTAGCTCCGTACTGAATAGCGAGTGCCGTTTTTTCAGAGCGGTGGAGGTTTCGGGAGCCTTTGGTCGGTGCAGACAGGCCGATATTGACTAGTGCAACCTTGCCTTTTAGTTTATCTTTTAGTGCAGCAAAATCGCCTTCCAGACCATTGCCCACATCGATAATTTCTCCCCGCACGTGCGCTTCAATGGGCGAGTGGGCCAGCGCTACAACTGGCACTTCCCGGAAATTGTCACTTTTGGCTGGGACAATCGATAACGTAACCGTATCACGCATCCAGCTTTCTACTTCAAACGGCTCGTAACGAACTTCTTTGAAGCCATAAGACGCTAATAAATCAAAGGCGTAAGCTTCAGCCCGACTACCGTTTGGACTTCCCGTAAGACGATGCCCAACCCGTTCGGAAGCCTGGTTTAAGGTTTCGTAAGCGCGACTGTGGTCGGATACCTCTTTATTAATTCGGGTAAAAACCTTCTGAAAGGATAGTTTTTCGGGGTAAAAAGCGGTTAGGGCACCGGCAGTGCCGATACAGAACAAAACGAGCCGAAAACGAGGCACGTAAAACGTCCGGGTCATGTGAGGATGGGTGGCAGAATTCTCTGCTAAATATACGAAAACGATCGTGATTTCGATGCAATGGTTAGACGCGATAAATGAGTAAACCGTTCGGATGATTCGAAAAAAGTTAGAAAAATAATCGCATTTGGTTAAAGTAGGTAGATAGTCTCTGGTTTATACTGTCTTTAAGGAGAGGACACTACGTATTCTGTAACATATGGACACCGACGTACTTATTGTTGGAGCGGGTCTGGCGGGGTTGGTCGCAGCAGCTGAACTGGCCGATGCTGGAAAGCGAGTGATTTTGCTCGATCAGGAACCCGAACAGAATCTGGGTGGCCAGGCATTCTGGTCATTCGGTGGGTTATTTCTGGTTGATTCTCCTGAGCAGCGCCGGTTGAAAATTCATGATTCATACGAACTAGCATTGGCTGATTGGATGGGCACTGCTGCCTTCGACCGGCCTGAGGATGAGTGGCCTAAGAAATGGGCCGAAGCTTACGTTGCGTTTGCGGCTGGTGAAAAACGTTCGTGGCTATACCAACAGGGTGTCCGTTTTTTTCCGATCGTCGGCTGGGCTGAGCGGGGCGGTTACGGAGCCATCGGACATGGTAATTCTGTACCACGATTTCATGTCACATGGGGAACTGGTCCGGGCGTATTGGCTCCATTTGAATTTCGAGTTCAGGAAGCCGTAACACGAGGATTAATTACACTGAAATTTCGTCATCGGGTTAATGAATTACTCGTCACCAACGGGGTTGTGCATGGCGTTAAGGGCGATATTCTGGAGTCAAGTTCTGCGAAGCGGGGTGGAAAAAGCTCCCGTATAGTTATCGGAGAATTCACGTTACAGGCTCAGGCTGTTATCGTTACGTCAGGAGGAATTGGTGCCAATCACGAATTGGTTCGGCAAAACTGGCCCGAACGAATGGGTACGCCACCGAAACACATGCTATCGGGTGTGCCGGAGCATGTGGATGGACGAATGCTGGCTATCGCTGAAACGGCTGGCGCCAACCTAATTAACCGCGACCGGATGTGGCACTATACAGAAGGCATTCAGAACTGGGCGCCAATCTGGAATCATCATGGCATTCGCATTCTGCCTGGTCCTTCGTCGATGTGGTTCGATGCACGCGGTAATCGATTACCTGTGCCACTTTTTCCTGGTTTTGATACATTAGGTACATTGAAACACATTCGCCAAACGGGCTACGATCATACCTGGTTTGTTTTAAATCAAGCTATTATTCGCAAAGAGTTTGCATTATCTGGATCGGAACAGAACCCGGATTTAACGGGCAAAAGCTGGCGTCAGGTAGTAGGTCGGGCTGTGGGCAAATCAGCACCTGCGCCCGTCGAAGCATTCAAACAGCATGGTGTTGATTTCATCATCAAAGACAATCTGGCTGACTTGGTCGATGGAATGAACGCTTTGGTAGGAGAGAATCTGATCGACCTCTCTTCGCTTGAACATGAACTTGTGGCTCGTGACAGGCAGATACTCAATCCGTTTTGTAAAGACGCACAAATTACAGCCATTCGCGGAGCACGCCAATACCTCGGCGACCGACTGATTCGAACGGCTAAACCTCATGCTATACTCGATCCGAAGGCAGGACCGCTAATTGCTGTTCGATTACATATTCTGACCCGAAAAACACTAGGCGGTCTGCAAACCGATTTATCTGGTCGGGTACTTGGGAGCAATGGCGAACCTATTTCGGGACTATATGCCGCTGGTGAAGTGGCGGGTTTTGGTGGGGGAGGTATGCATGGTTATCGAGCGCTGGAAGGGACGTTTCTGGGGGGATGTATTTTCTCCGGTCGTACGGCGGGGCGGGCAGCGGCTAAGGAGGGGTGACCTCACCCCCGACCCCTCTCCTAAAACAGGAGAGGGGAGAAATTGGGGGACTGGTATCCCTTCTCCTGTTTTAGGAGAGGGGTTAGGGGTGAGGTGAGTTTCACTCAATTTGCTGATGTCGCATCGGTTTTAGATGTACTGTCATCCGGCCAGCAAGCCAATCTGGATCAATTCCTGGTACACCCAAAACGTGATTCCAACTTCGCTCAAAACAGTGAGCGGCATCGGGAAATGAAGTAGAAACGGTTAGCGCATTTTCATAAAAGGATAGCGAACGTTGCCGCAAAACATCCCGATGGACGGCGAATTGAGCTCCTAGCACAAACGTGTAATAATCAGGGCCATCGGTACCGAAAACAGCTCGATGAAAGCTCTGCAAATCAAGCCCGCGTCCATCTTCATTTTTGCTCCATGGCTGAAATAGTCGATGTCCCTGATTGTCGTCTGTATCGATTAGATGGCCCAGCCATCGAAAGCCGGTTGGACTAATTGCGTCGGGATCTTCGGCAAATAGACGAAGCGATTTCTTGAAATCGAACGCATGATCGAACGGTTTACCCTGACAGAAAACGGTCCAGTCAGCCAGCGAGTCGTATTGGCTAATAATATGGTATAGATAAGTATGAGCTTCCCGGCCAACGTTAGGTAGTAAAATGCCGTTGGGCTTTGTTAAATCATCAGGATTTTTGTCGTATACCGTGGTCTGAATATTAGCTGGAATATTGCGCAGCCAGTTCAGGTTTTCAGTATAATGAGCAACAACAAGTTTGAGCATAGCAAACCTAAAAGGTTTCCAAAACCGTTTAGGTTTCGTTACGGTAGCCGTTATTTTTACAGCTAATCTTCCGATAGCCAACAAACTACCATGAAACAGGTCTACATTTCATTTCTTTTTATATTATCACTTTACACGATGACGCAGGGACAACCGACAACGCCTAAAGCGGCTATCAAACCCAAAGAACTGATTACGAACGGACATAAACGGATCGATAATTACTACTATCTTAACGAGCGTGAAAATCCCGAAGTAATCAGATACCTCGAAGCTGAAAACGCCTATCTCGACCAGGTATTAGCGCCAGTTAAAAGCTTGCAGGACAAGCTATTTGATGAAATGAAAGGGCGTATCAAGCAGCAGGACGAGTCGGTGCCCTACAAAGAGGGTGCTTACTATTATTACACCCGATTCATTACGGGTGGAGAGTACCCAATTTACTGCCGAAAAAAAGGCTCGCTGGAAGGTCAGGAAGAAATTATGTTTGATGGAAACGCAATGGCGAAAGGACATAATTACTACCAACTTGGCGGTTACGAGGTGTCGGATAACGACGAATTGGCCATTTTTGCTGAAGATACAGTAAGCCGTCGACTGTATACATTACGGATAAAGAATCTGAAAACGGGTAAACTGTATCCTGAAATCATTCCGAATACTGAAGCTGGAAGTTTTGCCTGGGCCGCTGACAATAAAACGCTCTTCTACATTAAAAAAGACCCACAAACATTACTCGGTTATCAAGTCTATCGACACCTGTTGGGCACTGATCCGAAGGCTGACGTATTGGTCTATGAGGAAACTGACAATCAGTTTTACATGGGGTTAGGACGTTCTAAATCAAAGAAATACATTATGATTGTTTCCGATCATAATGGGGTTTCAACAGAATCCCGGTTGTTACTGGCCAGCCAGCCGATCGGGAAATTTAAGTCGTTTCTACCGCGTGAGAAAGGCCACGAATACGACGTCGTGCATTATCAGGACAAGTTCTATGTTCGGACAAACTGGAAAGCCGAGAACTTCCGATTAATGGAAGTGCCAGAAGGGAAAACGGCTGATAAGACCGCCTGGAAAGAAGTCATTCCGCACCGTCCTGATGTGTATTTGGCCAATATGGATGTGTTTGTCAATCACTTGGTTTTAGGCGAACGGAAAGCCGGTCTGACCAATATTCGGGTCATTAATCAAAAAACTAAAACTGACGAATACCTGGATTTTGGCGAACCCGCTTATGTAGCAGGCATCGGCTATAATCCGGATTTCAACACGAATATTCTTCGGTACAGTTATTCCTCGTTGACTACGCCCGGTTCTACCTTCGATTACAACATGGATACGAAGGAAAAAACGCTCAAAAAACAGCAGGAAATTCTGGGTGGATTTGACAAGACGAACTACATTTCTGAGCGTGTCTATGCAACCGCCCGCGATGGTGTGCAAGTGCCCGTATCGCTTGTATACCGAAAAGGCACGAAAAAAGACGGTTCCGCTCCTTTGCTCCAATACTCTTACGGTTCGTATGGCTATTCAACTGATCCGGGATTTAGCTCAACACGGCTAAGTTTGCTTGACCGGGGGTTCATTTTTGCCATTGCGCACATTCGGGGTGGTCAGGAAATGGGTCGTCGGTGGTACGACGATGGGAAGATGTTGAAGAAGAAAAATACGTTTAACGATTTTGTGGACGTATCGGAGTTTTTGATCAACAATAAGTACACGAGTGCCAATAAACTTTTTGCGATGGGAGGCAGCGCAGGCGGTTTATTGATGGGTGCGGTCATCAATCAGGCCCCGCAACTGTATCGGGGTGTCGTAGCCGCCGTTCCCTTTGTGGATGTCGTCACAACTATGCTCGACGAAAGCATTCCGCTGACAACCGGCGAATTTGAAGAATGGGGCAATCCCAAAAACAAAACCTATTACGATTATATGCTGTCGTATTCGCCCTACGACAATGTAGAGAAGAAAGCCTACCCTAATCTCCTCGTAACCACAGGATTGCATGATTCGCAAGTGCAATATTGGGAGCCAGCCAAATGGGTTGCCAAACTCCGTGCGCTCAAAACCGATACTAATCAATTGCTACTCCATACAAATATGGAAGCCGGTCACGGTGGCGCATCAGGGCGTTTTCAGGCGTTAAAAGAAATCGCGCTGGAGTACGCTTTTATGCTGAATCTGGTAGGAGAGCGGCAGTGATAATAATTATCCTATTTGTCATGCTGAGGAACGAAGCATCTTAAGGTCCCCGAATTAACTCGTCAGGGCGCTTTAAGATGTTTCCTTCCTCAGCATGACAAAAATGCTTTCTAAGAATAGTCTGTAAAAATTGATCGCACTCTAACCCGATAATAAATCAATTTATGCCTCAGCTCGTTCGGATTCCGATAGTTGGTAAAGACAAAACTCCGCTGTCGAAAGCGCAGAAAGAATTCAATCGGCTGACGAATAAAATCGGTGATCTGGAAGTAGAGTTGGATCAATTTCGCACACTCACAACTAAGATTCAGCAACGAGTTTATGCGGAATATGAGCCATTGTTGCGGGATTATACTATCGTTCGGGCTGATCTTGTACGCGTTCTCGATCGAGCGCATGAACGGCTTGAAATCACGAAAACGGAGCGTAAAAAGCTAGCCGATCTAATCCTGAATCTGGCTTATGAACTGATCAGCGAACATGGTCTGGAAGACTTAAAACCCATATTCGATAAATACGATGCAGATGGGTTCGACGCTACAGATGCCGAAAATGACCAACAGGTTTCGGAAGTCATGAAAGAAATGGCCAGTTCGATGTATGGCATTACGTTCGATGAGGACGCAGATGTTAGTACAAAGGAGAAATTTATGGCGTATGTGGAGGAGCAAATGCAGGCAAAGCAAGAAGAATTCCAGCAACATCGGCCGGAAGCGGAAGAACGCAGGAGCAAAAAGCCTAAGTCGGCGAAACAGCAGGAACGCGAAGCCAAAAAACTGATTGAAGAGCGAAACATTACAAAGGCCGTCAGAACGCTCTACATGGATCTGGTGAAAGCGTTTCATCCTGATCGAGAGCCCGATGAAGCGGAAAAAGTACGAAAGACGGAAATTATGAAACGGGTAACGGAGGCTTATGAAAAAAGCGATTTGCTGTCGTTGCTTCGATTGCAGCTCGAGTTCAATCGGATCGATCAGCAGCATCTCGAAACGCTGGCTGAAGATCAGCTTCGGTATTATAATAAAATCCTCAAACAGCAGGCCGATGAACTCGGCGACGAATTACATAGTCTGCAAAGCCAACTTTCCGCCATGCTAAACAAGCCATTGATGATCGTTCGCTCTGCGATAAGTCTGGAATTTAGTGTTAATAACGACATTCGGGAGCTAAAACGAATCATTAAGGAGACAAAAAAAGATGTCAAAGACTTATCGAATCCCGCTGTATTGAAAGCCTTTCTTAAAACATACCGAATACAAAAAGCAGATAATTTTAACACGTTTGGCGCATTGTTCGGGTAAACCGTTTATTCGCAAGCCTACCGATACTCGTTACTTATTTTCGTACAATGATTCGTTCTAAACGGCTGCTTACTGACTATTCGCTACTCGGAATCAGCTTCCTGATATTCTTTCTTGTTGTGACTGGCTGCCATTCCAGTAATGAGTCGGCGCTGGATAATCCATTGATTGCTGAAGGAAAAGAGATGGCAGTGAAGCATTGCGGTACCTGCCATTTATTGCCCACTCCCGATGCGCTAGATAAAGAAACTTGGGTAAAACATGTGCTGCCTGCTATGGCTGGCAATTTGGGTGTGGAAGCTTATCAGGGAGGGTCTTATTATGCGGGCCCAAACGCCAGAATTTCGTACGAAAACTGGCAGAAGTTAATTGCTTATTATGAGGCATTAGCACCTGAAAAGCTGGAAAAAGCCCAAAAACCTGTTGAGCCAATAAACGACCTGGCTGTTTTTTCCCTCGAGAAACCGCAAGCTGATACCACACAGACGGTTATCACGACGATGGTAGCTATAGATACTATGGGGCATCGAATTTATTCAAGCGATGCGTTGCGTAATGATCTGACTGTCTGGGATCAACAGTTACACCTGACTCAGTCGAAACCGTTGTCCTCCAACGCCGTGCATGCCACATTTTTGCGAGATGCTACTGGGCAGGAGCAAGGTGTCTTTACCTGCGTAGGGACGATGCGTGCGGCTGATGTAGCACGTGGAGAACTTGTTTCAATAGATTTATCAAGTAAACAGAAAAAGGATTCCTCGATCATTGGCCGGGATTTTATTCGCCCTATACAATCCGTTCCGGCTGACCTGAATAATGATGGTTTGACGGATTGGGTTGTCTGTGGTTTTGGGCATTTACGGGGTGGATTGTACTGGCTGAAACAGCAACCCAACCATCAGTTTATCAAGACCCCCATTCGGGAAGTTGCCGGACCAATTCAGGCAACTATTGGGGATTTTAACGCCGATGGATGGCCTGATCTGATGGCTTTATTCGCTCACGGCGACGAAGGTATCTGGCTATTTCTGAACGATAAAAAAGGTGGATTTACTGAACGTAATCTGCTTCGTTTCCCATCCTATTATGGATCGACTAGTTTTCAACTGGTTGATTTTAACAAAGATGGAAAGCTGGATATTCTGTACACAAGTGGAGATAACAGTGATTATTCAAAAATTCTAAAACCGTATCACGGGTTATATATCTATTTAAATCAGGGGAATTTTCAGTATGAACAAACTTATTTCTATCCAATTAACGGATGCACGAAAGCCATAGCTACTGACTTCGATCAGGACGGTGATTTAGATATTGCTACGATTGCCTTCTTTGCTGATTTTCAGCATAATCCAGCCGAAAATTTCCAGTATTTCGAACAGCAAAAACCGCTACAGTTTCAGCCGCATGCGTTACCTATTACATCGTATGGTCGTTGGATTTGCATGGATGTAAATGACTACGATCAGGATGGGGATGCGGATATTGTTTTGGGTAATTTCTCGAAGACTTTCATTATTCAGGAAGGACTTAAACCAACCTGGGACACACACCTGCCGCTGATCGTCCTGAAGAATAAGACGCGGTGACGGAAACAGTTAAAACCGTCTAAGGTGATTTATCGTGTTTATTGATTGGACATAAATAACGCCGAACTCCTCATGTCTGTGAGGACACAGAATCAGGAAATAAGAAACAGCCCCTGTTCGTTTCAGCGCTTACTTTAACCAACCACCTGTAAATCCAGCGCGCTTTAATCCTTTCTGAATGTGCGGGTTACGCTTCATTAAATTCCAGACGAAATTGCTGCGGAGATTTTCAGCCATCAGCAGAATTGGTCCCTGATCGATGCCAAGATAATCAACATCGAACCAGCCATTTGTAGTAGGTCCATTGGCATAAGCCGACGCATACTTATACGTTGGATTGAAAGCATCACGGAAGCCGTATTCGCCGTATAATTTGCTACCATATTTTGTTTTCATCGCCTTTAAGGCAGGCAAACAAATTTCAGGGGCAAATGCCAACGACCCGCCAGCCGCCGTCGGCGCAATCGTACCGTCGTCTACAATTTGTGTAGATGCCGCTCCCCGCGCCCGATATGAAAAGAAATGCTGATTGGCAACAGTTGTATCCTTAGGGCCATCACAAGCAGTTAGGCCCCAGATGGTTGAACTGTAGTCATCCCATTTACCGGTATTTTTGAAACAATAAGCCCGATTCGCATACGTAGCCCGACGGGAATTTTCGGCGTAATCGATTCCCTTGCCTTTCATGTAGCTATCCTGAATGCCCCGAAAATCAATCCAGATGTGTGAATATTGATGCCCAAAAAGAGGATCGAAATTGACGTGTTGTTGTCCCTGGAAGTTGGCCCAGGGATAGGTTTTCGTCCAGGCTGTCCAGACATCTGACCCAACCGGATGCGTGGGTGAACCGAGCGCCAGTATATACAATAACATGCCCTCGTTATACCCTTTCCAATCGGCTTGAATAAATCCTTTTTCTGGATGCCATCCCATCGATACGTAGGGTTTTCGCGGTTGAATCCAGGTCCAGTCTACACGGCCATAAATTTGTTCAGCCAATTGCCGGATTTCGGTTTCGATAGGGGTGTTTTTGTCGAAATAGGTCTGGCAGCTCAAAATACCTCCTAGCAGCAAGGCTGTATCAATAGTCGAAAGCTCAACTTGTTTGAATCGATCCCCGGTTTTCATATCCAGAAAATGGTAGAAAAAACCTTTATACCCCGCTACAGCCGTTGTTTTATCGGATTGAGGAGCCTGTGCAAAAAAACGAAGCGTTTTCACTGTACGCTCAGCTGCTTGTGTTCGGGTAATATAACCCCGTTCAACACCAACCAAATAAGAGGTCAAGCCAAAACCGACAGCGGCAATACTAGCGAAAGAACGGGTAGGAGCACGGTCGGGCACCAAACCATTTTCAGAATTTGAGGTGGCCCAAAAATACTGGAATGTATCGCGTTGTAGGCTATCCAAAAAAGCATTATCGGCTTTGGTTAATTTGTACGTTGGCTGGGCCAAGACAACGCTGATTGTCAGGAAAAATAGAAAAAAGACTTTCATATCCAAGAGTATGTAAACGCAAGGGAGAGGGAGCGAAACAGAAAAGGAAGCGACTGCTTAAGGTCGATGAGTTAGTTCAGGTTCGGGCTTTGGAAACCCAGATTTTTCATGCCTTTCTTCACTTCAGGGCAACTCATAAATAAATTCCAGAGCAGGCCTGACCGCTGATTCTCAATCATGACGATAATCGGCCCCTGGTCGATAGCCAGAAAGGAATCCGCAAACCAGATGTTGTTCAGATTGAAGGCATCCACAAATCCGTAGTTTTTCCAGATGCGATCGCCTAGTTTGTAATAGAAAAAACGCAGGGCTTGCATCGATTCCGTTGGTGTATAGGGCATGGAAGCCAAAGCAGCTGTTGGTGCAATTGTCCCGTTATCGTTGGTTGGGTCGCGGGCGGAGTAACCGTCTTGCTGATCGCTGGCCGTTAAGCCCCAACAGTCGGCACTATAGCCAGCGTATTGTTTTGGGTTGGTTTTGCAATAGGTGTAGTTGATCTGCGAATGAGCCGTGTTTTGCTGCCAATAATCAGCGTACGCATCTTTTAAGTCGTGCGGATTGATGCCTAAAAAGGAGTACTGCGAAAAGAACAGCGGTCCGCCATATGCAGGCCCGAGAGGAAGTTTGATGTTATAATAGCTATTGCCATTCGCCATTTTGCCATTCTGCGCCCAGCTATTATCATATACTGTTTTGGATATGACAGAGGTATTCGAAGAAGCGGCTAATACATAGGTAATCAGGGCTTCATTCCAGCCGCGAATCGGCAGATTCATGTCCCAATTGTAATTGGGCGACCAGTGCCAATACAGGTTCGTTTCAGCGCCGTTCTTGGTAAACCAGTTCCATTCAACGCCATCCCAGAGATCGTTTATCGTTTTTCGTAGAGCAATTTCTTCGGCGCTTGTTGTGCTGTTGAAATATTGTCGAGCTGCCAGCAGTCCCTGCATCAGATAAGATGTTTCGACCAGATCGGCACCATCGTCTTTCTGGCTAAACGGGACTGTGGCACCCGTTGCACCGTTGAGCCAGTGGGGAAAAGCACCGTGATAGCGTTTGGCATTATTGGTCAGGAAGTTGGTGATTTTTGTCAGACGAGTTAATCCATCCTGTCGGGTAATAAAGTTGCGATTAATACCCACCAGAATCGCCATAATACCGAACCCCGAACCTCCAGACGTAACGACATCGCCCGACGTATTCCGTTCCCGAGCCAGACCTGATACGGGATGTCCGAAATCCCAGAAATAGTTAAAAGTCTGTTTCTGAACCAGATCAAGAAGTGCATCGTCGCTGATTCGGGTGGATTTATCGGTATTGTCGAACGTGGTAGTGAGGTTGACGGTTACGCTCGAATTCAGGGATGTACTTCGTTGGGATGTTAATGTTGGCTGGATTAAGAATCGGTATGGCGTTAAGGATGCCAGCGCACTTTTAGGTGTTAGCGTAATAACCGTATCGCCCGCCGAAACGGTGTAATTCAAGGGAGCAGACACGCCCGTTAATGGCTGGACGAGCTGTATTGCTGTTTCAATAGATGCTTTCTGAAGGGGCGCTGAAAAGGAAACCGTAATTACTGGATTTGCGCCAACGTTCTGAAAATTCATACTGGACGATGACTGTCCATTGACCTGCACCGATTTGTAATGGAATTGTTCGGCTGGCTCTGCATCCTCTGCTTTCTTGCAACTCAAGCAAAGAAACAGGCAGAATAAGCCTAAAAGATAGGACGTTGAGTTCATTAGAATAAGTAAAACGTTGAGTAAACCAGAGCCGCAGAAAACGAACAGGTAGTAGATAGGGGCTGTATCCCCTGACGTTCAACAGCCCCTATGATTCGCTTTTCAGTGATTAGCGACCTGCTTTTTCGAGTTGGTATAGCGAGCTAATATCTGTATCAGACAGCGCTTTGTTATATACCCGAACTTCATCAATAGAACCATTAAATAATCCCTGCCAAACTTGATTGGCCGAACTGGCAAAGCCTGAGTTTACGTTTGGGAAAGCACCTATTAGCACTTGCGACGGCGTTGGGAATACCAGCGGACCGGTTGTACCTCTTACTCTATAATCACTATTCGATACTACAGCTCCATTCGCATAGATGTCGATTGTCGATGCAGAACCATCGTATTTGAATACATAATGTACCCATTGGCCAGCGCCTTTTACAACCTTATATTTAGTACCTGCATCGGCTGCGCCACCGTTGTTAACGTTATCCTGACCACTTCGCTGCCCAGAAGCATACTGACCAATAAATCCATGTAGGATCAAGGTATCCGAAGTCGCTTTTTTCTGACCGGTTTCAAGCAATAAGTTGATCATTTGGCCCCAGTCTGAAGCGGTAGGACTAGCTAGCCCAAAAACTTGAGAGGCTGTTGTACCATTATTGCTGGTATTTACCCAGGCACTAACGGTTAGATTGGCTAATGCACTGGCACTGCTCAGGGCGGTTATAGTCGGATAGAGAAGATAGCCTGAGCTTAATTGTAGCGCTTGTCCTTTAACTCCTGTTCCGAAGGTAGCATTCGTACTTTTCGTAGGAGCTGTTTTCGAAATGTCTTCGTTGTTCGTTCCGTCAAATGTCCAGTGAGCCAACAGATTCGTAGCCGCTACGTCGTTCGAACCATTATATCCACCGATTGGCGGTAAAGTAGCTCCTCCGTCATCTTTTTTACAGGAGGTAAACACAGTGCTCATTACTACACCTGCCATTATCCACGCTGTGATTTTCGTCGTTTTCATATTTAGTTGTTTTAATTGAATTGGAATTTGTATGTACTTGTAATCGAAAAGCTTGTTGAGTTTTTATTTGTCATGCTGAGGTACGAAGCATCTTAAATTATCTTTACTATCCAGTCAGGATACCTTAAGATGCTTCGTACCTCAGCATGACAAAAAATGCTTTAATACCCTGGATTCTGATCCAATTGACCTGCGCTGAGTTGGATTTGTAAACTCGGTACGGGCAGTAATTCATTTTTACCCGCTACGAAATTCTTTCCAGCCGCCTGCATCACCTGTGCAGCACGTCCGGTGCGTACCAGATCGAAGAAACGGTCATGTTCCATCGCTAGCTCAATCCGTCGTTCTTTCCAGATTGCCTGGCGAACATCGGCCTGTGAAGCAGCTTTCGTTGCAGCCAGCCCCGCGCGGGTGCGAATCGCGTTTAAGTAGGTAATCGCTTGGGCAGTTTGACCGATTTCATTGTTCGCTTCGGCAGACATCAGCAACACGTCAGCATAGCGAAGCAGCCGTACGTTTTTCTGTTTCTTATCGCGGTTACCCAGATAGGGCTCTACGTTCGGATTCTCGCTGGCGTAGGCTTTGTAGTTGTAATACAGATTCTGTACGGAATCGGCGCTGGGGATTCGGAATCCATCGTACAATACTGTTCCGACACGTCTTCCACTATTGTCGATTATGATGATCGTCGATGCTTTGCGTTTGTCGCCGGGTTCATAGGCATTTACCAAATCGGCGGAAGGTGTATCGAACCCGAAGCCCAAATCGGTCCAGCCGCCTTTTCCTCCTACGCGCGGTCCTTGCCAGGTGGCGTAACCACCAACCGCGATATCGCCATTGTTGAATGTACCACTCTGCGTTTCGAAAATCGATTCGACACTGTTATTGCCCGCATACCGCCAGAGAAGTGTGTAATCAGGTAACAACGAATACTGACCGGAATTGATGACTTCCTGCGTCAACGCCTGTACCTGCTGCCAATTCTTACGATAGAGGTATGTTTTAGCCAATAATGCCTGGGCCGCTCCTTTATTTGCATGGCCTGTACCCGCCTGCGCTCGTAACGGTAAATTGTTAATGGCGAACTGTAAATCCTGCGTAATGACGTTGTAGATCGTATCGACTGGAGCACGTGTTTGAAAAGCGGGATCGGTATTGGCATCCTGCGCATCTTTCGGAACCCGAACTACCTTAGGTACTTTCCCGAAAAAACGGACCAGGTTGAAATAGTAATAACCCCGAATAAATCGTACCTCGCCTGTGAGCCGACTTTTTGTTGCAGCATCAAGTGAAGCTGTTTGCAGGGCAGCTAAAGCCTGATTCGCCCGCGAAATGCCGCTGTAATAGCCATTCCAGAGAGCGGCAACAAAATTGTTAGTTGGGGTCGTTGCAAAATTATCGATGTCTTTCAGGTTGGGCTGATCCCCATCGAAACTCCCTTTATCGGCATCGTCAGAAATGATATTTGTGGCCGCAATAAAGCTAATGCCGTGGACATCGCCACCCGCTCCGCCAAACGCTTCACTGTTATAGAGACTATTATACACTCCCGTGACTAAGTTAACAGCTAAATTGGGGTCGGTAGCCGTAGTGGCCTGTCCCTGAACAGGTACGTCCAGAAAACTACTTTGGCAGGAGGCTGTCAATAAAACAGCTGCAAAACCAGCACTAAGTGAAATATAAGTAGTACGTTTCATGTTTGTTGAGTCCGATTAAAAGCCAACGTTCAGACCGAGCGCGTAGGTTTGGGTAGTTGGATAGGCGTTCAATTCGATACCCTGACTGGTTGGGTTTCCAGGGAGTTCGGCTGTAAAACCGCTGTATTTTTTCATGGTCAGAATATTCTGGGCCGTAACGAATACCCGAACGTTGCTCACGTGAACTTTATCGAGTAAGGTCGAGGGAAGTTTATAGCCCAGCGTCGCATTGTTGATTCGGACGAACGAACCCGACTCTACGAAGTAGGTCGATGCGGGTAGGTTGCCACTATTCGCACCCGGTTCGGTCTGGATACCGCTACCCGCCGACCAGCGGCCGTACGCCATAGAGCGTTCGATATTGTCTAATTGATTCTGCCGAAAACCGCGTTTGCCGTTATACACTTGATTGCCCACGTTGCCGTAGAAATCAACGCTTAAATCGAGGCCTTTCCAGGTTAACCCAGCGTTCAGACCGAAGTAGGCTTTGGGCTGGTAAGAGCCTGCATAAACCCGGTCGTTATCGTCAATTCTACCATCGCCGTTCGTATCCTGATATTTGAAATCACCAGCGTTTGCCGAAGGTTGAATAACCTGACCTGATGCACTTTTGTAGTTGGCAACCTCATCCCCTGTCTGGAAAACGCCCAGTACCTGCAGTACGTTGAAACTACCTACAGGCTGACCATTGTCGGTACGAGTGGTGTATCCCTGACTAGCCCCAACGCTACCATCCAGAATCGGTTGGCCGCCGTTTAGGCCAATTACTTTGTTTTGGTTAAGCGTTGCGTTTGCGCCAACGCGATAGGAAATATCGCTTGTGATCTTACCACGCCAGTTGAGCGTAACTTCTAAACCCTGGTTCTGAATCGAAGCGGCATTAGTCAAAACTACGCCATCGGCATCGCCCGTTACGGAAGGAACTTTTACGTTGATCAGCAGGTCGCGGGCTTTTTTATTGTAGTAGTTGATTTCGCCGGTCAGTCGCCCATTGATGGCTGAAAATTCTACGCCTAAATCGGCTTCTTCGGTCGTTTCCCATTTCAGATTTGGGTCTTTAATCTGAGTAATGGCGCTACCAGGTGTGGCAATTCCCCCGCCAAACGGATAAGCCAGGTTCGGTTGTACCGTAACTGTGTAAGAATCCGATGGAATGCGGTCGTTACCCACGCGTCCCCAGCTAGCCCGCAGTTTCAGAATGTCGAAAATCTGTTGGCTTTGCATGAAAGGCTCGCTCGTAATCAACCAGCCAGCCCCTACCGAAGGGAAATAACCCCATCGATTTTGTGTCGGGAATCGTGACGATCCATCGGCTCGGATCGTCGCTGTGAATAAATACTTGTCGTTGAAATTATAGTTGAGTCGACCGATGTACGAGTTTCGGGTGTATTTGTCGCCAGTCCCATCGTTCGTAGACGTATTGGCGTTACCCGTACCGATATACCACAAATTCTGCGCGGCTGGAACATCTTTCCGGAAAGCTGTAAAACTGGCCAGCGTATACTGCTCCGCCGTCGTCCCGACCAATACGGTAAGATTATGCTTATCGAACCGCTTGCTGAACGTTGCTAAATTATTCCAGGTCCAGTGGAAGATTCGTGAATTTGAGAAAGAGAGATTACTGTTTGGATTTCGCTGATTACCACCGGCATTTATGAACGTAGTCGTATCATTGTTGAACTGATAATTATACACCCGGCTGTTCTGGGCTATCCAATCTCCTCCCATTTCACTACGCAACGTAAGCCACTCGATGGGTTTGATATCCAGATACGCAGAGCCTAGCAATCGGTTGTCAATAGCATTGTTGTTATTGTTCTTAATATCCAATATCGGATTGCCAACGTTTTGATAGACAGAGGTATTGCCATATTTTCCACCAACCTGCGACTGAATAATGGGAGCGGCCCGATAGGCATCATTATACGCTGTATTAAGATTGGCAATTTGATTATTACCATTGGAATACGAGGCTGAAATTCCTGCTTTCACATATTTATTAAAGGTGAAATCGTTGTTAGCCCGAATGGTAAACCGCTTATAGATATTGTCAATGACAATGCCCTGATCGGTGAAATACCCTGCACTCAGGAAGTAGGTTGATTTCTCGGTTCCGCCATTCACAGAAATGCCGTGATTCTGCTGAAAACCAGTTCGTAGAATCTGGCTATACCAGTCGGTTGACGTAGTGCCCGGATTGATGATATTGCCGCTGGCTGCACTGACGTAGTTGGCATACTCCGTCGCATTCGCCATTTTGACCAGATTAGCCGGTAGTCGGAAACCAGCGTTACCAGAATAGTTGACCGTCATTTTGCCAACCGTACCGCGTTTGGTAGTAATGATAACTACTCCATTCGCTCCCCGCGCTCCGTAAATAGCTGTGGCAGAGGCATCTTTCAATACGTCGATATTCGTAATATCTGCCGTGTTGATGTTTGAGATATCATCGGTCAGTACGCCATCTACTACAAACAGGGCGGCTGTTCCGGCCAGCGCTGTACTGGTTCCTCGAATGCGTATAACGGGCGATGTTCCCGGTTGACCACTGCTAATAATTTGAACACCAGCGGCTTTCCCCTGTAAAGCTTGTGTTGCCGTCAAAACGGGCTGCTTGACCAATTCCTCCCCTTTAATTGTGACTGTTGCTCCGGTAACGTCCGCTCTACGTTGCGTACCGTACCCAACTACGACAACCTCGGTCAGTGATTTAGTGTCTTCGAACAAGGCTACATTAATAGTTGTTCGACTGCTGATAGCGATCTCTTGTTTCTGGTAGCCAATGCTTGAAAAAATTAGGGTTGCATTTTCTTCAGCCTGGATCGTGAATGTACCATTGGCGTCGGTTACTGTACCCGTTGTCGTTCCCTTTACCTGAACCGTAACACCAGGCAAGCCAGTGCCTGTAGGACTATCTGTAACCTTCCCCGTTATTTTAATTGGGACAACTCCAGCTTGTGTTGAGTAGGTCATTAAAAGAAGTAGAAGCCAGGCAAACAGGTGAGGTACCCTTCTGGCATCTAAGTGAAAAGAAAGTTTTTCCATAACTAATTAGGATAAAACCGTTATCAATACGGATTCTGTTGACGTTTAATCATATAGGTTGCTCTCGTGTCATACAACTGTATTTTGCACTAACTTTCCCATATTTTTTTGCACAAAATTAGGTTAGACGTAACTTGGCTCCTAAAATTGGACTACATCATTACTACATCATATTGCCTTTTGACGACCGTTTTGCCGTTTTTTAGTACATCATACGTGTTATTATGAGAGAATTTAAAGTCAATCCTGAGGTGGCTGGCTTTATATGGATTGTTTTCTGTTTATTGCTGATTTGCCAGACCAGACTGTTGAAAGCTCAGTCGGTTTATAGCTTTTGCCAACCCGAATTAATTCAGTACGACAAGCTGGTTTATGGCGCTTACAACCAGAATTGGAGTGTTGCTCAGAACCGGAAAAATCGGTTTCTCTATTTTGCCAATTCGAAGGGGCTGCTTGAGTTTGATGGGAGTAATTGGAAAGTGTACGAACTTCCCCGGAAGCAACGCGTTCGTTCGGTGGCTATTGACGAAGAGGGGCGCATTTACACAGGCGCGTTGGGCGAATTTGGCTATTGGTTTCCGGGGGCGAATGGTGCGTTGGTGTATCATTCGCTGGTGCCGTTGATTCGGGAGAAACAGTTCTCGCAGGAAGAAATCTGGAATATTCTGATTACCCCCCAGGGCGTTTTGTTCCAGTCATTCGCGTTTGTGTATCGCTACGAGCTTGGGCGAATGCAATTTTTGCCACCTCCGGCCACTATTTTATTTATTCATTCGGTGAATAAACGGCTGATGCTGGAAGTGATCGGCAAAGGCCTCTATGAACTACAGGGAGATCGTTACGTCTTGATAAAAGGCAGTGAATTTTTAGGTCGGGAAACGGTGAATGCGATACTACCACTCGATGATAAAACAATGCTGATCGGCACCGAACGGGCGATATATACGTATGATGGCATTCAGTTTAAGCCATTTAGCCCGCAACTTAATACCTTGATGCAGCATGATAGACTAAATCGGGCTGTACGCATAAAACCTAATTTATATGCCTTTGGTACATTGTTGAATGGCGTATTTATTACAGATGCTACTGGGCAGTTACAGTACCATTTTAACCAGAAAAATGGTTTACAAAATAGTACGATCCTGTCGATGTGTGCCGATGCCGACGGTAATTTGTGGGCAGGACTGGATAAAGGCATTGACCTAATCAACTTGAGTTCGCCCGTTCGATACTTTGCTGATAACGAAGGGGAAATTGGAACGCCGTATGATATGGCTCGCTATGGTAATAATCTCTATTTAGGGACTAATCAGGGCGTTTACCATAAGCCGTTGGCGAAACCGACTGCGCCTTTCACACTGATTCCCGGCACACAGGGGCAGGTTTGGAATCTGGCTGTAATGGATGGTCAGCTCTTGTGCGGACATAACAAAGGCACATTCCTGATCGAGGGAACACAGGCACAGCTTATATCGACGGTTACGGGTGGCTGGGTGCTAGGCCAATTGAAAAATTACCCGGACAAACTAATCCAGGGGACCTACACCAGTCTCTGTATTTACCAGAGAAATGATCGTGGGAAATGGGCATTTTCGCATAAAATTGACGGATTTTCGGCACCAGTACGGCAACTGGCCGAAGATGCCGACGGAAATATCTGGGTTAATAAGGCCTCGAACCTGGGTTTGCAACGACTTCAGGTATCAGCCGATTTACGTCGGGTAACCAGTAGTAAAGAATACGACAATGGGTATTTCCACGGTTCTGTACGAGATCTTAGTCGGTTTCGAAATCGGATTCTTGTTACGTCGGCGGCAGGATTACAGATGTATGATGCACAGCAAGATCGCTTTTTGCCTGCCTCCAGCGTGTATTCAGGAATCGAGAACAACATCCGTAAGATTTTTCCGATGGGTGACTCCAGCTTATTTCTACTGCGTCAGGATGGAACGGTTGGTTGGTCGCCATCTGACGGACGTGTATCGACGGATATACCTGTGCAGGCCAATCAATGGGTAGAGGATTTCGAAAAAATTACAGAATTGGATTCTGGACATATTGCTTTTTGTCGTGAAAATGGCTTTGCTATACTGCCCCGAAACGAGCTGAATCGACGAGTCCGTTCTGTAACGCCACCGATTATTCGGTTGGTCATGCCCGTTGACGAGCCAGCAGAGAGTTCTGTCTTTTGGGGAACGCAGCCAGTGGGAGCATTGTCGTTCGCTTATGATCAGTCGAATCTCGTAATTGCTTTCTCAACGCCTTATTATACACAGCCCGTAAAATACAGTTACTGGCTCGAAAACGGTACCCGAGGCTGGTCACCTTACACGACGAGTCAGCAGCGGGAGTTTACGAATTTACCGCCGGGTCAGTATGTATTTCATCTAAAATCGAATCTGAGCGCTATTGAACGTACACTTTCGTTCGAGATTCGTCCGCCCTGGTATTGGACTACCTGGAGTAAACTGCTCTATCTGGCCTTGTGCATCGCGTTTTGCGGACTGATTTATATTCTGCATTTACGACGCGTGGCTAGCCAGAGTGCGCGTCTTAAAAAGCGGATGGAAGCCAGATTACGTCGGCAGGAAGAGAAAAACCAGCGCGAAATTATTATGCTGCAAAAAGAGCAATTAGAGCAGGGGTTGATTCAGAAATCGGAAGAATTGGCCAATTCAACGATGGCTCTCATTCATAAAAACGAGCTGTTAGTGCAACTCAAGGAGGAATTAAATAAGACAAAAGCGAAAGTAAACGGGAAACTGCCCGGCGATGATTTTCAGCGAATTACGACCCTGATTGACAACAACATATCGAGCGAACAGGACTGGAAAATCTTTGAAACGAATTTCAATAAAGTACACGAACAGTTTTTAAAACGACTCATAGATCAGTATGCCGATTTGGGGCAAGGTGATTTGAAACTAGCCGCTTACCTACGCATGAATCTATCCACTAAAGAAATTGCCCAACTCCTAAATATCACGCATCGAAGTGTTGAACTGAAACGCTATCGTCTGCGGAAAAAACTCAATTTAGATGCCGAAGTGAATCTGAGTGAATTTATGATAAAGTATTAAGGGTGAGTTTGTAATCAATGTTTTGTCATTCTGACCGTAGGGAAGAATCTCAAAGTCCCTTATTAGTCAAGCTTGAGATTCTTCCCTACGGTCAGAATGACAAAAAACTTCTAAATATCTTCTATATCAAATCCCAGCCTTTGCGGTATTTACGGGATAGGAGCGCATTGGCTTCGGGGTTGTGTCGGAATTTTTCTTTACGTGCGTTCCATTCGAGAGGCTGACCGAGTCGATACGAGATTAAGCCGAGATGCATGGGCAACGTCATTTGTCGGGCGTAGGCTAGATTCGACTCTGGTTGTTTTCGTGATTTCACGGAATCAATAAAATTTTGCTGGTGACCCGGTGACCGCTCAATGGTTATTGGGATTTCAGCGACATCCGTCATCGTTACGCCGTTGATAGTGATTTCGCGCGTATTATAATCGCAGAGAAGTGTTCCTTTATCGCCTTCAAAATAAGCACCAATTCCTTTTTTCGCTGCACCCGGTACGTCGGGCGGGGTACTTGTCCAATGTAATTTCAAACCGTCAAATTCGTAGTCGATATCAATCCACTTAGGCGCATCGCCAATACCTTCGGGTGCTTCACCTTTGGCCTGTATACGTTTCAGGCCCGTTGGATTAACGGACCACCAGACAACATCGGCAATATGACACCAGAAATCCTGAAACACGCCACCCGAATAATCCAGAAAATACCGATAAGTGAAATGGCACCGCTCGGGCGTGTATAACGAGACGGGAGCTGGCCCCTGCCACATATCCCAATTAAGCGTGGATGGCGGAGTTTGATAATTGGCTGGCCCTAATACGGGTGGAAAGCCTGTTTTCCAGAGTCGTACGGTATGTACTTTACCGATAGCGCCCGCTTTTATAATTTCAACAACCCGGTGGTAATTATCGCCCGCATGAATCTGCGTACCTAACTGAAAAATGCGGTCATACTTATTAAGTGCTTTCAGCATTTTTTGTCCTTCACGAACACTGTACGACAAAGGTTTTTCGCCATACACATCTTTTCCAGCCTGGAATGCCATAATGGCAACCTGAGCATGCCAGTGGTCGGGTGTTGCGCAGGTAATGGCATCAATGTCTTTACGATCAAGTAGATAGCGAAAATCGGGATAGGTTTTGGCGGTAGTTCCGGGTTGAAGAGTTTGTAGGGTATTCAGCGCTTTCGCCAGATGCGTTTCATCGACATCGCATAAACCAACGACTTCTACTTCAGGCAATTTGGCAAACCAATTCAGGTGATTAGTGCCCATCCCATTTAAGCCAATATGCGCTACTCGTACACGGTCGCTGGGCGCGACTTTCCGACGCATACCGGGAAATAAAGCCAGACTCAGTGCGGCCGCACTGCTTTGCTTCAAAAAATCACGACGAGTTGAACGGTAGGGCATATCAGTAAGGAAGTGAGTGAGATAACTAAAGGCGAAGAACCCTCTAAATCTAATAATAAGAAAAAATTTGTCTAAAAAAGCGACCAATTGGTATATACACTCGTCTCATACGAATTCAAACGGATTTTCGACAATTACTCCAACAGCCAATGACTATTACGTGCGATTCACAAATCCAGATGGTGTCTAATCAGGCGGCATCGTCGCTGGGAAAAGAAACCATACTGATCGATTATGAACAGGGAAATTATTACGAATTAAATGAAGTAGGTGGATTTATCTGGTCGATTATTCAAACTGAAAAAGCAATCAGTGTAAGAGATATTCAGGAACGAGTACTGACTGAATTTGCCGTCGAACAGTCGGTTTATGAACAGGAAGCCATCCTGTTTTTAACAAGCCTTTGGCAAGAAAATCTAATTGCCGTAATCGCCTAACCACCATGAAGTACTACACCGCTTATGGACTATCCATCGGTTCTGAGATTTCCCTTCCTCCACTTATTGAGAAAATGTCTGGTCCGATCGATGTCCTGATTCGACGAGGTAAACTTCCGATAAGTAAAACAAAGCGGTTGTCAAAAATTTATCGTGCTGGTTTTCAGGCTCATTTTGCTCAAAACGGATTTCAGGAGCTGTGGCTACACTGGGAACCACTCATGTCGTTTATGGCGATCAATGGGAGTGAGCTAGTGATTGATACAGCACTAATTGATGAGAATCTAGTCTCCCTATTTACGTTGAGTGAGGCTATTGGATTAATTCTGTTTCAGCGAGGCTATTTTTTACTACATGGAAGCGCTATTCAGATCAATAATAGGGGAGCCGTGTTTTTAGGCGAACCCGGAGCTGGAAAATCAACGACAGCAGCTGCGTTTGCGCAAAAAGACGTTTCAGTTGTTAGCGATGATCTGGTATGTATTTCGATTGACGAATCAGGACAGCCATTCCTGATTCCCGCTTTCTCGCAGATTAAAGTTTGGCAAACTGTGGTCGATGGTCTTCAACTGGCCAAAAATGAGTTAGTACCTGTGCGAGAAGGAACGACCAAATATTCATGGCATAAGCCCGGCATATTTACGGAATCAGCAGTGCCATTAGAACGAATATTTATTCTGAATCAGTCCAGAAAGTCAGAATGGCCAATGATGCAATTGCCTAAACATCAGGTTCCTATCGCTCTGCTTCGCCATTTCCCCTTACCCGACTCATTGCTGGAAGGCAAAGTTTTAAAAGATTATTTTGACAATAGCGTCGCTCTGGCGCATAGTGTCGCGCTGTTCAACATGAATCGCCCAGCCGACTTTGCCAATCTACAGGCTTTTGCTGACGAGTTAAAAACCGAAATGAGTCATGAAGATTGAGGATTCGCCCGAAGTTGCGATTCTATTGCTGGCCTGTACGTTGGATGTATCGACAGAAAGAAAAGAGCAGTTAAGTCAATTTCTGAATCAGCGTAGCATCGATTGGGATTTGCTTTATAAACTGGCTGTTCACCATCGAATCCAGCCGTTTTTATACCGCACATTTCAGGAAATTCCTTTTGTTTCAGCAGCGTTTCTGGCGACGTTGCTGGCTGACTGTCGAACAATAGCAACCGACAATTTATTGAAATTGCATCATTACCAGTCTGTTAAGGCCCTGTTGGTTAATTATGCGATTGACTACCTGCCGTTGAAAGGGATTTATTTTGCCGAACAGGACTACCCGGATAGCAGCCTGCGCATCGTAGGTGATGTTGATTTACTGGTCAGAAAAGAAGATGTATTTAAGGCAATACTGTTAATACAACAACAGGGCTACCAGTTAAATCAGGAACATGCGCTGCATTGGCGACAGGGCAATATGTTAGCTGATTTATACGAAGTGAGCCTGATTAAATCCTTGCTCAACGGTAGTCATTTTGATATTGACTTGCATTGGAATGTGCCGGGATTCAACAGAAAGTATGCATTATTTAATCTGGACTATGTTCGGTCCCCACCTGATTTATTAGCGGAAAAAAGCTTGATTTTATTGGTAGCTCATCATGGCGTTACGAACGTTTGGAAGCACATCTACTATATAAACGACCTTTATTTTTCTCTCCATACGAAGTCGATTAATTGGCCGTGGCTGATGCGCGAACTTCGTCAATATGGCTTTGAGCGCGTCTTTCTGGTGGGCCTATATTGGTGCGAACAAATCTGGAAAATAGAACTTCCGTCAACCATTCGGTCACAAATAGCGTCCTCCGAAATTCGCGTATTGGCGGAAGAGTATACTACCATCTGGAAAACGACGGAGGCATATGAGTTCAGTCGACTTATCGTCAGGCAACTGCTACTTTTTACGAAAGCACAAACCCATTTACGAAAGAAAATGAAAATTTGGGTAACTTTTTTGAGCAGTCGAGTTTTTCGATACAGCCTGTTCAAAATTGGGGAGAGGAAAATCTATGTACCGAAGCAACTCGGTTTTGTTACCTTATTTGTTCGTATAGGCGGATCGTTATGCCGTTTTAGTAGGCCCAAATAAGGCAGAACGACTTAGATACCATCCACAGATTCTTGAAGTTTATTTGCCTTCTCTTGAGAATCGTTGGCTGGGCGGGGGATATAATGACGAAAGAAACTGCTGATTTTCATCTGTATTACGCCAAAAACAGCTTCTTTGAAAATCTTAGAGGACATTTTAGAGACACCTTTCGTACGATCGGTAAAGATAATGGGCACTTCTTGTATACGGAATCCGTATTTCCAACAGGTAAACTTCATTTCGATCTGGAAAGCGTATCCAACAAATTTGATTGGGTTATGCAGGATCACTTCCAGAACTTCGGCCCGATAACAGACAAAGCCAGCCGTCGGGTCCATGATGGACATGTTCGTGATAAAGCGAACGTAAACGCCGGCAAAGTACGACATCAGTACTCGACCCATTGGCCAGTTGACAACATTAACGCCCCGAATATAACGAGAACCAACGGCTACATCAGCACCTTCTTCAGCGCAGGCATGGTAGAGCTTAACCAGATCTTCGGGATTATGCGAGAAGTCGGCATCCATTTCGAAAAGATACTGATAACCACGAGATAATGCCCATTTGAAGCCATCAATGTAAGCAGTGCCGAGCCCTAATTTGCCACGTCGTTCGAGCAAATGTAGTCGACACTGCGAGCCCGTAACAGGGAATTCCTGCTGTAAATCACGCACTCGCTGAGCAGTACCATCAGGTGATCCGTCATCTACGATAAGCACGTCGAAAGACTTCGGCAGGCTGAATACCTTCCGAATAATCGCTTCGATATTCTCAATTTCATTATAGGTTGGGATAACTACTAGGCGATCTTTCACAGCTTGTCAGTTGAGTTAGTGAAGGGCTATCACTACAACACTAATAAAGTTAGTTTTTGTACAAAAAAACATTAAAAATTGTTAACTGCAGTCCGATTCGTCAAATGAATGGCTAATTTTTGTGCTTTCTGGATACAATCGTAAAGCGAAACACCACCGTACCAGTTGGCGCATACGAACAACTGGTCATTTTCAAGGGCTTTGACATTATCTTTTACCGCTACAATCGATACATCGTATTGAGGAATGGCACGTTCCCAACGTTGAATAGTCTGGAAAACGGGTTCGTGAGCCCGAATCTCAAATCCGTTAACTAATTCCTGATGAACACCTGATTTTAATACGTCATCAGAAAGCTGAGTGTTGCGTTCAGCACCTACCCCACCAATAAACGTAGTGAAAAGTACTTCATCGGCTGGGCATCGACCCTCAAAAACAGAACTGCTCCAGATATGGCCAGCCGCCAAACGCCCTTCAGCCGTCGGGTTCAGACCCCCAAATCCATTGAGTGAATGTCCGACATCCTGCCGTTTATAAGCCGTGTGAATAGCGACCATTGGTGGATAGGTCACCGCCCGAAGCGCACCAGCAAAACTCGGATTAACGGATTCCATTAACCGTGCGCTTGTAGCTGTATCCGTCGCCAGCACTAGTGTATCTACGCTTTCGATGCCATTTTGAGCCGTTATCTCCCAACCATCTAATGTCTTACGAATCTGCTGAACGGGATCATTCAGCGAAAGATCACTCAGTTTGGTTGCTATGGCATCGGGCAGCATTTGCATACCGTCCTGAAAACTAAACGATTGCCGCCGACCAGCCGCTGATTGGTTTTTGATGAATCCACGCAGGACGGAACCATGCTCTTTTTCGTACTGAAGCAGAATCGGGAAGGTTTCCGAAACCAGCAATTTTTCGGGATCGCCTGCATATATGCCGCCTACGAACGGTCCTAATGCATAATCGACAATCTCCTGAGAAAATCGACGCCGGAAGAACTGGGCCAACGTTTCACCTTCTGGCGACAGACTGTGGTTATTTCGTTCACGAAAAACAGCCAGTTTCGTTCGCCAGCTAAAAAAATCCCCGAATACAAGCGACAAAGGCCCTGAAGGAAGCTGTTTGTATGTACCATCCCGAAAAATAAATCGGGCTTTACTGACTGGTTTGGCAAAATTTAGCGTTGGCGTAAGCCCAAGTTCATCCAGCCACAAGAGCAAATCAGCATCACCCAGGAGCGAATTAGGGCCTAGTTCCCGCAAATAGTGACCCCCATTCGGCCCCGTCTCCCGGCGCGACTGGATATATCCGCCAGGCTGGCCGCTGGCTTCCCACAACCGGTAAGAAACACCCCTTTTTTGAAGTTCATAAGCCAGGGTCAGGCCCGAAATTCCGCCACCAACGATACCGATTCTCATGATTTCTTTTGGGGTTTGGTGATGGCCTTTTGCCGGTCCTGAAGATTTTTCGTAACCCGCTGATAAATGGCTTCCATATTCTGAGGGTGCGACGAATAGAAAATATAACTGAGTCGATATACAGCTGTATCGACCTTGAATTTTTTAATAATCTGCTTTTCCAGCCGTTTATACACCATGTTCGACGAGTCGATAGAGGATAATGCCATCCTGCTAACGCGCGATTCGGCCATGTGAACTTCAGTCAGAATATCGGCCATTTGATCTTCAGGAATTAAGTTCTTGGGCGGTTGATCTTCAGGGGCCGTACAGGCCGCCACCAGCCAGCCGCTCAGTAGCAGGGTCCAAAAATGAGACTGTAGTCGATTCTGGGGCATACGTTTAAATCAATAGCTTTGTAAGCTAATCAGTCTCCGCAAAGTTCGGGATTGGTTGTTAAAATAGTATAACGACTGTTTCCTATGGACGAGTTTTTGGCAAAGATCCGTTATTTTGATATCCGTATTCGCAAGGCCGTCAATTCGCAGATGCGCGGTAGCTTTCGATCGGTATTTAAGGGGACGGGTCTGGAATTCACGGACTTACGTACCTATCAGTACGGCGACGATGTGCGGGCTATCGACTGGAACGTATCCTCAAAAGGACACGGAGCCTTTGTAAAAGTATTTCGGGAGGAGAAAGATCAGACCGTTTTTTTTGTGGTTGATGTCAGTGGATCGCAACAGGTTGGGCCAAGTTATCGGGATAAATTAGCGGCTACTAAGGAAATATGTGGAGTGCTGGCATTATCGGCCATTCGGGAGGCCAGCCATGTAGGCATGTACTGCTTTTCGGATCAGAAAGAAAAATACATTAAACCCGCTAACGGATTAAAAACAGGTTATCAACTGATTTTAAGTCTCTATAAACTACAACCAGAGTCAAACCGGACGAGTATTTCGGATGCGTTGTCGTTTGCGCTGAATGTGCTCAAGCGTCGGAGCGTTGTGATTTTGCTTTCTGATTTTATTGATCAGCAGTATGAACATAGTTTGAAGGCATTAGCCAAAAAACATGATTTGGTCGTTATTCATCTATACGATCAGCGGGAAGTAAATTTGCCCAAACTCGGAATTATTCCGGTTTATGATACGGAATCGGGCCGGGCGGTCTGGGTCAATACCTCATCCGTTTCGTTTCGGAAGCGGTTGCAGGAAACGTTTCAACAGAACCAGGCTCGATTGGAACGACTCTGCAAACAATATAATGCCAATTACCTCGCACTGGATTCCCAGGAAGATTTTGTACCTAAACTTGTCGAATTATTTAGGGTGAGAAAGTAACGATACTGTGAGCTACGCTATCCGACTTTTTGTTTTTCTGCTACTTCTGACACCAGCGACTCGGGCGCAGGTACCTAAATCGCCCAGTTTGCGAGGTTATTTTCTGGTCGATAGTATTGAAATTGGTCGTCCGTTTCACTATTCGCTGACCTATCGACATGCAGCCAGTAAAGATGTATTATTTCCGGATACCGCTCGGCAATTTGATCCATACCGTGTGCAGCAAGTGGCTGTATTTGCTACCCGAACAGCAGGAACCGGTCCGTCGGCAATTAGTGTAGATAGTGCAGTCTATACGTTGATATCCTTTGAGACAGACACAATTCAACGGTTACAAGTGCCTGTTCGTATCATTAATAACACAGATTGTACAGCGCAATGGACGGGGATTGACTCGGTATTTCTCCGATCAACTTTGCCCATGAACTCGTTGGATTCAAGTCGTTTGCAACGACCTAAATTGGCAACAGATACACAGTTGGCCAGTCTAAAACAGCAATTCAACTATCTGGCTCTAGCAGTTGTATTCTTGTTAGGTGGTTTAGCTGCCCTCATTGTATACGCCCTGTTTGGTCGACTCATCAGACGTCAATGGAAATTATACCAGCTAAAGAGCAGGCATATTCGTTTTCTGAAAGAATATAATCGATTGAGTCGTAACATTAATTCATATACGGCCGCCGACGTGGCTAATCAGGCCGTTATTATCTGGAAAACCTACCTGGAAAGTCTGGATTCGCAACCCTATGCTTCGATGACTACTTCGGAGCTGGCTGAACACATGGGAAGCGAACACATTACGGATGCGCTTCGGGAAGCTGATCGGATGATTTATGGAGGAGCTTTTTCTCCACAGTCGCAACCCTCGCTGCGATTGTTAAGCGAAGTAGCTACGCAAGCTTATCACCGTTGTCGGGACCGATTGCGGACAATAGCCACTCCAACCGAGTCGACTACTAGTGAGCCGACCGAAACTCATTCGATTTCCTGAACAGATGGAACCGTGGTATTCACTTTACTGGTTTAGTCCGACGCAATGGCAACAGTATCATATTGCCTACCCGCTGGCCTTATCGTTGATTCCGGGTGTGCTGGCTTTGTTTTTTCTACGCTATTATTTGTACCGGAAGGCACAGCAACAGCTAAAAATATCACTGGATCAACAGCGTTCGAGGGAATTGGGTACGACCACGCTACAGTGGTTGGGTTTGCTTCGCTATCTGCTGCCAATTAGTACGTTTATTGGGGTGGGATTGCTTTTGGTAGCCTTAGCCAGGCCACAAATTGTGCGGGAACAACGGGATGAAGAATCGAAAGGAATCGATATCATGCTGGCGATTGATATATCGGAGTCAATGAGTGAAACGGATTTGCCGCCCAATCGGCTGGTGGCTGCCCGCCAGGTGGCCCAGCGATTTGTAAATAGTCGCAAAAATGACCGTATTGGTTTGGTGGTTTTTGCGGGAGAAGCCTTTTCGCTTTGCCCTCTCACAACCGATTATGGGTTGGTAAAACAGTACCTGGATGATCTCAACAGCCGAATGATTAGAACCTCTGGCACCGCTATTGGTGATGCCCTGGCCCGGTGTATCAATCGAATGCGTGATCGGTCAGCTATATCGAGCGACACTACCCAGGCTGAGGCTGACCAATGGAGCGAACGAAGTAAGATTATTATTTTGCTGAGTGATGGCGACAATACGGCGGGTAATCTTGATCCGGTTACAGCCGCCAAACTAGCCAAAGCGTTTGGCATTCGACTCTATACAATTGCTGTTGGCCGTCAACCTAATTCCTCGGCCAAAATGACGACTGTTGATGAAGGAACGTTGAAAACGATTGCCAATATTGGAAATGGAAGTTTCTTCCGGGCGTCTGATGCGGGCCGCCTACGTGGTATATTCGCTCAAATCAACCGTCTGGAAAAAGCCCCAGTGCAAGTCAGAGTTTACGAAGATGTGCAGGACTACTACCGCATTTATTTGTACTGGGGGATTTGTTTTCTGTTAGTCGCCTTGTTCCTGAAGAACACAATCTTCGGCAATGTGCTGGAGGATTAATCAGCCTAACCGTTCTTTTAGCGTTTCGGCATTGGGCTTTAGGGTCAAAGATGGCTCGGACAGGAATTGTAAAGCCTGGTATAGTGATGGCTATAATTGTATCTGCCAAATGGAAATTGCCAATCGCGTCGAAGGCCATAAACTCCCCGTCCATCTGAAATTGCTCAACGGTTTGTCGGGTCGGATCAACTAACCAGTACTCACGGATACCATAAGCGGCATAATCTTCGAACTTAATTCCCCGATCTCGCTTGGCTGTACCTTTCGAAAGAATTTCAATGGCCAAATCCGGAGCTGGATGTTGCATCGAATCATCGTTAAACGTGTCAGCCACTTCTTTTCGCCAAAAACAGGTATCGGGTGGTTATAACAATACAGATTGTTCTGTAAAGTTACAAATTTACTCCTTCATCAACTCCGCCAAAATCTTCTGGGCGGCTACTGAAATGACGGTTCCCGGACCAAATACGCCTTTAACTCCTGCATCGTAGAGAAACTGATAATCCTGCGCCGGAATTACTCCGCCAACAATGACCAGAATATCACTACGTCCAATGGTGCGGAGTTCATCAATGAGTTGAGGAACCAACGTTTTATGCCCCGCTGCCAGACTTGATACGCCAACAATATGGACATCATTTTCAGCTGCCTGTCGAGCTACTTCGGCGGGTGTCTGAAACAATGGCCCCATATCGACATCGAACCCGAGGTCGGCAAAGCTGGTTGCGATTACTTTGGCTCCTCGGTCGTGACCATCCTGCCCCATTTTGGCGATCAGGATACGGGGCCGACGACCATCGAGTTCGGCAAATTGATTGCTCATTTCACGAGCCAGCCGGAAGTTTTCATCGTCTGAAACTTCGGCTGAGTAAACACCGGACACAGCTCGAATCGTGGCTTTGTGACGGCCGAAGGCTTTTTCCATAGCATCAGAAATTTCACCAAGTGTAGCCCTGTGCCGGGCCGCTTCAACAGCTAGGGCGAGGAGGTTTTGGGTTCGGGACCGAGGGCTCGGAGCCGAGGGGAAGAAATCGCTACCCTCCCCTGATATCAGGAGAGGGGTTGGGAGTGAGGTGGAAGCTGCTTCTGTTAAGGCTGCCAGCGCCTGCTCTACTTTCTGTTTATCCCTTTCTGCTTTTACCTCATTCAGCCGTCTAATCTGCGCTTCTCGCACTGCCTGATTATCGATGTCGAGTAAATCTATTTCAGTCTTGGAATCCGATTTATAGCGGTTTACGCCAACAATAGTGTCTTTACCTGAATCGATACGCGCTTGTTTGCGGGCGGCTGCTTCTTCGATGCGGAGTTTGGGCAATCCGGTTTCGATGGCTTTGGTCATCCCTCCCAATTGTTCTACTTCCTCAATCAGTGTCCAGGCTTTTTCAACCAATTCCTTCGTTAGAAATTCAACGTAGTAAGATCCTGCCCAGGGATCGACGGCGCGGGTGACGTCGGTTTCATGTTGTAAATAAAGTTGCGTATTGCGGGCGATTCGGGCCGAGAAATCGGTGGGTAACGCAATAGCTTCGTCCAGCGAGTTGGTGTGTAAACTTTGAGTTCCGCCCAATACAGCTGCCAGTGCTTCAATGGTTGTCCGGGCTACATTGTTGAACGGATCTTGCTCCGTCAGGCTATAACCAGACGTCTGGCAGTGGGTGCGGAGTGCCAGCGACTTCGCATTTTTCGGGTCGAATTGCTTAACGATTTTGGCCCAGAGCAATCGACCTGCCCGAAGCTTGGCAATTTCCATGAAATGATTCATCCCGATGCCCCAGAAAAATGATAAACGGGGAGCAAAGTCATCGATGTTCAGTCCAGCCAGCAATCCTGTCCGTATATATTCCAGGCCATCTGCCAGCGTATACGCCAATTCAAGCTGAGCAGGTGCTCCGGCTTCGTGCATGTGATAACCGCTAATGCTGATGGAGTTGAATTTAGGCATATACTTAGCCGTGTAGGCAAAAATATCGCCTACAATTCGCATCGACGGTTCGGGGGGGTAGATGTAGGTATTCCGAACCATAAACTCTTTTAGAATGTCGTTCTGAATCGTGCCGGACAGCTTTTCAGGCGGAACGCCCTGTTCTTCGGCCGCAACGATAAAAAACGCCATAATCGGAATGACGGCTCCGTTCATGGTCATCGACACTGACATCTGATCGAGCGGAATCTGGTCAAAGAGAATTTTCATGTCTTCAACCGAATCGATGGCAACCCCCGCTTTCCCCACATCTCCCATTACGCGTGGATGGTCAGAGTCGTAACCTCGGTGTGTAGCCAGGTCAAATGCAACTGACAATCCTTTTTGTCCAGCCGCCAGATTACGCCGATAGAAAGCATTTGATTCTTCAGCAGTCGAGAAACCCGCATATTGCCGAATGGTCCACGGCTGCCTAACGTACATGCTTGCGTAGGGACCCCGCAGAAAAGGTGGTACACCAGCTGCGTAATTCGTATGACCTGCATCAACGATGTCAGCTACAGTAAATCTGGGTTTTAGTTTTATACCTTCGGCCGTTGTAAAAGGTCGCGACGTATTGGGTAGATTCTGTATTCCATCTACGAGATTTTCTTTGGAACTTATTGTGTTGCTGAAATCTGGTCGCATAGGATATATGCAATTTACTCGAATGATTCTGCTAGTCTTCGATTAGGTAGAAAGCTGGTTTGATTTTCACTGACTTCGTTGATAGACTGTTGGGCGTTTTTCTCATCAAATCGAAACTTGGTAACGCCTACCAACACATTTCCCTGTTTTACGGCTTCAACTTTAGTCTGATACGCGTTCTCAATGGCTGACTGGATAAATCCTTCGGCCAGCACTTTGGCAAATTCTCCCCGGCCTTCAATATCTAAAAACAATGTCCACGCTGCTTCGACCAATTGGGACGTCGCCGTTTCGATGTAGTATGAACCTGCCGACGGATCGGCAACTTTGCCCAAATAACTTTCTTCCTTTAAAAGTACCGATACGTTGCGAGCGATTCGTTCGGGAAACTCATCTGATTGACTAGTTACTGCATTGTATGGATGAATGGTCAGAGCATCACAACCCCCAATACTAGCGGCCATTGCTTCGGTAGTGGTTCGAAGCATATTGGTGTAGGCGGTCGCTGTTGAGTCATAGAATGTTGAGGTCTGGGTGTGGATAAAAGTAGATGCTGGTGTATTGGCAGAATAGGCTGATACCAGCCGCTGGAAGAGCACACGAAGAGCCCGGAGCTTAGCGATTTCCAGAAAATAACTAGTGCCAATCGAGATGGAAAATAGCGTCTTCGCTACCAATTGATCAATAGTTAATCCTCTGTCCGTTAACGCATCGTAAGTATCAACTAAAGAAGCGAGTGTAAAGGCTAACTCCTGTGTAGCTGTAGCTCCGGCGTTATGAAACACGTGACTACTAGCACATACCGTCCGAAATTGGGGTGAGTTAGCCGTTAGGGTAATGACTTCGCAGGATATGCCCGAAGCTGTCAGTAAACCACCTTTTAGTTGATAAGGAGCAATTGTTTTTAGGGTATGAATAAAGTCAAGGATTTCCTGGTCGCCAGGCACATCGTCAAATTGAAAAAAGACAGGCGTTTCACTGAGTTTTATGCCGTCCAGAAGCGACGCTAAATCGGCTTTTGGTTTGACTGTAAGTACCAGTGCTTCTGCACCACGCGTCAGCGCATCCCGAAGACGAATATTCGCTGTTTTTTCGTCGAAAATGGTGTATTCAGGCGCATTTAGCCAACCAGATGTAGGTTTTTGCACCGCCTGAATCTGATTAATCGGGAGATGGCTAAGGTCGTCAGTGGTATAATAGGAATCCAGCGTAAAGCCTTCCTCAGTTTTCCAGCGAAGACTTTCGTAAGCGTTTACGTCTTTCAGTTCTTTCTGAACCTGGGCTAGCCAGTCCGATTTGTCAGTAGCCGGGAATAATGACGAAAAAAATAAGTCCATCCAGTGTATTTGAAAGATGCCTGAGTAAAAGTAATCTTTTTTATCTTTTCGAGGACAACCCGCGTTTTTAACCCCTTTTAATAACTTCTGATTGCATTATTCAAAGGGATTTTTTTCTGGCCTTGATGTTCCCACTTTATCCCTTAATTTTAGCTTAACATTAGCGTAAGTGAGGCAGCAGTAATCAAAATTCGTGACGGACTCTGCATGGTCTGATCAGATTTTTTCCCCATATTTGTCTCCCTTTTTTTGAATTGCTCGACCGTAACTCAATTGTTTCCTCGTGAATGTAACTACTCAGACAGGCATGCAGCGTGAAGTAACGACGGTGTGGAATCGCTGTCTGACTGTTATCCGGGATATCGTACCCGAGCAAAGTTTCAATACGTGGTTCGAACCCATTGTGCCTCTGCGACTTACCGGGAAAGTGCTGACAATTCAGGTGCCGAGTGAGTTCTTTTACGAGTGGCTTGAGGAAAACTTTGTACACGCGCTCCGTAAAGCACTTGACACCGCCATTGGCCCTACTGGGCAGCTAGAGTACTCAATCATCGTTGATAAGGGGAATGAACAGAATAAGCCGCTGACGGTCAACGTACCGACGACGAAGAGTACACAGACGGCCAAGCCCGACAACGTTAACCCTGACATTCTTAAAAGTCCTTTTCAGCTTAAAGATCTCGATTCGCTAACGCTCGATTCGTATCTGAATCCGAGTTATACGTTCGATAATTATGTAGAGGGTGATTGCAATCGGCTGGCCAGATCGGCGGGGTTTGCAGTCGCTGAACGGCCAGGGGTTACTTCCTTCAATCCGCTGATGATTTATGGTGGAGTAGGGTTAGGCAAAACTCATTTGGTACAGGCCATTGGTAATTTTATCAAGAATAATAACCAGAATAAGTTTGTCCTGTACGTCACGTCGGAGAAGTTTACGAACCAGTTTTTGAACGCGGTTCGTACCGATGGTATTCGCGATTTTACGTCATTTTACATGCAAGTCGATGTGTTGGTGATCGACGATGTGCAGTTCTTACAGAAAAAGGAGAAAACGCAGGAGATTTTCTTCCACATCTTCAACCACCTCCACCAATCCGGCAAACAGATCATTATGACCTCCGACCGCGCCCCTCGTGCGCTGGACGGCCTGGAAGATCGCTTGCTCTCGCGCTTTAAATGGGGGTTATCGGCTGATTTACAGACGCCTGATCTGGAAACGCGTATTGCGATTATACAGAAAAAACTCCAGGCCGAAGGTATTTACATCGACGATAATGTGATTGAGTACCTGGCCCATAGTGTAAATACAAACGTTCGTGAGCTAGAGGGTGTCATTGTTTCGCTAATGGCCCAAGCATCGCTCAATCGACGCGACATTGATCTCGAACTGGCTAAGCAAACCCTGCGGAATATTGTAGTTGATTCGGATCGGGAAGTAACAATTGATACAGTACAGGAAGCGGTAGCGAATTTCTTTAATGTTACTATCGCTGACCTGAAAGCCAAAAGCCGCAAGCGCGAACTCGTACATCCGCGTCAGGTGGCTATGTATCTGGCGAAAGAGAAAACCGACCTTTCACTCAAATCCATCGGCTATCATTTTGGCGGGCGCGATCACAGTACAGTAATTCATGCTGTGCAGACAATCAGCGACTTAGTGGCCAAACACACCGAAACGCGCGACATAATTGACAAGCTGAAAGCGCAATTTAAATGATTGGATAACCTCCCAAACGAGACTTTCCTGAAGTATTAATGTCTAAGCAGGCAGACTTTAAAATTCTGTCTATTTGTTTACCATTTGCCCTAAATAGTATGGTCGTCTGGTAAGCCTAGCTTTTTCATTATGTATTGGATAAGTCGGTCTTTTATAACAGTCGCTTTACTGTTTGTAACCAAATGGCTCATGGCGCGGCCTCCACAGCAGGCTATGGTTACTTTGCAGAAACAGTTAGCTCAAGCTTCGTCTGATAGTATCAAGGCGCGTCTCTGCTTATCAATTGCTCAATACTATTATGACAAAACGCAATATGATAGCCTTTATCCGTATGTACAGCGCGGGTTACAACTGTTCCCCAAACCCCTACCTCTTGTCTACGCTAGTGAGCTGAATTTCCTTTTGTCCAGATATTACCGCTATAAAGGGCTACCCAAGAGAGGCCTGCCATTTGGACGGCAGGCTGTCGAGCAGGCCTTGCAAAACCACAATCCCAAACGAACCGCCGAACTGCAATATTACCTGGCTGTACTTTATACAGATGTAGGCGATTTGTCGAAAGCGGTCGATCAAATTGGAACCAATCTGCGGTATCTGCAACAGCATGATGATGGACCAATGCGAGGGGCTAACTACGTGTTAATCATTGCGCTTTTTCGCGAGATGAAAAATAAAGCAATGGAGGACCAGTATTGGCAAAAATATGTAGCTCTAGATAAGCGCTCCTGGCCGGCACAATATAAAATGCTTGCTTATGTGAACATGGCAGAGTATTTAGATGCTAAAGGTCAATTCAGGGAAGCTGAACCTCAGTTTCGGAAAGCCCTGTATTATGCGAATCAACCATCCGTACCAAATCCAATGGTACGGATAAGTTATATACTACGCGCCTTAGGCGTCATTGCACGCAAAAAAGGACAATATCAGACGTCAATCGAGTTATTTCAACGGGCGTTTAGTAAGGCTAAACTCATCAATTCGTTTGGGGATATGAGTAAAATAAAACGCGAATCGGCCCTAACCTATCAGGCGTTACATCGACCTCAGGAAGCACTTCAGGATGCACAATATTCCCTATTATTAGCGCGACAGCATAACGAACGAAACAGTATTATTACTTCACTCAATAGCCTGGCTGCTGTTTTAGAAGCCCAGGGAGACTATCGACAGGCTTTACAATACTATCGGGAAGAGCAACACTTGAAAGAGCAGAAATTTACCGAAGTTAATCTGCAGAAAATAGCCGTGATGCAAGCTCAGTTCGAAGCTGAAACGAAAGAGAACACGATTAAACTGCTTGAAAAGAATGCCCAAATCAATCAGCTTAACTCCCTTCGCCAACGAGAACAGCTAGCATCGGCACGTCGGACGGAATTGGGTGGTTTAGCCCTCATTATCTTGCTTCTGTTAGTGGTTGGACTAGTCGTATACAGTCTGAGAAAATCTCGCCGTAATTACGCGCTCTTGAGTGAGCAAAAAGTTTTGCTCCAGCAGACGGCCAGCCAGTTAGCCGAGACAAATAGCGTAAAAGATAAACTTTTCTCGCTGATTGGTCACGATTTGCGCAGCCCGGTTGCCAGCATGAAAAATAGCCTGCGCCAGATTCGGGGGCTTAATCAAGATTCGACACAGTTGGCTATCCTAATGGAACGTCTGGACAAGCAAGTGGATAATTTGCTGGTATTGCTGACGAATCTGTTGGACTGGTCAATGATTCAGCTAAAGGGCATACAACCTTCTCTAAAGCCGGTACAGATGTCCGAGGTCATTAAAGATGTATTGAGCCAGGCTAGCGACCAGATTGATCAGAAAGACCTAACAATTATTAATCAGGTCAATCGTGGTCATGTAGCGCTTGCTGACCCATACCAACTTCAGGTAGTGGTACGTAATCTGGTGAATAATGCCATTAAATTCACGCCAATGGGTGGCTATATCCGTCTGGTGACGTACCTGGAAGCCGGTCAGGTGGAGTTGCAAATTCGAGATTCGGGATTGGGTATGTCGGTTGAGCAGGTTGCTGCTTTGTTCACAACGCCCGAAATCCGGCCAGGCACGCAAGGAGAAAAAGGGACTGGTCTAGGCCTTCTACTCTGTCGGGAAATGCTGGAGCGTCAGGGCGGACAGTTGCAGATCGAGAGCAAAGCGGACCAGGGTACATCCATTCGGATAAAGTTGGCTACTCCTAAAAGCGAAGGTGTAAACTAGTATCAATAGTATTTACTACCTATCTTACTAGTCTCCTCGGTAGTAAGCTCTTCCGACAAGCCCTACTTTTCACTATGCGTTGGATACGTCGATCTTTTGTAACAGTCGCTTTACTGTTTGTGACTCCACTGCTCATGGCTCGGTCTCCGCAGCCATCCGTTATCGACTTGAAGAAGCAGTTAGCCCAAGTAAAGTCTGATAGTGCCAAAGTACGGATCTACCTGACTATTGCTCAGTATTATCATGGGAAAACGCAATACGATAACCTTTATCCTTATGTACAACGTGGTTTACAACTCTTAACCAAGTCGCCTTCACATGTATATGCCAGTGAACTATACTACCTTCTATCTAAATATTATCGGGATAAGGGTCAGTATAGGAAAGGTATTCCATTTAGTCAGCAGGCTCTTTATCATGCCCAGCAAAATCCTAACCCGAGACGGATCGTCCAACTGCAGTATAATTTAGCTGTGCTTTATTCGGATGCTGGCGATCTGTCGAAAGCGGTGGATCAGATAGGCGCTAACCTGCGCTATTTACAGAAGCATGAATATGGACCAATGCGGGCTGCTAATTACCTGTTAATCATAGCACTGTTTAATGAATTGAAAAATGAAGCGATGGCAAATCAGTATTGGCAAAAATACGTAGCTCTAGACAAACGTTTCTGGCCAGTACAAGATAAAATGGTGGCGTATTTAAATGTGGGAGAATATTTAGAAAAGGAAGGGAGGCTAAAAGAAGCCGAGCAGCAGTTCCGTAAAAGCCTTAATTATGCTAACCTAACGGCGATGCCCGACTTTTGGACTGTCTATATGCTGCAATCTCTGGGAATTAATTTACGCAAACAAGGGCGATTCCAGACGGCAATTATCATACTTCAACGTGCGTTTGAGAGAGCCATATCCATAAGAAGTGTTTCCCATATGAGTAGTACAAAACGGGAAATAGCTGTCATCTATCTGGCATTGAAAAGAACTCCTGAAGCCCTTCGCGAAGCAAACTATGCACTATTGTTAGCTCGCCAAAATAAGGAAAGGGATGGTATCATAGCTTCACTCAATGGCTTGGGTATGGTTTTAGAAGCGCAGGGAGACTATCGACAGGCGTTACAACTCTATCGGGAAGAGCAGCAACTAAAAGAGCAGAAATTTACGGAGGTCAACGTGCAGAAAATAGCCGTAATGCAAGCTCAGTTCGAAGCTGAGACGAAAGAAAACACGATTAAACTGCTGCAGAAAAATGCTCAAATCAATCAGCTTAACTCCCTTCGCCAACGAGAACAGCTAACATCGGCACGTCGGACGGAATTGGGTGGTTTAGCCCTCATTATCTTGCTTTTAGTTGTGGTTGGTTTAACCATCTACAGCCTACGCAAATTCCGGCGTAATTATGCGCTCTTGAGTGAACAGCAAGCTTTACTTCAGCAGACGGCCAGCCAGTTAGCCGAGACGAATAGCGTAAAAGATAAACTTTTCTCGCTGATTGGTCACGATTTGCGCAGCCCGGTTGCCAGCATGAAAAATAGTTTGCGTCAGATTCGGGAGCCTAATCAACCGCCAGATCAATTGCCCCCGTTAATGGAACGCCTTGATAAGCAGGTTGATAATTTGCTAACCCTGCTAACGAATCTGCTGGATTGGTCGATGATTCAGTTGAAAGGTATGCAGCCTTCTCTGAAGTCAGTACTTCTAGTTGACATACTTAATGACGTTCTGAGTCAGGCTAGCGACCAAATTGAGCATAAAAAGCTAATGATTATTAATCAGGTTAATCGGGATCATGTAGCCCTTGGCGATCCATACCAGCTTCAGGCAGTAGTACGTAACCTGGTGAGCAATGCCATTAAATTCACGCCATCAGGGGGCTATATTCGGCTAGTGACGTACCGCAAAGAAGACCAGGTAGAATTACAAATTCGGGATTCAGGCCTGGGTATGTCAGTTGATCAAGTGGCCAATTTATTCACAAGGCCAGATGTACGGCCAGGCACGCAAGGCGAGAAAGGGACTGGTCTAGGGCTTCGACTCTGTCGGGAAATGCTGGAGCGTCAGGGCGGACACTTGCAGATCGAGAGCCAGGAAGGACAAGGGACTTTTGTTCGTGTTCAGTTAGCGGTTCCTAAAAGAGAGACCGTTAACTGATATCGAGTTTGATTGGTTTTTGTCATTCTGAACGAAGTGAAGAATCTCAAACTGTCCTAATGAGCGACTCTGAGATTCTTCACTTCGTTCAGAATGACAAAAAGTTGTATTGAAATCTTCATCTACTGACTAATCAACTTCACTCCGCTTCGGCATCGACGCCTGGGCTCCCATTCGCGTGACGGAAATAGAGGCAGCTTTGCAGGCAAAAGCAATAGCAGTTGATAGGGACTGATTTTCAGACAACGCTACTGCCAGCGCGCCATTGAAGCAATCACCAGCAGCGGTCGTATCGACGGCATTAACAGGGTTTGTAGGAATAAATTCGCTCTGTGTTTCGGTCGATAGATAGGCTCCTTTCGAGCCTAGCGTGATGACTACATTTGAAACGCCCAGCTTATGCAATTTTTGAGCAGCTTGTTCGGCTGTCGATAGATCGGTTACGCGAATACCTGTTAACAACTCGGCTTCAGTTTCGTTGGGAGTAATCAGAAACAAATGCGGAAATAAGTCAGCTGGTAAGGTTGCGGTTGGCGCCGGAGCCGGATTTAAGATGACTCGTAAACCTCGACCGGCTGCCTGTCGTACTACGTACTCAACTGTATCGAGTGGAATTTCGAGCTGAAGCAAAACGATTGAATCAGCAGAAACAGCTTGTATGGCTTTGTCGGTTTCGGATGGTTGAAGATTGGCATTCGCGCCAGGAGCTACTGTAATGCAGTTTTCGCCAGAATCATCTACATTGATTAAAGCGACGCCCGACGGATAGCTATTGTCAGTTACTACATAATCGACATCAATACCCTCAGTTTGAAAACCAGCTACAGCCTGTTGACCGAATAAATCATTCCCCACTTTCGCTACGAATAGTACCTGACCGCCCAGTCGAGCCGCAGCAACTGCCTGATTTGCACCTTTTCCGCCAGGATTCATCAGAAATGTACCGCCCAGTACGGTTTCGCCGGGAGCGGGTAATTTCACCGTTTTTACAACCATATCGGTGTTTGAACTACCGACGACCAGAATTTGACTTGGCATGAATACTAGAGTTTGTATCAGCTAAATAGAAGCGGGGTAACAATATACTGTTTCCAAGCGTTTTAATTGACTGGCCTGTAGTCAGGTTACTAGGTCGCGAGTCATCGCATGCGTATATTGCAATGCGTTTGTATGAATTTTTTGTCATTGACGGCGATTGACTTACTACTAAAGCGGCTTTAAAACTCAATTTTATTTTTGATGAATGTATCCACTGTAGACTTGACGAATTGCGATCGTGAACCGATTCATATCCTCGGTCATATCCAATCGCACGGTTATCTGATCGCTATTCAGCCTGATACCTACTCAGTGGTACATGCCAGCGATAATATTGCAGAACTCATTGGCATACCAACTACTAACGTACTGGGTCAATCGATTCAGACATTATTGGCGGATACGGATTTGCCAGCGAATACACTCATCGAACTGCTGAATGTGGGCCGACGGGCTGAATCGTGGGAAGCTATCAATCCGCACCGAGTAACGCTAAATAGAAAGTCCTGGAATCTGATCATCCACCAGTATCAGGGATTAATTTTGCTGGAGTGGGAACCCGTTGGAAACGAACGGGATGCGTTGACCAACCAGCAACTAATTGCCCAGGCTTTGACAGAAGTACAGGCAAGTCGAACACTTAAGGATCTCCTGCAGCATACAGCCCAGCGCGTAAAAACCATTATTGGTTACGACCGGGTCATGGTTTATCGATTCAGTTCTGATTGGCATGGGCATGTGGTTGCGGAAGCAAAGGACGATCATTTGGAGCCTTTTCTGGGCCTTCATTATCCCGCATCAGATATTCCGCGTCAGGCTCGGGAGCTATATAAACTGAATCTGGTTCGGTTAATAGCTGACGTTCATAGTACGCCCTCACCGATTCTGTCGCTGCCCGATTGGCCTGACGATAAACCGCTCGATCTGACGCATTCGGTGTTGCGAGCCGTTTCGACCATTCACGTTCAATACCTGAAAAACATGGGCATTCAGGCGTCTATGAGTATTTCGCTTATTTATCGCGGTGAATTATGGGGGCTGATTTCGTGTCATAATACCAGTCCGCTTTTTGTCGATTATCCGGCTCGCCAGGCGGCCAAATTCGTTAGCCAACTCTTATCAGCCGCTCTGGAGTTTCGGAAAGATGAAGAAGATAGATCAAATTTTGACCTTTATAATCAGAACGTTCAGCGGTTGCACGAGCAACTACTGCTAAGTGATGATGTAGTACGCTCTCTCACCCGATTCCCAGTAACAGCACTCGACGTAACAGGAGCAACTGGGGCGGCTCTGATCTTTAGCGATAAAGTGTATCGACTGGGCAAAACGCCCGACGAAGCTGAGCTACGAGGTTTAGCCGATTGGCTCTATACAACCAATATTGAGTCGTTTCTGGAAACACCTCAACTGCCCAAACTGTATTCGCCTGCCGAAACCTTTCGAGATGTTGGGTCAGGTATGCTGGCTGTTGTGCTATCGCGGGAGCTGAATGAGTATCTACTCTGGTTTAAACCCGAACAGATTCAGGAAGTTACCTGGGCTGGCAACCCCGAGAAACCCGTAACGATTAGTGAGGATGGGCGCCAGCAAATCAACCCCCGAACCAGTTTTGCCGCCTGGACCGAGATTGTGCGTAATACGTCGAATCCGTGGAATGAGGCTGAAATCAGCGCTGTCGTAAAACTGCGTGAAGATATTTTGCAGATTGTTACCAGACAGGCGAATGAAATTCGGTTGCTCAACCAACGATTGCAGGTGGCTTACGAAGAATTGGATGCGTTTAGCTACACCGTATCGCATGATTTACGGACACCGCTTTCGTCAATTCGTTGCTACTCCGAAATTCTGATGGAGGAACATGGAAAAGATCTTGATCCGGATGCACAGGTTCTTTTCCAGAAAATTATTGACTCTACCGACCGGATGCGTGCGCTGATTCGGCACATTCTGTATTACTCGCGAATGGGTCGTACGGAACTTAGTAACGAAGTAGTCGATATGCAGAAAATGCTCGAAGGGATTCGGGAGGAAATCCTGATAACCATTAAAGATCGTTCGATACAGATGGAAATTGGCGATACACCATCCGTAACCGGCGATTCTACCATGATTCTGCAACTCTTTACAAATTTGCTCAGTAACGCGGCTAAATATACGCGGCCAATGACAAAAGCCGTTATTCGGGTGCACGGACAACAAACAGATGATGAGGTTGTTTACACTGTCGAAGACAATGGTATTGGGTTCGATATGAAACAGGCAGGTAAAATGTTTGACCTCTTCAAGCGTTTGGAAAATGCACGAGGATATGAAGGGTCTGGTGTTGGCCTGGCTATTGTAAAACGAATTATTAATCGCCATCAGGGAAAAATATGGTTTCATAGCGAACCAGAGCGGGGTACAACATTTTCAGTCGCTTTTCCAACTAATTCTCACTCGTAACGAACTTTATGGCAGACGTACTTTATGTTGAAGATAATCCGAACGATGCGGATATATTTACTCGCCTAATGCGAAAACTGGGGCGTCCAATAACGTTTACGATACTAAGTAGCGGTACAGAAGCAATTAATTATCTGACCGGACAGGGTAAATACCAGGGGCAAAAACAGTCGCTTCCCAAGTTGGTACTGATGGATCTGAACCTGGGTGGAATCAGCGGTTTTGAGGTAATTGAGAAAGCGCGGGCTCACGACAAGACCCGGTTTTTGCCGATTGTAGCCTTCAGTACATCCGACAATCCAAAAGATATTGAGTCGGCGTATGAAATGGGCGTGAACGCTTATGTAGTGAAACCTGGTAATTACCAGGGAACCGGAACCGTAATCAGTCGTATGTGCGATTTCTGGTTAGAAAATAACATCGGAATCGATCACAAATGACGTTACTGGAACGTTTACGGGCCGAAACGCGCCCTCAGCACGAACAAACCGAAGCCCTTTTTTATACCGAAGCGTTGCAAAATGGTACCCTCTCTGCAGACGAGTATAGCCATTTACTACGCACGCATCTAACGTTTCATCAGGCACTCGAAACCGCAATTGAACGTCACCCCGACTTTTTTCAGGATTACGAGCTAGATAGTCGTCGAAAAACGCAATGGTTGCTGGATGATCTGGCGCATCTGAACGAATCGCTTCCTGATCTACAACCTGAATTATTTGTAGAGTGGTCGCCAATGGCGCTTTTGGGTGCTGCTTACGTAAGTGAAGGGTCTATGCTGGGCGGAACCGTAATTGGTCGATTATTACAAAAAAATCCGGCCATTCAGCCATTACTATCTCACGCTCGTTTTTATCAGGGCTATGGGCAATTGACAGGAATAAATTGGAAAAACTTCGGCGCCTTTGCGACTCGTCAGGGAGAAGCGCATGCAGATGAGGTAGTAGCCGCAGCGAAACAGGCATTTACAGATTATCAGGCTATTTTTGAAAAAAACCGATTCACTCAGGAGGTTCAAAATACTGGCTCAAAATAACTATTGCGTATAATTTACCTTAAAGAGCTGGTAAAAATACCTTAAAGATTGAACCTTCTCCGAGCTGACTAGTGACATCAATAGCACCTCCGTGACTCTCGGCAACACGCTGACAAATCGCGAGGCCGATGCCTGTACCGCTATACATAGCGGTATCGTGTAGGCGCTGGAAGGGTGTAAAAATCCTGTCTTTATATCGCTCATCGAACCCAATGCCGTTATCCGCTACCGTGATTAACCAGAACGGACTACCCTGCTGATCCTGCAAATAAGAAGGGAGTTCGCTCAGCTGAGCCGGTTGGGCATCAATCTGAATAAGTGGTGTATCGTTTCGCTTGGTGAACTTCAGCGCGTTGGTAATTAAATTCTGAAAGAGTTGCCGTAAACGCGATGAACTGCCTAGTAAACTAGGTAATTCACCCACCTGAATTACCGCCTGTTTTTCCTGTATCGTTACTTCAAGATCGTTCACAACATCGTCCAGCACTTCACGCAGGGAAATAAGGGTAAAGGGTTCCCGTTGCGTACTTAACTTCGAATAGGTAAGCAAGTCTTTGATAAGCAGTTGCATTCGCTGGGCCGATCGTTGGATACGCTGGATCATGTCGGACTCTCCATCCGAGAGGTTATCGGCAAACTGCGTTTTCAGCAGATCGCTGAATGCCTGAATACGTCGAAGCGGTTCCTGTAAATCGTGTGAGGCTATATGGGCAAACTGTTGCAAATTTTCGTTCGACCGTCGGAGTTCCGTGTTGGCGGCTTTAAGCTCAATGGCCTGTTGCTGAGCAGCTAATTCCGCCTTTGTCCGTTCAGTGATATTGTTAAAAGTAACAACGACTCCATCCGCTCCCTGTTTTACAGCTGAGACTTCAAACCAACCTTCCAGCCCTAAATCATCCCGATAAAATTGCGTGCTTTGCTCCGACTTACCGGTTTCAACAACGCGGATGTACAGATCGAAAAAGCCATTTTCAGCATTACCAGGAAATACCGTTAGCAATGTTCGCCCAATGATTTCATCAGGCTCCATGAAGTTACTTCGCACAACCGCTTGGTTGGCTGTATCCATCATGAAATCGACTATTGCGCCCGTTTCATTCCGGATAGCCGTCATACCGATGATACTATTGATCGATGCGTCTAGTGTAGTTCGTAATTGATTGGCCTGGCGTTCCAGATTTTGCGTTTGCTCCAGTACACGCTGGTGGAGAATAGCTTCGTTCCGCTTGCTGTCCGTAATATCGATAACGGTACCTATAAATGAATGGGCTATTCCATCTTCATTGAAAAAAGCCTGACCATTTGCCCGAATCCAGCGTAGTTGCCCATCGGTAAGGCCAATCGTTCGGTATTCGATAGCATAATACCCAGTACTGCCCGGCCGCAACGCTGCCTGCACAACCTCATCGGTACGTTCCCGGTCGTCGGGGTGTAAACCTGCTAAAAAGACACTGTAATCGATATAAGCAGATGGGGGTAAGCCGAAAAGCTCCTTGCAACGGTCTGACCAGATTAGCTCCTGGGTAATTGGATTGAAATCCCAGGTTCCTAGCTGAACCGATTCAATAGCCAGTCGGAGTTTATCTTCGGCCAATTTTGAGCGAATTTCGGCCAACTTTCGTTCCGTCACATCAATCAAAACGCCCGAAAGTGTAATCGGTTGTCGCTTCTCATTATAGGTCACCTGCCCCCGGGCAAGTATCCACATACTAGGCTGATCCTTCCTGACTATACGATATTCTGCTTCATAAATATTGCCCGATTGTATGGCCGACTGAATCAGAAGTGTTACCCGGGCTTGATCGTCAGGATGAATAGTATCCGTAAACGTACTAAGCGGAAGTCGGGAAGAAAGCGAAGAGTCCGTCAGGCCGAAAAAACGCAGCAGATTTTGATCGCCAACTACGTTATCGTTGCCGATATCCCAGAGCCAGGTAGCAATCAGACCAATGCTAAGTGCCGTTTGCAACTGAGCGTAAGAACGTTGCAATAAAGCTTCATTGTCAGTGACTTGTTGAGTGTACTTAGCATCGAACGGCTGATTCATGCGTTGAAATTAACGGAAACTAAGCTAAGAATAAAGCTTGGAGAGTTATAACCCACTGATAAGCTATACTGTTTTGCAAAGCTTGAGGAACGCTGTTTAGTGTAAAATGCTGACTAGTATTGTTAGGTATCCGATTTAGAACGGGCTGGTTTGGCGGATTTAGAAACAGGTTTGCGCTTTTCCCGACCCCGATCGGCCTGGCGTTCGTGGAGCGCTTCTACCTTATCATTGTGAATATCTTCAGCTTCTTCAACCGAATGAGATTCTGATAAACTGGCTTCTGTTTTTGCCCGTTCCGCTAATTCACCAAAAAATCGGTGTAAGGCGCGTAGTTCTGGTTCGGTCAAATCTTCCACATTAAGCAGTCGATTACTGGCTTTGCGGTTTACCGCAATGAGTTCGTTTAACTTGATCTGCATGGCCAGCGAATCTTTATTCTGCGATTTCTGAATCAGAAATACCATCAGAAACGTGATGATTGTCGTACCCGTGTTAATAACTAACTGCCAGGTATCGGAATACCCGAAAATTGGCCCGGTTATTATCCAGATGATAACGGTTAGTAGGGCAAGCAAAAAAGCTATCGAGGATCCGGTAGCCTGGGTGGCTCTTGATGCAAATCGCTCAAAGAAATTCTTGGACGGATTAGTGAACATAGGGATATCAGGTAATTTCTCTTAAAACGAGATTCAACGGAAATTGTACTATTAAATTCGTTTTAATGTCCTGTATCTTCGTCATTGTCTACTTAGGCTTTTCTTCTTTAGGCTTCAGAGCACCGCGAGCAATCGGTTCCGGTTTTGATTTGGGCGTTGCGAATCGCAACAACGTAGCTTTCGGAAACGACTCTTTAGGTGGCTTAATCACAATGAGTTGGTAGGATCGTGTGCCAACAACCAGGTTGTAGTAAACCATCTGGCCAGATTCCTGAGCCAAGCTCCAGTTGGCAATTGGCTCTTTAGCCAGTAAACTTGCGTCCTCCTCGGATAGACCGGCATACGTAGTGTCAGGCTGAAAGCTTTTACCCGTAACGCCTTCAACAACTGAAACAATATCGGGTGGTGTAGTCGATGCCGGTTTGGTTTGAGCGGTTGCTGATACTCCCACCAGCAACAACAACAGCAGCATGAATAATCGATTCATCGTTTATAGCCAATTAACTTTATCGTCTGTTAATTATCGAGTGTTATCCGATGCGATCAAGTGATACATACGATGGATTAACTCTCGATTAATCTATAAACTAAATAATCGAACAAACGCTTTTTTTCAGCGACAGAATGGGCCTTTGTCGGGCTATGATTGGTGCTTAAAGCGAATCAGGCACTTCCTGCGTTTTTGTTGAGTCGATTAGATTCAGAAGAATAGGCGGAGGCAAATCAACGCTTTTGGGTCGCTTACGACGAAATCGACGAACTTGTGGCATCTTTAATACCATATCCGCTTGTTTAAGCATGGCATTCACGCCCGCGTAGCCAACAGCCCGATGAACCAGTTCACCGGTTGGCACAAAATATAAAGCAGTTGGGTAACTGACTACAGCATATCGTCTGGCGAGCTCAAAACCTTCGCCAACTTCGGCATCTAGTTGATAGCTAATGAAGTGTTCGTTGAATTTTTCGCCCACAGCCGTATTCGGAAATGCTTCCCGAGCCATCCGTTTGCAGGGCGGACACCAACTCGTGTAGACGTCTACATAAACGGGTTTATTCTGACGTTTAGCTTCGGCCATCACAGCTTGCCATGTACCGCTAAAAAACCGAATGCCAGTTGGTTCTTCGGCAAGGCTGCTAGTCAGGCCGAAAAGCAGAAATACAAACGTAGAATAATTCATACTGTAAATATGCAAAAGGCAGGCATTCTTGCTAATAATGTTGATCCATATTAGCGAAATGTCTTACGTATACTAGTGAGATTTATCAGTACCAACTACATGATTGTTAGGCTGCTCTGATGAACTAATCAATCGTTGTACTTGTCTTTTTTGTATATGGCAAAAAGGACTTTTTCACCCCCTACTTCTACTGACACAGCCGAAAAAGTAAGCTGGCGCGAACGCTTTGCCGCGCTGGGCAATTTACCCGCGTTTTTTAAATTGGTCTGGGAGGTTTCACCCGGTCTATTTCTGGGAAATGCATTCCTGCGTCTGATTCGGGCAGCTATTCCAACGGCTACACTGTACGTTGGGAAACTCATTATCGATCAGGTTGTTACGCTGTCAAAATCCAGCAATCACGAAGATGCGCGCTATTTGTGGTGGCTGGTAGCTGCTGAGTTTGTCCTGGCTATTCTTTCAACAACATTAGGTCGGGCGGTTGCTTTGATGGATGGTTTACTAGGTGATTTGTTTGCCAACCGAACCTCGATCCGGTTGATGGAACACGCAGCTACCCTCGATCTGGAACAGTTTGAAGATGCGACGTTCTACGATAAACTCGAACGCGCCCGACGCCAGACTACTGGGCGTACAGTGTTGCTGTCCGGCGTGTTCGGGCAAGTTCAGGAACTGATTTCGGTCGGTTTTCTGGCGGCTGGTCTGGCCGTTTATAATCCCTGGCTATTACTGATGATTCTGATTGCTGTAACGCCCTCGTTTATTGGTGATAATTACTTCAACCAGCGGAGTTATTCGCTGTCTCGTTCCTGGACCCCCGAACGACGTGAACTCGATTATTTGCGATACGTGGGTGCGAGCGACGAAACGGCTAAAGAGGTTAAAATCTTTGGCTTGTCGGGTTTTCTGATCGATCGATTTCGGTCGCTATCATGGGAATACTATCTGAAAAATCGCGCACTAGCTATCAGCCGCGCCAGTTGGGGAACGTTACTGACGGCCCTGGGAACGGCAGGTTATTATGGTGCATACGTTTGGATCGTGATGCGAGCCGTCAATAGCCAAATTTCCCTCGGTGATCTAACCTTTCTAGCCGGTTCGTTTCGGCAGGTTCGGGGTTCGTTGGAAGGGATTTTACTTCAATTCAGCAGCCTGACCCAGGAAGCTATCTATTTGCAGGATCTCTTCGATTATTTCGCCATTAAACCATTGATTCATTCGCCCAGTACATCGCGACCATTTCCGAATCCGATTCGCGAAGGGTTTGTGTTTGAGAATGTTGGATTCAAATACACTAACTCTGAACGGTGGGCGTTGCGCAACTTATCCTTCACGCTTCATGCGGGTGAGAAATTAGCTTTGGTAGGCGAAAATGGAGCTGGTAAAACTACGCTCGTTAAACTATTAGCTCGACTTTATGATCCGGCTGAAGGGCGCATCCTTCTTGATGGCGTTGATCTTCGCGAGTACGATCTGGCGGAACTTCGACGCAATATTGGCGTGATTTTTCAGGATTATACCCGCTTCAAAATGTCGGCAGGTGTCAATATTGCCGTTGGCGATATCGACCAGCGAACGAACCAACCACGCATCGAAACGTCAGCACAACGGAGTCTGGCTGATACAGTAATTGCTAAACTCGCCGAAGGTTACGATCAGCAATTGGGTCGTTCATTTGGGAAAGGAGTCGAATTATCGGGCGGAGAATGGCAGAAAGTGGCGCTGGCTCGTGCTTATATGCGCGATGCCCAATTAATTATTCTGGATGAACCGACAGCCGCACTTGATGCGCGTGCTGAGTACGAAGTTTTTCAGCGATTTGCGAAACTAACTGAAGGCAAATCGTCCGTCATTATTTCCCATCGATTCAGTACAGTCCGTATGGCCGACCGGATTTTGGTACTGGAAAACGGAACCTTGCTCGAAATCGGTAGCCATTACGAATTGCTGGAGAAAGATGGTCGCTATGCAGAACTATTTGGCCTACAGGCCAGGGGATATCAATAATTGATTTCCTTGCGTATCTGTAAATGAGTATGTAATGTTGTGCATGTAATTATTTCCTAAACACCCATTACCTATGAAAACGATTGCTGCCTGCCTGACTTTTCAAAGCCTTTGTGCTATTGCTTTGGCGCAAACGCCTACCATCCCATCGCCCGATATGCAGATCAAAACCGCTGTATTGGCTGCGCCTGCCGATAAACGGGATGGTGCTACCGTCTATGGCTATTCGCCGAAAAATGAATTTGCTATCCTTCGGAAGGGGACTAATGAATTTATTTGCCTGGCCGATGATCCAGCCCAGAAAGGACTAAATGTATCCTGCTATCACAAGGATTTAGATCCATTCATGGAACGTGGACGGATTTTGAAAAAGGAAGGAAAAAAGCCTGCCGAAATTCTGGCTATCCGCGAACAGGAAACGAAGGATAAGAAATTAACGATGCCCTCGCATCCGTCAACACTATTCTCTTATTCGGCTAAAGATGAGGACTATAATGCGACCACTGGCGAAGTCAAAGATGGGTACCTACGATATGTTGTTTACATCCCCTACGCAACAGCCGAAAGCACAGGTTTGCCCTTAAAACCAGAAGCACCCGGTATGCCCTGGATCATGGACCCTGGTACACACCGGGCGCACATCATGATTAACCCGCCCGCAGCCACTCCTCATCATTGACCGGGATTTAACGGATTTTTGGATTAACAGGATTTTGTTTTTCGCTTCGAAGAAGCGCTCTTTTACAAAATCCTGTTAATCCAAAAATCAGCTAAATCCCGGTTCAGAGCCACGAAACGCATCTTTTTTCGATACCGCTTCTAATTTCACGGGTCGGCCTTCTCGCGCTGATTGATAAATCGCTTCGATAATTTTCTGGTCCTGGAGCCCTTCTTCGCCGGGCGTATAAGGTACTTTGTTATCTTTTATGCATTCAGCGAAATGATCCAGCTCGGCGGCAAACTGATCGGTGTCGCTGATTTTGTGTTGAATAATCTGATCTTCTTTACCCTGGGCCTGACTGGTTTCGAGTTGTAGACCTTTATACGGAAACGCTGGGTCCATTTTAATCCAGCCGGTATCGGCCAGTACTTTATAGTTCTTATCGTCGTGATGGCCATAGCTGGTTGCACAGCTTGTCTGAACACCACTCGGAAATTTCATGAGCCAGTTCACCTGTTCTTCCACTTCGGTAAACCTCGGATCGTTCGGTGTACTATGAACATAGCCAACGACTTCAGTGGGCTCCTCGCCCAACAAATAGCGAATCGTATTGAGACAGTATAATCCTACATCGGGTAGGGAACCTCCGCCGGCCAGCGCTTTTTTGAATCGCCAGTGGGCTGGATTATCGGAGTTCTGACCGTTGTTGGCCATGATCGACTTTACTTTCCCGAACTGCTCTTTCTGAACCATGTCGCGCACAATTTTGTGATGTGGTTCATATTGAATTCGATAAGCAATCATCAATTTTCGATTTGCTTTTTGGCAGGCATCGATCATGGCCTGACATTCCGCAACCGTGTTTGCCATTGGTTTTTCGCACAAAATATGCTTACCCGCTTGCGCTCCACGAATGGTATACTCAGCGTGCATGCCGTTTGGCAAAACTATATAAATCGCTTGTACTTCCTGGTTGTCACGCAGTTTGTCGTAATCCTTATAGCTATAGCAACTCTCTTTTTTGACACCATATTGGGCAGCCACTTTCTGCATTTTTTCGGGACTACCGCTAACAAGGGCAACCACTTTTGATTTTTTAGACGCACCAAAAGCTGGTAAAATCTGGTTGAGTGTCAAGTGGCCTAGCCCAACGATAGCATAACCAACACGTTGATCGTCAGAGAGTGGGGTAGGAGTAGGGCCTTCCTCTTGTTCCGTTTTGGCTTTTATCTGCTCAAGCTCAATCGGTTTTGTCGAATCGGCTGGTACACTAGCGGGTGGCGAAGTGGCTGGTAGTTTTGGTACAGGATCACTTGAGGTATTTGGAGTAGATGCAGAAGCAGTAGTTTCCGGCTTTTTCTCGCAGGCCACGAGTGTACTGCCAAGCGCTCCAATAGCTAATCCTCGGCTGGCTACCTGAAGAAAATCCTGACGCGATAGGACAGCCTTCGCCGGATTTGTGAGCAAGTTGCCCATAAAACGATCAATCGGTTTCATAACGTTGTTGAGTTTACGTCAGAAACCGATTGATAAAATGGGATGTTTACCCAACTTCAAAAAACTTAGGGAGGTAGTCTACTTAATCATCGAATAATCCGTAGGCTTCATATACACTGACTCTACTTTAGTAGTCAGCGCGCCGTTTTTCTCCGACTCTGTTTTAGCAGCTACCCATTTTGGATCTTTCCGAAATTCATCGAAATGCTTTTTACCTTCGGCTTCGCTTGGGTGTGCCAGAATGTAAACCAGCTTAGGCTGCTCATTAGGATCTTTCTCCTGTGTAATCCAGTAGCCGATGTGGGTCATACCATGCTGGCTGAACAGCTTGATGGTATGATCACGGAAACGAGCGATCAGGTCATTTAGCTTACCAGGAGCAGGCGTATACGTGCGTAATTCGAAGGTACGTTCGGGCGATTTCTTGTCCAGTTTAATCGCTGGGGAAATGTCAGATTCGGTCATGAAAATCTGATCTACGTGATCGACCAGTTTTCCGTTGGCTTCAGTTTTCGCTACTACGGCTTTCCATTCCGGATCACTGCCGAAGGCTTTCCAGGAAGCATCGCGGGCTTCACGGCTCGGATAAGCCAGAATATAAATGAGTTCCTTATTGGTCGTATCGGTTGGCGTCCAGTAACCGATATTCTCCATACCATGTTTCTCAAAAATCTTTGTCGTATACTGCCGGAAGCGATCCACAATTTCGGCGTATTTGCCGGGTGTTGGATGGTAGATACGAACTTCGTAGAATTTCGTGCTAGGCTTGTTTGAAGCCGGCTTGCCTGGAGCCGGCACAGCAAAAGAGGTTGTGCTAAGCAACAGACTAACGGTTAGTACTGAATATAGTGTTTGCATCATCGGATTGCGTAACTAGTAATGAGGTTGTTTCTAAATATAAAGACGTTGATGCGTTTTTCTAACCTTTTCTGCGTACCTATGATTTGAGTTTTTAGCAATATTAATGAGCTTTAACTATCATACTAATTCTGTTCTTTTTAGATGATTATTTTGACTAATAAGCCTTAATCTATTTTCTTGGCTTGCTGAATAAGTGTTAATCCCTATTTTTGTCGGTCATCCGCCGTTTTAACCCAACATTATACGTTATGCTTAGTCGTGTTGCCAACTCTGTTTACTGGATGCACCGCTATATTGAACGGGCCGAAAATTATGCCCGTTTTATGAGTGTAAACTTCAATCTGGCCCTCGATCTGCCTCCCAATGTCGATCAGCAATGGGAGCCCCTTCTGACGGCAACGGCTGATCTTGAATTGTTTAAAAAATACTATCAGGAGCCAACCCGGGAAAACGTCATTCACTTTATGACCTTCGACAAGCGCAATCCGAACTCGATTGTCTCATGCTTGAGCGATGCCCGCGAAAACGCCCGAACCATCCGGGAAATTATTTCGAAGGAAATGTGGGAACACCTCAATACCTTCTATCTAATGATCCGCGATACGTCGCCGAAGCAGCAGTGGGAAGAAACGCAGACCCAGAGCTTCTTTACCGAAATCCGAAATAGTATCCAGCTTTTTTACGGGATTATTGATGCAACAATCACCCGGAACGAAGCCTGGCATTTTGGGCGATTGGGGCGCTTTCTGGAACGGGCCGATAAGACGTCGCGGTTTCTGGATGTAAAGTATTTCACACTGCTGCCCGAAGTCGAATTAGTTGGCTCGACTATTGACCTGATGATCTGGTCGGCGGTACTGAAATCGGTGAGTGCGTATAATATGCACCGACAGCAGTATCGGGCGCTTACACCTACCAGTATCGTCGAATTCTTGATTCTAGATAAGATGTTTCCCCGCGCTGTTGCGCATTGCATTCGTCAGGCTGAGTTATCGCTCTACGAAATTTCGGGGAATAACATTACACAAGGCTTCGGTAACTCAGCTGAGCGGATGCTTTCCAAGCTACGTACCGATATCGAATTCACCGAAACAGCCGATATTTTCAGAACGGGCCTGCATCAATATCTCGACAACTTCCAGACTCGAACGAATGAAGTCGGGGTTGCTGTTTTTCAGACCTATTTTGATCTGAAACCGATAGAGGTATAAAGAGTGATTTTTTATCCTGCTGATGCAGGAAGCACCTTAATTTATCCAAACTTTCGAATAAGGATAGTTCGATGCTTCCTGCATCAGCAAGACAAAATTGCTTTAATAAAATACCGGGAAAGTAACCGCCAGATAGGCCATGCCAGCACGGTTGCGGAATCGATTGTTGTCGGCAATTACGTCGCGGTTTTTGACGGTGGTTTCGGTTGTAAGCCATTGATAACCACCTTTAAGGGCTATACGTTGAGATAAATGTATACGAGCGTATACTTCCGTTGACAGCGTACCTCTATCATTATCGCCTAATAAACGCACATTGAAATTGCTGGGCGATGCCTGCTGAAAGGCGTTGTTTCCCTGGAAAAAAACAGTTGCTGAATCAAGGCCAGCAGCCGATTTCACAATGAACTTACCCGTTGAGGAAGTATAGCGGCCTGTTCGTGATTTTCCTAACGTTAGCCCAACCAAGTCTGCGCTAAATCCTACTTCTACTTTGCCAAGATTTACCTGCGCCCGAACGCCAATGTTGAGCGAAGTCATCGTTACATAATCGTAGCGAACCGTGTCGATATTGTTGTTAATGAGAGGAGCGCCGAGTGCAGCAAAGCCAGTTTTTCCGCGTGTCAGTTTGGCTGGCGCTGTATAATAATTGAGATTGTCGCCATAGAAAGCACCTAGTCGGGCTGTCCAGCCAAAGGAGAAAAGTTTGCGTTCTCCAACGTTAAGTAATTGATAATAGGCGATCGACGGATTGTAGTTATTCTTGGCATAAGCCATGCCTAAATCATAGCCACTACTAAGCCGGGCGGATACGGGCGACTGGGCGAAACTGGTAACAGAAACGAAGAGTAAAAAGGCAATACTAATTTTCTTCATGCAGGCGAATCAGACTGTTCGAGCGGACAAAGTTAGTGAAATGCGTGGAGCGCGTGCCGGAAAGCTACCAAGCGGGAGAAGCGAAGCAATTTCTTGCCTCTCCCGCAGTGATTACTTTTTGATTTTTAATACTACGGCACCTAATGGAGGAATCGACAACTGGATCGACTGAGGTCGCCCCTGCCATGCCTGATCTTCACTGCCAATGGGATTTGCGTTGACAACCCCACTACCAAAAAATTCCATTGCATCGCTATTAAAGATTTCATGATAAGTACCCGCTGACGGAATACCGATCCGATATCCTGAACGAGGAATAGGGGTCATATTTAGTACCACTAGCACAGTATCATCTGGATTATTTCCCTTTCGACTATAGATAACCACGCTATTTTCGCGGTCGGTAGTATCGATCCATTCAAAGCCATCGGCAGTGAAATTCCGCTCGTAGAGGGCTGGCTCTGTTTTATACAGATTATTCAACGCTTTCACACAGGCAGCCATACCTTTGTGTGGAGCGAATTCCAGTAAATGCCAGTCGAGACTAGCATCGAATTTCCACTCAGACGTTTGTCCAAATTCACCACCCATAAACAGAAGCTTTGTGCCAGAGTGAGTAAACATGTACGCAAACAGAAGCCGTAAATTAGCAAAGCGTTGCCATTCGTCACCCGGCATTTTACCAACCAGTGAATGCTTTCCATAAACCACTTCATCGTGCGAAAGGGGAAGCATGAAGTTTTCAGTAAAAGCGTAAATAGTACTGAACGTCAGCTCGTCCTGATGGAATTTACGGAACGCCGGATCACGCTCGAAGTAACGTAACGTGTCATTCATCCAGCCCATCATCCACTTCATCCCGAAGCCCAAGCCACCTGTATAGACGGGTCGCGATACGCCGGGGAATGCTGTTGATTCTTCGGCAACTGTCTGCGTATCAGGGAATTCTTTGTAAACGGCTTCGTTCAATTCTTTGAAGAGCGAAATGGCTTCGAGGTTTTCGCGACCGCCGAACATATTCGGTTCCCATTCACCCGCATTCCGCGAATAATCCAGATAAAGCATCGACGCGACCGCATCCACTCGCAATCCATCAGCATGACAGCGGTCGAGCCAGAATAAGGCATTGCTCAACAGAAACGAACGAACTTCCGGCCGGGCGTAGTTGAAAACATAGCTTTTCCAGTCGGGATGGTAGCCTTTGCGCATATCGGGGTGTTCGTACAGGTGCGATCCATCGAACTCGTACAGACCGTGTGCATCGCCGGGAAAATGGGAGGGGACCCAATCCAGAATAACCCCAATGTCGGCCTGGTGCAATCGCTCAACAAGTCGCATAAAATCCTGTGGCGTACCGAAACGGCTGCTTGGCGCATAATAACCCGTAATCTGGTATCCCCAAGAAGGTGCATACGGATATTGCATCACTGGCATGAACTCTACGTGCGTAAAGCCCATATCCTGTACATATGGCACCAGCGCATCCGCAATTTCGCCGTAACTCAATTCGCGTTCGGGATTGCTGGGATCTCGTCGCCAGGATGATAGATGTACTTCGTAGACCGAAATGGGTGCGTTCAGCGCATTTTTCGCATGACGATTAGCCATCCATTCCTGATCGTTCCATTCGTAATAGGTATCCCGAACGATTGATGCGGTTTTTGGGGGAATTTCCCACGAATGCGCGTAAGGATCGCCTTTTTCGAGTTCGCGTCCCCCTTCATGAACAATAAAATATTTATACGTTTCGCCTGCGCCGATATGCGGAATGAATACTTCCCAAATCCCCGACGAATCCCAGCGAACATTCATCGGATTACTGCCCCGATTCCAACCGTTGAAGTTGCCAATAACGGCTACATATTTGGCCGATGGCGCCCAAACAGCGAAGTAGGTACCTACTTCACCATTATATTCGACAACGTGCGAACCAAATTTCTCGTAAAGTCGATGATGCGTTCCCGACCGGAATAAATGGACATCGAAGTCGGTGAAACGGGAATAAGGACCTGTCTGTTGAGGTTGCTCAATAGGAGCGGGTGGGGAATGTACTGCTACTGCTTTTTTAGGTTTCGATGGTTTAGGGACTACGGGCGTTACCGGCTGTTCGGTTTCGGCCGCAGGTGTAGGAATTTTGCGTTTTGCCATAAGTTCAAACTGATAGACCTCTGTTAGTGAACGGAATCAGAGCCGGAAAGTTAGAAAAAAAGTGGCAGGGCAAAAGAGGCTATTATTTTTCGCCAGAAATGGCGCGCTCGAACGACTCGCAGATAGAGATGAAGTAAGGATTGTCAAAACATGCTATTAGCTCAGCAAAGTAGATTGTGCCTTGCTCTGAAAATGACTTTTCGACCTTCAACCTATTTCGCCTGTAGCAGCCCCGTTTGCAGCATCGGTACATCGGGAACGACATCGCCATCGCTAAGGCGGATCTTTTCAATTTCACGTACGACGTCGATAATTCCTTTGAGTGGAATTTTTACCCACGATGGCCGATAGCTGATTTCATAACCTAGTTCATAAACCGCCTTTTCAAGCAGGTAAATCAGCAGCAGAAAATTGATCTCACTGTTGTTTTTAAACAGCTGATGTGGAGCGCCGAAAACGTCCAGATAGGCGTTTAGAAACGTGTCGCGAATGAGGTAAAACCAACGATCCGATACGCGTTGTAAATGCTCAGGCTCAATTCCTTCAGTCTCCGTAGAGTTAAACAGCTTAGCTGATACAGCGTAGTGATACGACCGAATCATGCCCGCGACATCTTTCAAAGGGGAATGCTTGATTTTACGCTCAGTGATGGTGCTTTCGGGTTCGCCTTCGAAATCGATCATGACAAAATCATTGGTCGTTGCCAGAACCTGACCGAGGTGATAATCGCCGTGAATGCGAATGCGTAAGGAATCGAGCGGGCGGGTGCGGAAATCATCAATAAACGTGTCGATCATTTCTTTGGCTTCCATAAACACCCAGGCCAATCGCTGCGCTTGCGGATCGAGTTTCGCGTAATTATCGATGAGGAGCGCGTAACGTTGTTCCAGCAAATCCTCAAATCGCTTAATCAGAAACTGGCGATATTCATCCGTAAATGGCTCAGGATCAAATGCGGGATTGGCGGGTACTCCGGCGCGTTTGGGTCGATAAAGCGCGCAATGTAATTCCCCCGTCCGACGACCTAGTAGTTCAACTTTATCGAAGACATCCTCCCGAATGGCAAACATTCGATTGGGAACGCCGTATAAAAAATCATTCAGATAGTCACCGGTTTGCATCCACGAATCTTTATCGTTGGGCACCATTCGTTGCACCATGCCTAGCGTAATATCAGGATTGCCGGTACGCTGCCAGATAATGCTGCCGCCAAAGGCAGGAATGTGCGGAAAATTGCTTTCATCCGTCAGAAATGCGACCATGTCGACTTCCGGATTTGTTTCCTGAAAGAGTTTGCGGTAAAGTTTAAGGAAGTATTTATTTCCAAAAACCATAGCCGAGTTACTTGAATCAACGGGCAATACGTGCGATTTTAGGGTGTGGTCTGCCTTTTCCAGCCCTTTTCCCCGGTGAAACGCAATCTGCCCATTCGTTTGTGAAATAGTTTGGGCGCCGTGAATAGCTGAGAATAGTGCCTGCTGAAATCGTTCGTCGTAGATCGCATCAATCAAAAGACCAGTTTGCCCATTCAAAGTAGCTTCACCAATATGCCCTTTCTCGGGTATTGCTTCCTGCGTAATAGCTGAAGGTGGAACAGTATGACTGGCGATAAATGAGATGGGTAACAAATAATTCTCCGGTACACCATCGGCATAACTGACTTCCAGAATGGCTAAATAAGCAATGTCGCCGTCGGCAAGTGGTACTGTATGTATTGTTGGAATAGCGAAACCCGTCTGTTGGCGGGCTTTACCGGCAAACCAGCGGCAGGTGTTTACATAATCAGGCAATAATATCTGGGTCAGCATTGTCCAGAAATCGGTATCCGAACGAAGTTGATTCCAGGAGGTAGCTGAAAATAAGGCTTTAGGAGTCGTAGCCATAAGGGGCATTTAAATGGGTATTAGTTTATGCGTATTTACATAACCTGATTCAGGTCAAAAACTTCTTGAATGTAGAATAAAAAATGGGTTGACGATTATACCTTTTATATAAAAAAATACCCCTTCGCTCAAGCAATTGAGCGAAGGGGTGGATAAAAGAATGGTGAGAATTACTGCACTGAAATTACACGGTTGGGTGAGCTAGGTTGCTGGGTTGACAGGGTTACGGTTTGTGTGGTTGTTTCAACTCCGTTTGTCACTTCCAGTTTGTAAACGCCATCGGTCAATTCACTCAGATTCAACTGAGTCCGGTAGTTTTCTTCTTTTTTAGTCAGGTGTTCGCTGAATAAAATCTTGCCGCTAGGCGATTTCAGGACGATATCGACTGTACCGCCTTTTTCTTTATCCAGAGCAACATTTAGTTTGCCACTAGTTGTTGTATAAATACCGGTTTTAAAACTGGCAACCGCAGCCGGACGGCTACCTGGGTTGGTTTCTGCGAACGTAGCAGCAGTGGTAACAAGGCCTAAAGAAAGGGCAAGAGCGAAGGTTTTAACGAGCGTTTTCATTGTATGTTGTTGTTTGTGTTTAGTTCTAAGCAGGTCGGGGTTTCTTTCCCGTTTTGTTGCACCAAAGTTATGGGCACTAAATGGTACTATGCATTGCAAACTACTGGAACGGTAGCCCGATTGGATGAATGGCAGGAAAACGATGACGACTGAGCGAACGGTCAGCGTAGAAATGGCTGTTTTACCCACTATATTTGAGAAAAGACCGTCGGACTAATGGGTTTGAGTCGCTAAAAAAGTGGTTCAGGAAGTCCTATCGTTAATAAACCGTTTATGATACCTGAAACAACCCCTACATATTTATATACGACTCTACCTGTATTCACTAATTTCCCTAATCTGATTGCGGCAGAAAGCACACGGCACGGAGGGGTTAGTCCAGCCCCATTTGCGTCGCTTAATCTGGGAATCAACACACCTGACGATACTGTCAATGTCAATGAAAACCGTCGGCGTTTCTTTTCGGCTATCGGCGCAACCGTAGATCGATTTGCTTCTTCGCATCAGGTTCATGGTACGGAGATTTTACGGGCCACTGAACCCGGCCGTTACGATGGATACGATGCCTTAATAACAAATACCCCCGGACTCTATATTGGTGTAACCGTTGCAGATTGTGTTCCCATTCTCATTTATGATCAGGAACATCAGGCTGTTGCCGCCATTCATGCGGGCTGGCGGGGCACTGTCGGAAAAATTGTGACGAAAACACTTGTTCAGATGCAACAGCAGTTCGGTGCATCGGCAATTCATTGCTATGCTTATATTGGAACGTGCATTGACGAGTGTTCTTTTGAAGTCGGAACAGAAGTAGCTGAGCAGTTTGATTCCGAGTTTAAACGCGACAATGCCGCGTCTGGAAAGAGTTTCGTGGATTTAAAAAAAGCGAATGCTCAGCTTTTGCGAGATTTTGGCATACCTAGTGAGCAGATTCATATATCGCCTTTCTCGACTGTATTGAACAACAGCGATTATTTTTCATATCGGGCCGAGCAGGGGCAAACAGGGCGTATGCTAGCCGTAATTGGCATAAACGCCTAAACAAAATAGAGTGGTGGTCGTTATATATCTGTTTTTAATTCGAATAATAACTCAACGACTACAATTATGGGAATCTTAGTATCAATTCTGGTAGGGGCCGTAGCTGGTTGGCTGGCTGACCTGGTTTTTAAACGGTTTTCGTTTTCGTTATTCGCCGAAATTCTCTTAGGTATTGCCGGTGGATTTGTGGGTGGATGGATTTTTGGCCGCGATGGTGGCGTAATCGATCAAATACTAACTGCTTTCGTGGGCGCCGTTATCATTCTTGGCATTGCTGCCCTTATTAAGGGACGTAGTAGTACGGTGTAGTCCTGAACCGGGATTTAAGGATTTAACTGACCGACTATGCTTTTGTAGATAAACACTTCGTTGAAGTGAACAGGCAAAGGCATAGTCGGTCAGTTAAATCCTTAAATCCCGGTTTATTTTAGTATCTGCCTCGAAATCACCACCTTCTGGATCTCGCTAGTCCCTTCTCCAATTGTACAGAGCTTGGCATCCCGATAAAACTTCTCGACGGGAAAATCCTTCGTATAACCATAGCCGCCAAAAACCTGAACCGCTTCGTTTGCGACGCGTACAGCCGTTTCGGACGCATATAATTTCGCCATTGCGGCTTCTTTTGTGACTGGCTTACCAGCATCTTTTAAATCAGCTGCCTGATAAGTTAAAAGCTTGGCGGCCTCAATTTCTGTTGCCATATCAGCCAGTTTGAAGCTGATTCCCTGATAACTAGCGATCGGTTTTCCAAATTGCTCCCGTTCTTTTGCGTAATCAAGAGCTGCTTCGTAAGCACCTATTGCAATGCCAAGGCTTAATGCTGCGATCGAAATACGGCCGCCGTCAAGCACTTTTAAGGATTGGATGAAACCATCACCTACTTCGCTAAGCCGCTGACTATCGGGAATTCGACAATCCTGAAACAACATCTCGGCGGTTTCAGACGCACGCATACCTAATTTATCTTCTTTCCGACCTCCTGAAAAGCCGGCCGTTCCGCGTTCGACAACAAAAGCGGTGGCGTTATGTGTCGTATTCGGCTCACCCGTGCGGGCAATGACTACAGCGACATCACTGCTTTTACCGTGCGTAATGAAATTTTTAGCACCATTCAGTACCCAATCATCTCCATCACGCACCGCCGTTGTACGCATATTTCCGGCATCGGAACCCGTATTCGGCTCTGTCAAACCCCAGGCTCCCAGCCACTCACCACTTGCCAACCGAGGGAGATAGGCCATTTTTTGTTCATGACTGCCAAATAAAAGAATGTGATTGGAACATAAAGAATTATGAGCCGCCATCGATAAACCGACGGCACCATCAACACGGGCCAATTCGACAATAGCTGTCACATATTCACGATAGCCCAATCCGGTACCTCCATACTCAATGGGCACCAACATGCCCATTAATCCCTGCTCGCCCAGTTGGCGAAACAGATTTGCTGGAAAATGTTGCTCTTCATCCCACTGACGACTGTTCGGACGGATGAGCCGTTCGGTTAGGTCTCGTACGGATTGAGCTATTAATTCTTGATTTTCTACAATTTCGTTTGTCATAAAGTATGCTGCATTGAGCAGCGAATAAGTAGGAATATCGGAAAAAAACGTCAGAACTCCAATGTTTTTTAGAGCCGATCGCAAACCATTGGTTTAACGATTTAAAAGGAAATGAATCAATTATTTTGGTGATGAAAATCTAGTTTTTTATACTTCAGATATTCGGTTTTCTAAAACTGGTATCATGCACTGTAATCTGAAAATACGTATGAAAAAGCTCTCTGGTTTTCAGGAGTTAATGTACCGATAAGTCATTATTAATTAGAAGGCAGAGGCAATTATTAAAAAACTCCTATTTTTGTGACAATAGACCTGAGGATACGTCTAGATAGCGTATTGCAGGAAGCCATCTTATATATGAACGTATAACTTATATGAAATTAGCTGTTGTTGGAACCGGATACGTAGGTCTTGTCACAGGTACTTGTTTTGCTGAAACAGGCAATCAGGTTACCTGCGTTGATATTGACATCAGAAAAGTAGAAAAATTAAATAACGGGATTGTTCCTATTTATGAACCGGGCCTGGAGACTCTGTTTCATCGAAACGTAGAGGAAGGCCGTTTGTCATTTACGACCAATCTTGAAGAGGGCATAAAAGGCGCTGAAGTTATCTTCCTGGCTCTACCAACTCCGCCGGGCGAAGATGGATCGGCTGACCTGAAATATATATTAAAAGTCGCCAGTGATCTGGGACCAATTCTAAGTCAATACGCCGTTATTGTTGACAAGAGTACGGTGCCTGTTGGAACAGCCGAGAAAGTATATGCGCATATTGCTGACAATGCTAAGGTCGATTTTGATGTTGTATCCAACCCCGAGTTTTTGCGGGAAGGTGTAGCCGTTGAAGATTTCATGAAGCCCGACCGTGTGGTTATCGGTACGAGGTCGGAGCGGGCTAAAGCGGTGATGAATAAGCTGTATGCTCCGTTGGTGCGCCAGGGCAATCCGGTCATCTTTATGGATGAGCGTTCTGCCGAAATGACCAAATACGCGGCCAATGCATTCCTGGCTACTAAAATCACCTTCATGAACGAGATTGCTAACCTGTGCGAGCGGGCTGGTGCAAACGTGGATGACATTCGTCGGGGTATTGGTACCGATAGCCGGATTGGTAAGCGCTTCCTGTTTGCTGGTATTGGCTATGGCGGGAGCTGTTTTCCTAAAGATGTGCAGGCATTGGCCAAAACGGCAAAGGACTTTGATTACGATTTCAAAGTGCTAAAATCAGTTATGGAAGTTAATTATGAGCAGAAAACCAAACTGATGCCATTGATTCTCAATCACTTTGGTGGGGATCTAAAAGGGAAAACCATTGCCGTTTGGGGCTTGGCGTTTAAACCCTATACGGATGATATTCGTGAAGCACCTGCGTTGGACAACATTAAAGCGTTAGTAGAAGCAGGCGCCAAAGTAACGGTATATGACCCTGAAGCCATGGAGAATGTACGGGGTCAAATTGGTAATACAGTGACGTATGCCCATACGCAATATGCTGCGCTGGACGATGCTGACGCGCTGGTGGTTATTACGGAATGGCCGCTGTTCCGTACCCCTGACTTCGATAAAATGAACCTGCTGTTGAAGAACCGCGTGATTTTCGATGGTCGGAATGTATATGAACTGGATCAGATGCGGGAGCAGAACTATACGTATTATTCAGTAGGACGTGAGCCTGTTTTGGCCCCAGTTGAGCAAAAGGTGTAATCGCTAAAATAGCATAGGTTCTACTTTTCTGGTTACCAGTAATGGCCCAAAAATAGAACCTATTCATTTAATAGGCTATTTTAACTCAGAGACACAGCCTTTTGCTTTCAAAACTTACCTAGTTAATTCTTATAAACTAAGTAATTATAGCAACTAGCCGCTTTTGAAAGTCGTATATAGATAGTAGGTTTGAAGAGATTCTGAGTGATTTCAGGAATCTAATTAAATTGGCCTGACATAAGTCAGGGGAGTAAGCCTATTATTTTGAATATTCACGAATTGTGGGTTAGCGTATTGATTAGTTGCATTACGGCGACTACCTAAACTATCCACTACCAACTCGTAACGAATGAAACGTGTACTAATTACCGGAGGAGCCGGGTTTCTCGGGTCGCACCTCTGCGACCGATTCATTAAGGAAGGCTATCATGTGATCGCTATGGACAACCTCATTACGGGCGATATCCGTAACATTGAGCATTTGTTCCATTTGCCCAATTTTGAGTTTTATCACCATGATGTCTCCAAATTCATTCATGTGCCGGGCAATCTGGATTATATCCTGCATTTTGCCTCGCCAGCCAGCCCAATCGATTATCTGAAAATTCCGATTCAGACGCTGAAAGTGGGGTCGCTTGGCATTCATAATTGTCTTGGCTTAGCTCGGGTGAAGGGGGCTCGCGTTATTATCGCTTCGACCTCCGAAGTGTATGGCGACCCAACCGTTCATCCGCAGAATGAGGAATATTGGGGGAATGTGAATCCAGTTGGCCCTCGCGGGGTATATGACGAAGCTAAGCGCTTTCAGGAAGCAATGACCATGGCTTACCATACCTATCATGGTCTGGAAACGCGCATCGTTCGGATTTTCAATACGTATGGGCCACGGATGCGGCTGAATGATGGCCGGGTATTGCCGGCATTCATCGGACAGGCGCTTCGGGGAGAAGACTTAACTGTTTTCGGGGATGGCAGTCAGACTCGTTCGTTCTGCTACGTCGATGATCTGGTCGAAGGTATTTACCGGCTCTTATTGAGCGATTATCCCTATCCGGTGAATATTGGCAACCCATCCGAAATTACGATTAAGGAGTTTGGCGAAGAAATCATTAAACTGACGGGTACAACCCAGAAATTAATCTTTAAGGATCTACCAAAAGATGATCCCAAACAACGGCAACCTGATATTACCAAGGCAAAGGAAATTCTGGGTTGGGAACCGAAAGTAGCTCGGGCCGAGGGCTTGCGGATTACGTACGAATACTTCAAGAGCCTACCGGAAGAGGAGCTATATAAGGCGGCCTACCACCGTGAGTTTGATAAAAAGTAATATATAGATAAAGGGATTGTGGTTACTGAAAAAATACTTAATTTTACCTGAGTAACTGCCTTGGCAGTACACCTTTAGCTGTCTAATATAAACCTGCGAGCCACATGGCGCGCAGGTTTTTTTATGGCTTATTAACGAGTTTATTCGACCGTGTTGGCGGCTACAGACTGCGGCATTAATAAGGGGAGTGTCACCTGAAACCAGCCATCATTTTCCTCAATGATAAGGTCAGGTTGATTCAATAGCCGATATTTAACCGCAATATTCGACAATCCAACTCCATTTGAATCAACTCGTATGGTTTTTCGCTGCAGACTATTTTCAACGATAAGTTGCTGATTTTCGGTTGTTCGAATGCGAATCCGTAGGGGAGTTTGATGAAGAATTACATTATGTTTAACCGCATTTTCGACCAATAGCTGTAAGGTCAGAGGAGGTAGTAGGGCTTCCTCATACGTTTCATGGATAGCTACGTCTAAGCTAACCGAATTGCCAAATCGGGTTTTGAGCAAATGAAAGTAGGATTGAATAAATCGTAATTCGATACCCAGTGTCGTCAGTTCGTTTTCATTACTACGCAATAAATAGCGATACACTCTCGATAGCTCGTCGACAAATTCGCCGGCCTGTGCGGGGCTTTCATCAATCAATGATGAGAGCGTATTCAATCCATTAAACAGAAAATGCGGGTTAATCTGACTTTGAAGGGCACGCATCTGCATCTCCGTTTTTTCCTGCTGCATTCGCTGTAAGGCCAGATCGGCTTCCAGGAATTCGCGGTGATGTTGTTCACGTTCGCGCTCGAGTTCCTTTTCGATAACTGCTTTATTTACAGCCTCGCGCCGATGTCGGTAGGAAATGCCTAGTGCAAAAAAGATCAAATCGAGAACAACGCCCATCTGTACAAACAAATCAGGATGCTGCCAGAATGGCAACTGTACGTTGGTATTCGGAGAGCGGATTAATAAAAATGTTGTGATCGAATGGTTGATTAACAGGGAGGCCGTTCCTGCTACAAAGAAACGAGCCACCACATCTTTCGATCGGAAAAATGAAAAAACGATATAGGTTCCAACACCCAGCAATGCAAACCGAACTGGTTGAAGTAAGAGAGTGTGGAGCTTGGTTTGCCAAAAATCGGTAAAGAGATAAATATAGGTTTTGACAACGCAGTAAGTGATTAGCAATCCCTGCACAATTCTGACCCAGCGAAAGAGCTTTGGTCGCTCCCGAAGATTCAGAAAAATTTTGGCTAGTTCCAGATAAAGAATGTAGCCTGTATAAGACAGCAGAAGCTTGTAAAAATTGGAAATGTTATAAGGTAAAGCGAAATGATTAATGGTGAAGTAAACCGCCCAGGTCAGGGTGTAGATCGAGTAGATACCGTAGATGCGCTCCCGATACATGAACCACTGCACTGAATTCGCCAGTAGCATGGCCAGTACCATACCCAAAAAGAGTGGAGACCAGGCTTCGTAAGTCATTAACTGAGTAAAACGGTTTTCAAGAGGATAAGCAAATATACAAAAACCGTCCTGTATTAATTTCAATCACTCTATTAAGCGGAAAAGGGATTGTCGAGCGGTAAGGTATGAGGGTGAATCGCTTCAGTAACCTTACAATACAGTTCATTGGACTCTTTTCTCAGTTCATGCAGTAGCCTCTGGTACATCGGAGTGGGTAGTTGTAGGTTTGTATCGTTCCTCAAGAAAAACATAAACAACAACTACGAAATGAAAACCATTACTCAATTTGCAACGTTGGCTTTGGCCATCACACTGTCGATCGGATCGACCCTGGCGCAACAGCCTGTAAAACGTACGACCGCAAAGCCATCTGTTCGCCCTTACTCATCGACCAGCCGACCCGCCACCACACAGGCGAATAAACCCGCGGCTACTGCCGCACCCGCTGCGAAACCACAAACGCAAACTCAGGCCCAGCCAGCGCAGACGCAAGCCCCCGCACCGGTTGCCGCTCGTCCGGCCGAATCGCGCCCACAACCTGTTTCGCATTCGGCTCCGACTCGTCCGCGTTCAACGGCATCTTATCGGAGCCATAAGAATGTGTACGTGAATCTGGGCGTTGGCCTGGCAACATATTATGGCGGTGGTTTTCCGGTAGGTGTATCAGTTGAAGCAGATGTGAAAAACAATTTTTCAGTTGGCGGCTCAATCGACTATTATCATTACAACTATGGATATTATTCAAGCGGCTACAATTTTGCTTACTTCGGTGCCCGCGCATCTTATCACCTGGCTGAAGCCTTGAATGTGCAATCCAGCAGCTTCGATCCATACATAGGTGCTTCGCTTGGTTTCCGATATGCCGGTTCAGGATATTCTGATTACTACTATACCAGTTCGTATAATAGTGGCGTATGGGTAGGGCTGCATCTGGGCGCTCGCTTCATGTTTAGTCCAAAAGTTGGTGCATTTACTGAACTGGGTTATGGAGTGTCGGCTGTAAAGCTGGGCCTGACCGCAAAATTTTAGATTATAGTATCTAAACACCAGCCACGACCATACATAAATGAAAACGGGAGCCATTAAATAGCTCCCGTTTTAGTTATATACAATTGGCAACTAATAAAAAAGCAGCAAACATATCTGTCTGCTGCTCCTGTGTTCTGGTTAGTGGCTTCGATTTACTGACTGCGCATTCAGCAATCTTTTTCCACTGTACCCACCGGCAATGCCTATTGCTCGGTGTGATTGCCGTACATTTTCTCTTTGTAAGCGGCTTTGATAATTTCGGTGCGACGTTTGATCGACGGTTTTTGGAAAGCCGTCCGCGACCGCAACTGTCGTAACACACCCGTCTTCTCGAACTTCTTTTTGAAGCGTTTCAGGGCTTTGTCAATCGACTCGTTGTCTTTTACGTTAATGATAAGCATGTTTTAATATTGTGTTTTAGCTAAAACCGGACGGCAAAGATAATAGATTTGCAGACATGAAACAAGCTATTATTGATTTAGGAACCAACACATTCCACCTATTTATTGCCGAAACGACCGGTTCAACGCAATCTATTCTGTTTCGGGAAAGCCGACCAGCTAAAATTGGTCAGGCAGGTATCAATCAGGGGTTTATTACTGAAGCAGGAATTGAGCGGGCGTTGGGCGTATTAAGTTATTTTCGTGGAGTCCTGGATCAATTTGATATAGTACCTGAGCGGGTAGTTGCTATAGGCACAAGTGCCATTCGGGTTGCTCGAAATCAGCAGGAGTTTATTGACCGGGTACAGGCGACAACGGGTATACAAATTCGGGTTATTTCGGGCGATCAGGAGGCAGATTATATCTATCAGGGTATCCGGGCTTCTGGTGCTCTTGACGAGGCAACGGCATTGATTGTCGACATTGGTGGAGGGAGCGTTGAATTTATTTTAGGAAATCGGTCCCGTATTTTCTGGAAACAGAGTTTTGAAATAGGTGGACAGCGTTTGCTCGACCGATTTATGCCGGGGGCAATTGATCAACCCGAACCGATTAGTGCTGGCAGCATTCGACGATTATACGACTATTTTCAGGAACAGCTTTTGCCGCTGGCTAATGCCATTCATCAATACCAGCCAACTGTACTGGTAGGTTCATCGGGCTCGTTCGATACATTAGTCGATATGTGGTTCATGCGCGAACAAGGCCACTTGCCCGACGCCGATCAGGCTACCTTTACATTACCGATTGACGAGTTCTATCGAGCGTATGCGTTGCTAATTACTAAAAATCATGCTGAGCGAATGCGGATTCCGGGGATGATCGAACTGCGGGTCGATATGATTGTGGTAGCCGTTTGCCTCATTGATTATGTGCTGAAAACGTATGGTATTACGCAGATCAAAACCTCGACCTATTCGCTGAAAGAAGGGGTCTTTGCTTCGCTCTCCCAATAACAAATGAAGTAAAGCAGGTAAGTTCTGCGCTCAATAGGCTTTTATGGTCGACTTTATTGTGTAGCCTGACTTATCCTTTTCATCAGAAAGAATGAAAGCTGAAACAAACGCTCGCTCTTCGTATAATAACCTGATTTATACTGCTTTCATCATTGGTGCTGTTACCATTGCGCTCATTTTTCCGGGTCCGTTTACCCAAATTGGTGATTTTCCGCTGAAGAAACTCATTGTACCGCTCTTGCAGATTATCATGCTGGGCATGGGAACGACCATGTCGCTCAAGGACTTTGAAGGGGTTATTCAGCAACCGCGTGCTGTATTTGTCGGGGTTGTCTGTCATTTTTTAATCATGCCTTTGTTGGGTTTTACGCTGGCAAATACCTTCAATTTTCCACCCGAAATTGCGGCCGGTGTTGTGTTGATTGGGTGCTCACCTAGCGGATTGGCTTCTAATGTTATGTGCTTCATCGCCAAGGCAAATGTGCCTTTGTCGATTACCGTAACTACCTTATCGACGCTGCTGGCTCCGTTTCTGATGCCTGCACTGATGAAATTACTGGCTGGGCAGTTTATCGAAATTTCGTTCTGGAAAATGATGGTCGAGATTATCCAGATTGTGATTTTACCAGTTGTCGTTGGCCTGATTCTGAATCGTATTTTTCATAAATCAGCTATGGTTCTGAATCGAATCATGCCACTGATTTCAATGGGTGGAATTGTGTTGATAGTTGCCATTATTACCGCGGCCGGGCGAGATAGCTTGCTAACAGTGGGATGGACGCTGGCACTATGCGTCCTGATTCATAACCTGACTGGTTTTATATTAGGCTATTGGTCGGCTCGGCTTTTTGGCATGGATGAACAAAGCTGTCGAACAGTAGCCATCGAAGTCGGACTGCAAAACGGCGGCTTGGCGTCAGGCATTGCTGTTCAGATGGGAAAAGTAGCAACCGTTGGTCTTGCACCAGCGCTCTTCGGCCCGATCATGAACACAACGGGATCACTATTGGCTACCTACTGGAGCCAGCGACCACCTAAAGAAGTTGCTGCGAGTGAAGTAACGACTACTCAGTCCGTATCTTAGATCAATCCGTTAACTATATAATCCGTACAGAAAAGCCATCCAATCAATTTTACTATTGGATGGCTTTTCTGTACGGATAAAGTTGTATATGCAACTTTACTTCTTTTCATTTGTAAAATGAATTCAGAAACCTACTGTATAGCGGGGCGTTTACGGATGCTGGCCCGGATTGTAACGGGACGTTATAATGATGCATTTGTGTCGGAAGGTGTAACGTTTGCGCAGGCAGCTTTACTAATGCACATCTTCGCTAAACCGGGTATTCGTCAGGCGGAGTTATCGAAACGATTGCAGATTGAGAAGTCGGCGATGAGTCGGGATGTGCAGTTGCTGCAAAAAAAAGGCTGGCTAACCGATAGTCTGCGAAGTGGCTTGTTTCTGACTGAGCAGGGGGGATTACTGGCGAAACGTTGCCATAAAATCTGGAAAGTATTGAATCAACAAATTCGGGAAGAACTCGGATCGGAAGCTGTTGAAGGACTTTCGGTGCTTTCGGAGAAGTTGATGAACTGAATTGACAACTTGAATTTTTAAGGTATGAAACCTACATTTTTGCAAACAACGCGTCGCGAATCGACTAAAACCTGGCTATTTCGGACTGGATTGAACTGGTATCCGATGTTTTTCGGAACGGGAGGCCATATTTTGTTCTGGTCGGATGACTCGCGGGAAGTGCATGTGCGGCTACGACGAAGTATCTGGACGTATAATTACGTAGGGACTATTTTTGGAGGGAGTATGTTCTCCGCTTCCGACCCGTTTTATATGGTGATGCTGCTGAAAATTTTGGGTAAGCAATTCGTTGTTTGGGATAAATCGGCGAGCATTCGCTTTCGCAAACCCGGTCGACAAACGCTGTATGCGCGTTTTGATATTACAGATGAGCAACTTCGGGCAATTCGCGAAGAAGTGACTATGAACGGTCAGGCCGAGTATGTATTCAAGGTTCGCTGGGTCGATAAAAACGAAGTCGTGCATGCTGAACTCGAACGCTTATGCTACATCGCCGACAAAGCGCATTATGAGCAGCGAAAAAATGATCGGCAACAATCAAGCTTTCGTCGCTAATTCGTATGACACAGGAACATCATCTGGTTGTTCAACGGACAGCCCGCTATTATACGATTGGCCAACTTACTGAGCAAACGCAGTCTATCTGGTTCTGTCTGCACGGATTTGGGCAATTGGCACACTATTTCAGCCGCAAATTCACGGAGCTGGACGATGGTCGAACCTTGATCGTCGTTCCGGAAGGTCTATCGCGATTATATCTGAATGGAGAATATCAACGAGTGGGCGCATCCTGGCTGACTCGTGAAGATAAAGAGCAGGAAATCGCTGATTTTCTGGCTTATTTGAATTCACTCTACGACCGTATCCTGAGTGGTCGTAATCCCGGCCACTTTAAGATAACCTTGCTGGGCTTTTCGCAAGGTGCCGCAACCGCCTGTCGCTGGCTGAACGATGGTTATATTCAGGTGAATCGGTTGATTCTCTGGGCAGGATTTTTTCCAAACGGTTTATCGGATGTTATCGATCCTGCAAAATTAGTATCAGCGGAGACGCATTACGTTTACGGAAAACAGGACGAATATATTAACCAACTTCCCGATTCTGAAGGGTATCTACAGCGAATGCAGAAGGAAGTACCTAACTTACTTATAACCGCTTTTGACGGAGGTCATCGGGTGGAGCCAGACGTATTGACAAAATTAACGGGTACTCCGAAGTCGATTTCGTAATTTTTTCAGGAGCGATGGCTTCTTCGGTATACAAACGACTTCTCCTAAAAGGGTAGTATCTTCCGATAGCTTAACGAGTAAAGCTTCATTACGACTGGCTGATACATGTATTTCCTGAGTAGTGAAGCCAATAAAAACCGCTACTACCACAAGTTTATCGTCTTGGTAATCAGGAATTGGTAGCGTAAATGATCCGTCTTTGTCGGTGAATGTTCCCCTAGACGTACCTTTCACTTGTATGATTACGCCAGCTAGCGGTTTATTGTCTGCACGGCTGAGTACCTGCCCTTTAATTACTCCGAGAGAGTCATTCGTGGTATGTGGATGAAGCGGCTCCACAGTTTGGTCTACTGAATAAAGCGAATGAGCTGTATTAACTTCCTGAGCTTGGCTAAAAAGGGGGTTTGGGCTCGCCTGACTTGTACTCCAGCTAATCAAGCCAGCCGCTATTAAATTAATCCAGTGTTGACTCCGGGAACCCGTGCGAACAGATAGCCCAGCGATCGATGCACGATGGAGTTGTTCGGCAGTAAATCGACCACATACCTTCTTCGGCTGAGCTAGAAAATAGCCCACTAATTGCTGATCGCTCATAGCGGTAAAATCCACTACCGTTTTCTGGCAATGCGCGCAGAATCGCCCCGTTTCTCCCGCTTCCATATCCTGCCAGCGTTGTTGACAAGGGTTGGGAATTATTAGCTGTACTGGTTTTTTAGACATACAGACTGAATTGATGTATGGAGCGGGAGATTCTGCATAACTAGCAATAAGCCTATTGCTGTTTCCGATGGATCGTCATAGCACCGGCCTGCGCACCAGCCAGAATTGTCATGTCGGCAATAGTGACGTGAGCTGGAGCCGTTACGGCGTAGGCAATGGCGTCGGCAATATCTTCGGGTGTCAATGGCGTGAAACCCTGATAAATTTTTGACGCCCGCTCTTGATCGCCTTTGAAACGCACCATCGAGAATTCAGTTTCTACGGCACCCGGAGCAATATTCGTGACTTTGATTCCATGCTGCGTTAAGTCTAATCGCATGCCCGTGCTGATTGCTTCCACAGCCGCTTTACTCGCACAATACACAGCACCATTAGCATAAATCTCCTTACCGGCTATTGAGCTAAGGTTGACAATATGGCCTCGTTTCCGCTCCACCATTCCCGGCATTACGGCCTTCGCCACATACAGAACGCCCTGTACGTTGCCGTCGATCATTTGATCCCAGTCGGCAATATCGCCATCCTGAATCGCCGACATACCATGCGCATTACCAGCATTATTCACCAAAATATCAATGGCTTGCCATTCTTCGGGTAGCGTATTGATCGATTCGTATACTTCTACCCAATTGCGTACGTCGAAATTGAGCGTGGTTACCTCAGTTTTCTGACTTAAAATCTCCTGTAATTCATCAAGTCGATCCTGTCGGCGACCGCAAAGAATAAGACGAAAGCTAAGATCAGCGAAAGCATCGGCAGTGGCCCGGCCAATACCAGAGGTAGCGCCAGTAATAAGGGCAATACGAGACATAAGAATGGTCAAAAAGGTGATTTGACAAAGATAACGCAACCGCCTAACGTTTGCAGTCGGCACGCCAGGATTCTGTGAATTCCTTTCCCATTTGATCTAAATATTAAAATTATTGTCTCTGTTTATCAGCTATTTATTAATTAATCACTATGCTTAAAAAATGTGTTTACTGATTTTGGTTAGGTTTTTGCACGAGTATAATTGTCGCAGATCTAACGAAAAGCGGCTACTTCGCCCGACCTTGACGACGCTCGTATTCAATACCCTAGTAATTAGTTGTTTATATGCTCCCTGAATTTTCGGTTGTCATTCCAACATATCAGCAACCGGCTTTGCTGCTTAAGTGTCTCGACGCGCTGGGGCGTCAACGGCTCCCGCGTGACCAGTTTGAAATTATTGTTGTAGATGAGGGTGTATCGTCTGAAACTGAAACAGCCGTTCAGCTTTTTGCGAAACAAATGGCCCGCGACGGGATGCCGCTGGAAGTTCGTTACCTGAGTCAGCCTAAACGTGGGGGACCGGCAGCCGCTAGAAATCGCGGTTGGCAAGCTGCCCGTGGGCGTATTATTGCCTTTACGGACGACGATTGTTTGCCCGAGCCGGAGTGGCTTTCGTCGGCTTTACTCTGCTTTCAACGTGGAGCACAGGTATTGAGTGGGCAAATGCGCGTACATTTACCTGATCAGCCGAGTCCACTCGATCGTACGGCTACTATTTTGAAACGGGCAGAGTTTATGACCCTGAACTGTTTTTGTCGCAAATCGGCACTGGAGCGGGTAGGCGGGTTTGAGGAAGCGTTTGATACCGCATGGCGGGAAGACAGTGATCTTCAATTTAAGTTTATCCAGGCGGGTATTCCGATTAGCAAATGTCCTGAAGCTCTCGTGATCTATCATATTCGTCCCTGCCCCTGGTATGGTCTTCTGCGCGACGAGCGGAATAATTCGTACGATGCGTTGCTTTATAAACGGCACCCAAACTTATTTCGCGAACGTATTCCGGCCTATCGACAGCAGAAATTTCAATATTATATATCGGTTTTGAGCGCAGCATTAGCACTGATCGGACTGCTCTTACGTTCCCCCGCTCTCGTGATGATTGGGCTGAGTATCTGGACGATTTTATCGACGGATCTGATTATGCGTCATTTACCTCAGCAACCGCTAACCTGGACAATCGCTAAACATACGATCATTACTGCTGTAGCCACTCCCTTTTTATCGGTTTACTGGCGCCTGTACGGGTCCATAAAATACAAAGTCCTGTATCTGTAGCAGAGAGCATGGGGTTTGGGGCAGAGGGTAAAATACTGTTTTTTCGGTTCCTCTGCTCTAAACCCTCTGCCCCACGCCCATAATTACACGCTATTTAATGAACCATTAACGATCTGATTGTATTTTTGAAGGATAAAGGCGGTATTACTCAATTGCCTTTATCCATGAATGGATCATTTGCATCAGTCGTTTAGCGTTCGGTTTACATATACTGTTTTTTTTACCGAGCATCTTTTTGATTCCGCCAACACTGTATTTGCTGACTTTCTGAAACAGCAGATAATAGGCGAAACGCGGAAAAAACTCCTTTTTGTTATAGATTCAGGTGTCGCAGCGGTTTACCCTGAACTGTCGTCAGCTATTAAAACCTACATAGCGCAATATGCTGACAACCTTGAACTTATTCCGGAGCTGCTAATCATTCCAGGGGGTGAGTTGGCGAAAAATAATCCTGATTTTGTCGAGAAAATTGTTAGCGCCGTTGATCAATACGGTATTGATCGGCACTCGTATGTAGTCGCCATTGGTGGAGGTTCTATATTGGATTTAGTCGGTTATGCGGCCGCAATTTCGCACCGGGGCATTCGGCATATTCGTATTCCAACCACTGTTTTGTCGCAGAATGATTCAGGCGTAGGTGTCAAGAATGGGGTCAATTATCAGGGAAAAAAGAACTTCCTGGGCACCTTTGTTCCCCCTATAGCGGTATTTAACGACAGCCATTTTCTGACTACGCTCGACGAACGTGATTGGCGAGCTGGCATTTCAGAAGCGTTAAAAGTAGCCTTAATAAAAGATGCTACCTTCTTCGAGTGGATTGAAGCGAATGCCGAGCAGTTAGCCGCTCGCGATATGGCGGCTATGCAGTACCTGATTCATCGCTGTGCGCAAATGCACTTAGACCACATTGCCAGTGGAGATCCGTTTGAAATGGGTTCATCGCGACCGCTGGATTTTGGGCACTGGAGCGCGCATAAACTGGAGCAACTCACTGATTTTGAAATTCGGCACGGCGAAGCTGTTGCCATTGGAATTGCCCTGGATAGTCTTTATTCTGCCCAGCTTGGCTGGATTACGCAGGTCGATACGACCCGGATTCTGACAACGCTACAAACACTTGGTTTCTCCTTATATCATCCTATGCTCGATGCCAATAACAGCGAAGGATTGTTGAAAGGCCTGGCCGAATTCCGTGAGCATCTGGGTGGGCAATTAACAATTATGTTGCTGAAAGGAATTGGTAGGGGAGTAGAAGTACACGATATTGATCCTACTCTTGTTCGGCAGGCCATTGCAACGTTAAAAGAGTCTAACGATCAGACCTATAAAGTTCTGGAAACGATATAGGGCTGAAATATATATGAAAAACCTCCTGGGACATTTGGGGTATTGCACCAACATTCATGCTGGTGAAACCTGGTCCGATCATTTTGCGGCCCTACAACAGGCTATTCCTGAACTAAAGCAGCAACTATCGCCCGATGCGCCCTATGGCATTGGCTTACGTCTATCGAATCAGGCGAGTGAAGAGCTGGAACAGCCCGAAAACCTGGTCGCTTTTCAACATTGGCTGACGCAAAACGACTGTTATGTATTCACCATGAACGGATTTCCGTTCGGTGGTTTTCATCGTACCGTTGTAAAAGATCAGGTCCACGCGCCCGATTGGACAACCGAAGCACGGGTTGAATATACCAAGCGGTTATTCCGAATTCTGTCGGTTTTGTTGCCTGTCGATGAATTGGGCAATGCCATTCAGGGCGGAGTTTCTACCTCGCCACTTTCCTACCGTCGTTGGTTTGAATGGGAGCAGCCTGCCGCCCGTGATTATATTTTTTCGCAGACCACCCAGAATATCATTGAAGTAGTGGCCGAATTAATTCGACTGCATCGCCAGACGGATCGGCTGATGCACCTCGATCTGGAGCCCGAAGCCGATGGTATTATTGAAAATACAGACGAGTTTATTGCCTGGTTCACGGACTATCTGTTGCCCATGGGCATTGAACAGATCAGCGAACAGTTTGGTATGACGGATACGGAAGCCGAAGAAACCATCTGTGCGCACGTTCGATTATGCTTCGATGTCTGCCATTTCGCCGTGGGTTACGAACGTCCGGCTGATGTGTTGGATAAACTTAAAGAATACGGCTTACGAGTCGGTAAAATTCAAATCAGTGCGGCTTTAAAAGCAGAGTTTCCTGAAGATCAGGCGGGTCGTGAGATCGTTCGGAAGGCGTTTGAGCAGTTTAACGAACCAACGTATCTGCATCAGGTAGTTGCCCGAACCAGAACGGATGAACTGCTGCATTTTGCCGATTTGCCCGAAGCCCTGGCTGCCTTGAATGAAGATCATGTTGAATGGCGATCACATTTTCATGTGCCTTTGTTTGTGGCCGATTATGGCGTCTTGACATCCACACAGGACGATATTCTCGAGGTATTACGGCTACAGGCTGACCGGAAATTTACCAATCAGCTTGAGGTAGAAACCTATACCTGGGAAGTATTACCCAAAGAATTAAAACTATCCTTAGTCGATTCGATTGAACGAGAAATGAAGTGGGTACAAAAATCAATTAGTAGTGATGAGAGATAAACGATGAGTGATGAGTATTAAAAAAATGTTCATCACTCATCGTTTATCACTTATCGTTTATACTTCCTCATTATGAAAAAAACTGTAGTCCTTGATGTTGTCGGTCTGTCGTATTCACTGATTGGTGAGCACACGCCTTTTCTCAAACAATGGTTTGCCGGTAAACACCAGGCTACAATCGATCCTATGCTTCCGGCCGTAACTACGTCAGTTCAGTCGACGTACGTGACGGGTAAGTGGCCTAGCGAAACGGGTATTGTTGGTAATGGCTGGTACGATCGGACGGATAGTGAAGTAAAGTTCTGGAAGCAGTCCAATAAATTGGTAGCGGGTGAAAAAATCTGGGAACGGGCGAAAAAGATAGATCCAAATTTCACGGTTTCAAAGATGTTCTGGTGGTATAATATGTATTCCACCGCAGATTTTTCGGCTACGCCCCGCCCACAATATCCATCGGATGGAATGAAAATTCCGGATTGCTACACTCACCCCGGCGACCTCCGCGACCGGCTCACGAAAGAATTGGGCACGTTTCCGTTATTTCAATTCTGGGGACCGGCAACTACGATAAAAAGCAGCCGTTGGATTGCCGATGCGTCGATGTTGGTAGACAAATGGCACAACCCAACGCTAACACTGATCTACCTGCCACATCTGGATTATTGCGTGCAAAAATTTGGGCAGGATTTTTCAAAAATTGCTACTGATCTCCGCGAAATCGACGACGTTTGCCGCGACCTGATTCAATATTACGAGCAAAAAGGTGCGGAGGTAATTGTCTTATCTGAGTATGGTATTACGAACGTAAGCAATCCGATTCATATCAACCGGATTCTGCGCGAAGCCGGTATGATACGGTATCGGGAAGAGCGTGGTTTGGAAGTATTCGATGCGGGAGCTTCTCCGGCTTTCGCTACCCCCGATCACCAGATCGCTCACGTGTATATCAATGACCCGTCGGTTTTTGATAAAGTACGTTCGCTACTCGAAAAGACGCCGGGCATTGAATTAGTGCTGGATAAAGAGCAACAGAAGGCCTATCACATCGACCACGAACGCTCTGGCGACTTGGTTGTCGTAGCTGATGCGAATAGCTGGTTTACCTATTATTACTGGCTCGATGATGCCCGCGCCCCAGATTATGCCCGGCTGGTTGCCATTCACCAGAAACCCGGTTATGATCCTGTCGAAATGTTTATGGATCAGACTAATCCGTTCATTAAACTGAGAGCAGGCTATAAATTGGGTCGAAAACTGCTTGGTTTCCGGTATCTCATGGATGTGATTTCACTCGACGCTACCCTTGTGAAAGGATCGCACGGGCGAGTAGGGACTGCACCCGAACATCATCCCGTATTTGTTAGTAGCCGAAACGTTGGTAAGTCGCTGTCAGCCACGGATGTATACGATCAGATATGGGAAACTCTGGGAGCTGATGTCCTGGCTAAACAGACGACGTAGATTCTTGGTTATTTGGGCAAAAGCACCTAATTTGAAACCATGAAAGCCATCGTTGCCCTCCTTCTGCTGCTATCGGCCTGTACCTCGAACCGGCCCGCAACTGTGAACGCTCCTGCGGATGGTGCTGAGTATTACCAGGCTAATCAGCCAGTAGTGGCATACCAACCACGGCTTTACCCTGATCCTCAAGGCGGGCTAGGACACTCGCAAGACCCTGATATTCGGGTCACCGATATCCGTCTGACGGCTAGTTACACGGTGCTTTACATGACGTTTTCAAAAGACCCGACTGAGCGCAACAATAACTATTACGGCACGAGCAGTATTTCGTTTAATCCGAAAGCTGTGTTGGCGACTTCGGATGGGAAGAAAACCTATGCGTTGCTCAAAACCGAAGGAATTCCAATGTCGCCCGAAACCCTCGATATCAAGAATGACGAAAAAGTACCGTTCGTTCTCTATTTCGAGCGACTGGATAAAGGTGTCGAATCGTTCGATTTGTTTGAATGCAAAAGCGATAATCAAAACTCCTGCTTCAATGTCGCTGGTATGAACGTCCGTAATCCCCTGAATTCGACCGCTACACAGAATTAGTCCTAGTTTCTATAGACTCACCTGGCCTGTGGCCTCACAGGCTATATTCCCGGATGTCTAAGTCGGCTGGCGCATGAGGGTTCTGTGAAGACACAGACCCAGGAGTCAGAGCAAACAAAAATTTCTCACAAGAAAAGTTGATTTTCTACCAGCGTTTTTCACCTGACGTTCGTCTATGTCGATATAGGGAAACTGATGAATGATAAACGTCATGAAAACGATTGGTTCTTTTTTGTACGCCTTGCTGTATTGTATAGTAATCGGCTGGTTTAGTGTTGGTTGCAGTCGAGATGCAAATGAGACTGCTCCGCAGACCACCTGTCAGATTCAACAATACAGGGCGAACTCCGTATCTGCTTTTTATACGACTACAAATCAGAGCCGTTATGGATACGATCCGTCGGGAAATTTGATTAGTATGGTCACAACGCTGGACAAACGAGCAACCAGTGGGAGCGATACGCAAACCGGCACAACAACCGTCACGTACACGTACGATACGGATGGGTATGTGACGGCGATGAATTCTCTGGAAAAGCGAACCGCCGTTTTCAATAATAAAACAAAGAACGAGCAGGTTTCCATTACCAGTAGCTATTCGTACACCAATGGCCGACTAGCCAGCGTCAGTACAAAAAATATCGGGGCTTATGGCGTCAATACGGCAACGATAGAAACGTATAACTACGACAGCGCAGGTGATTTAGTGACGAAAACAGCGCGAAGTACGTATACGTATGATCCGGCTGTAGCGACCGAAATTCCAGATAGCCCAACAGGTCCCCTACGAATCTGGACGTATCAGAAAAAGCAATTAATGGATTATGTTGAGAAATCAGGCGCTTCCGAAGTGCGGCCAATTGCTCTTCAGAATGGGTTAATGACGAAGCTAACGATTCCGGGAGGATATGAAGCAACCTACACGTATGACACTGATCGGCATTTAACCAAAACGGATGAATACATCAATAATACCTTAAATCGGACCTTTGCACAGACCTGGAGTAACGCTCAACCATCATCAACGGCTTTACCTGCTTTTAAAGGTTGGCCCATAGTAAACTCGGAATATGGTCAGCCTGGTGTTTTAGTAACAGCCAATGCATTTTATCTAAATACGACTACTGGAAAAATGGAGCCTTATTCAGAGCAAACGGCTAGTAACCAGGTAAATAGTCAGGGGCTGGTGACGAATAATGCTATTACGGTGAAGTACCCGAATCCCGCGTCAGCTTCTCAAAGTTATACCACTACGGAAACGTATACGTATATGAATTGTCAGTAACGCATACTCAACGTTATCTCGATTTGACAGATCGTTCATTAACCGATCTAATTAATGGTTGCCGTCGCGGTAAAGAGGGGGCCATGAAGGCGTTTTACGAACGTTTCTATAGCTATGCCCTATCCGTTTGTCTGGCGTATGCCAGTGACCGGGAAGATGCTCGCGAGATGCTGAATGACGGATTTTTAAAGGTATTCCGGAGCCTGAAAGACCTCAAAAACGAAGCCGTATTGATGCCATGGTTGCGACGAATTATGGTCAATACAGCCATTGATTATTATCGCAAACGCCGAAAGCAATCGATGGATTTTTCGGTGGAGTTGGTTGGGGATACGTTGGAAGAACCCTATCTGAACGACGAAGCCATTTTTGCCCAACTTTCGGCTGAACATATTCTGGCGGTATTGCATGAGTTGCCCGTTCCGTATCGAATGGTTTTCAGTTTGTACGTTCTAGAAGGCTACACCCATCGGGAAATTGCCGAGCAACTAGGAATCGTCGAAAGTACATCGCGGTCTCACCTGACCGAAGCCAATCGTTTACTGCGTAAAGCACTGACCACCCAACTACCTAAAAATCATGAGCGAACAAGAGGATAAGCAGCTACATGACTGGGTACGTCAGTCACTGGACAACTACCGACCGGCTTATAACCCTGCCGATTGGGAGGAAATACAACCTATCTTACGCCGTCGTCGCTGGACGATACGAGGTACTATTTTAGGAGGAATTTTAGCCTTGCTAAGTTTACTTGGATGGTTTCTAACCCGGAATGATGCGCCTGATACTAAGGTAGTTGTAAGGCTCACTACTGACAAATCAGTTCCTGGGACTAATTCAGCGTCTAAGCCTGTTCCGTCAGCAAAAGCTATGGCTGAAAAACGATCAACTCATCCCTTAAAAAATAGTAAGTCTGGAAAAGCAGCATTTCCGATGGTCGGCGAGAAAATGTATACAATTGCTGCGGCACCATCGGCTTATATTAATAGCATAGGCGAAATCAAGCCATTGCAAAATGGTCTTACCAGCTACATTCAGCCACCCAGAATTGTTGAATTCAGTCCCGAGGAAATTGATATTACAAATCAGATACAAACAGATAATTTCGGCACGGATTCTACTTCCTATCGCATATTGGACCGTAACCTACGCAAGTGGCCTGATGCGGTCATTGTCTGCGATTTGACTAGCAGCATGTATCCTTACACAACGCAGATTTTTGCCTGGTTGAAAAAACAGACGCGTAATCCAGCCATAAAGGGTATCGTATTTTTCACCGACTGCGATAGTCTGGGACACCAAACCCGGCCAAATGGCCCCGCTGGGCAAATGTTTATCACCCGCGAACGTAAGGGAATAGATGTGCTGCCGGTTCTGCTGGCGGCTGCCCGAAATACAGTCCAGAATAAAGACGATGCAGAAAATGATATTGAAGCACTTTTAGCGGCTCAAAACAGCTTTCCGGAAGCCCGACATCTGATTCTGGTGGCTGATAATATCAGTACGGTTAAAGATATGCCTTTGCTTAATCAGGTTAGAAAACCGGTTCACGTAGTACTTTGCGGCACTACGGGCAGCGATACAATACGGGCGTTCCAAACGGATTATTATACTATTGCCAGCCAAACGAACGGTAGCCTACATACGTTGGAGGATGATCTCATTCCGACAGCTTTAACTCGCAATACAACACTACGGGTCGGATCACGATACTACCGATATGTGCCTCGTAAACAACGGTTTAAGCCTACTTCATTTGACCATCGGCCCAAACGGATTCTGAACTTTATCTGGCTTTAACACTGTATAAATGGAATAGTACCTTGATGGAAGAACTTATCTTTTTTTATTCATACATACACTGAATCAGTAATCAAACGTTAGACAAATAGTAGTTCTGATTGAAGTAGATAGTAGATATGCCTGTTTTTGCCTCTATTCGTAGTCGTTTACGCATTCCTTTTTTGATTGGTAGTGGTTTGCTTCTTAGCGTTTTTGCCCTTGCTCAGATTAATTTAACGTATCGCCTTCTTCCTGGTTATCTGCTAAATGAGGGTGCGCGCGTCAATAAAGGAAAGACCACCTTATTTGTATTTGAGCAGGCCGAAGCATTCGAAGAGACGTTTAAACCAGCGGCAACCGGTAAGTCTGCTGATGTAGTAAATTTCTCAAAAGAAACCGTGATTGGGGTCGTGCTTCCGCCCACTACCAAGCCACCGAAACTTTCTATTAGTAAAGTATTTGTACAAGATTCTGTACTAACGGTTCGGTATATTCGTCTGGCGGATACCACACTGACTCATAATCCCCTACCGTCTCCAACGCAGCCGTTTCTGCTGTTGAAAGTACTCAAGCAAACTGTTTTGAAAACGAAACTTGTCGAAAACGGCAAAGTTGTTCAGATTGTCAAGAAGAAAGAAGAAGAGTAGAACGGCAGGTTACCATCTGTTTGCAAACCTGCTAGAAAGGATCTCTGGATACTATTTAGTAAGTTGGTGATGAGTGGCTTGTAAGGCTTACTGCAACTGCTCTAGTGTATAGGTATTGATTGAATTCCCTTTTGCATTCACAATTGTCAGCGATTTGAAGAATTGCTTTTTGGCGCTATGGCATAAGCTAATTGACAAAGCATCCAGGTTGTTATCGTCATCCTCAACAGCCACCCATAAGCAGCGGGGTTCTACTTCCTTCACGCCCAGACACCGAATACCAGCATTGCTTAATATATAACGGATTTCACTTTCAGCTGCCAGGACTAATTCCGATTGATTTTCCTTATACAGCGCATCTGTCCTTTCCTGAAACCTTTCCTGTGCTTCCAGCTCAAGTTGTAGATGCTCATTATCGAGCTGCTTCTGATCCGGTTTTACTAGTATCCAGACAATAAATAAAAGACAGACAACGACTAGGGTAATAATTTGCTTCATTGATACACCGGCTCTTGATTGAGTTGATCATCATTCCAAGTATAGGTCTTATGGGTTTGAAGTCCTCAATAGCAAAACCGAACCTGCTTTTTAGTACCCTGATTCGGTCAACGAATAGGTAATCGACATAATAGTAAGCAGATTGACTACTAAATAAAAATCACCCCAGCCATCAGCCGGGGCGTTTCTGTTTCTATCCACACCATTTAGCAACCCATGTTGCCAAATTCGGGCGCAACCTACGAGTTTGTGAGGAAAAAGAAAAGTTGTCGTTCGTCAGTTGTCGACAAAACAACTCTAATTAGCTACGAACTGCTATGAAATAAGCTTTGCATCGCTCTAAAAATTAGTTAGTAGTAACTATTTCAGCAGAATGCTCCAGAAGGGAATTTTAGAAAAGAAACAATCACTAAAATCCATCCGGTATGATCTCTTTTGGCAAAAAGTTTCTTTTAGGAGTAGGATCAGTTTTTCTGCTAGGACAAGGGCAGGCAGATGCCCAGGTTGCCAACCGAACGGTTGTGAAGTTTAATCTGTCAGGGGTAATCATTCAGAGTTATACAGCCCAGGTCGAGCGGGTACTAAATCGGTATAGCTCAATTACTTTATCTGGAAACTACGTGGCAAACGGTACCCCTTTGCCCTTTAAGCAGGCGTTGCTAGACCAATATCAGGATAACGCCGATGCTCGTCGGGCTATCGAAACAACCTTGTTTTCCAAAAAAATTGCAACGCTGGAATATCGGTTCTACCCGGCGGGACATGCGCCAACTGGCTGGTATATTGCCCCTTTCGTGCGTTATGCCAATATGAATATCAGCAACGATTACCAGTATCGTTCTCAGGATGGAGGGCTACATCAGATGCATTTAGAAGCCAATTTTAGTGCCGGTGGAGCCGGAATTTTGTTAGGATACCAGTTTCTGCTGGGTAAACATATAGGGTTGGATTTATGGTTGCTGGGTCCTTTTTATGGAACGAATGTCAACGCTGTTTTTAGTGGGACTGACCCGTATTGGAAAACGCTAACGCCTTATGACATCACCAAGATGAAAAGCGATATTGATAATACTCAATTACCACTCTATACGGTTAGTTCAACGTTTAACTTGCCCCTGGTTACGGCCAATCTTGACGGACCTTATTATGGCGTTCGGGCATTTGGCGTGGCATTCGCCTACAGTTTTTAACGATAATCCGGCTTATTTTTTCGTGTCCTGCACTTTACTACTAAGTGCAGGACTTTTTTTTACGATTGCTACTCTACCCGCCATACGTTCGCGGATTTCAGCAGCCAAGAAAATTTAGTGCCTATCAAAAGTTTTATTTAGACTGAGTCTTATTAATTTTGCGTTCGGTTCAAGAATATCGAGCCGAAAAAGTAAGTCAATTCTCGTCGAATAGATATGAAAAAACTAGTAAGTGCTCTTCTGATAAGCCTTGCGTTCTCCGCTCAGGCGCAGAAAAATGTACTATTGGAACAGTCGTTCTGGCAGAATAAGCCAGATGCGAACCAGGTTAAGGCTGAAGTGGAAAAAGGAGCCAGCCCGTCGCAACTTAATCCATCAGGGTTTGATCCGGTTGTCATGGCAATCAATGCGCAAGCCCCTAACGAGACGATAAAATACCTCCTGGCGCAACCCGGAAACGATCCTAACAAGATAACGCATGATAGCCGCAACTATCTGCACTGGGCCGCCAATCGGGGAAATGTTGAGATTATGGAATACCTGCTTTCGAAAGGCTCTAAAACCAAGACAGAAGATAGTCATGGCCTGACTGTTCTGAATTTTGCCGCAACTGGTGGGCAACCTAATACCCAAATATATGATTTGTGTCTCCGCAATGGCGCTGATCTTAAAAAAGACTTGAATCATGACGGAGCCAATGCATTGTTAATCGCCATTGCTAACGATAAGGACCTCAAGCTGACGGATTATTTTGTGTCGAAAGGGCTGGATTTGAAAAGTACGGATGCTGCTGGTAACAATGCGTTCAGTTATGCGGCCAGAGGGGGAAATATCGACCAGCTGAAAGTATTGCAACAACGTGGAGTGCCTGTTAATCCGAATGCCCTGATTATGGCCAGTCAGGGTAGCCGCCGGGGGCCAAATACCATGGACGTATTCGAATATCTGGAAGGCTTAGGTATCAAACCGACTGCAACGGCAAAAAACGGTGAAAACGTACTTCACGCGCTTGTTCGCCGTCCTAAACAGAATGAAATTATCCAGCATTTTCTGGACAAAGGCGTTGATGTAAATCAGGCCGACGACGAAGGGAATACAGTATTTATGAATGCTGCTGCATCGAATCGGGATATTGCTGTGCTGGATTTGTTGCTGCCAAAAGTGAAAAATATCAATCAGGGTAATCTGAAAGGAGTAACCGCACTGGCGATGTCTGTACAGAGTAACTCACCAGAAGTCGTGAGTTATCTGTTAGGAAAAGGCGCTGATATTACTGCATTGGACAAAAAAGGTGATAACCTCACTGCTTATCTGGTGCAATCGTATCGTAACGGACCACAGGCTGATGATTTTGTCGCAAAAATGAAACTGCTTCAGGATAAAGGATTGGACGTGAAGGCTCCCCAGAAAAATGGTAATACGCTCTATCATTTAGCCGTTGCCAAAAACGACCTGGCACTACTGAAAAAAATTGAGCCCCTCCAGGTTGATGTGAATGCTCGGAACCAGGAAGGGATAACGGCTCTGCATAAAGCCGCCATGATATCGAAAGACGATGCCATGCTAAAATACCTGTTATCAATCGGGGCCAAAAAGGATATTCCGACCGGTTTTAAAGAAACTGCTTTTGATCTGGCCAGCGAAAACGAATCGCTATCAAAAGGCAATGTATCGCTCACTTTTCTGAAATAAATCTATGGCTTGTTTGCATAAAATTGGGGTACTGATACTGGCTCTGGTTGTTACTGGCCCATTTGTTTCAGTAGCTCAACAATCGGGGACAACTCAGTATAAATGTATGATTCAGATGACCAACTACATGGGTGAAAAAGCGTATATCGCCGTTTCGCTTATAAACGGGAAAGGCGCTTACGAGAAAACGCTATATGTGCTGGGTTCCGATAAAAAATGGTATCCGGATGTAAAAGCCTGGTTTAAGGCATTGGGAAAAAAAACACCGAATATTAGTGCTATTTCTGGTGCATCGGTCGCTGGTGGAGATCGGAGCGTTATTGTGCTTGACATCGATAACTCGAAGCTTAATAGCAATTATAAATTGCGGTTCGAAAGTGCTGTGGAGGATAAGGAAGATCACGCCAAAGATCTCGAAATCCCGCTGACAACTGAAGGGCTTTCGGCCAAAAGTGAAGGAACGGGCTACATCCGCTATGTACGCTTCAGTCCTAATACAAGCAACTAAGGTGCGTCAACTGCGTTGTGCCAATCCTGTTGCCTAATTAACAGCGGCTTCATATATGACCATTTCTGTTTGGAGATACAGCCATTTAGCCCTGGCTGTATCTTCTTTTCTTTTACTGACTCTGGCGTCAATAACGGGAGTTATTCTGGCATTTGAACCTGTTTCGCAGAAAATTCAGCCATATCGAGTCGATACATTCAATCAGCTTACACTGGCTCAGACGATTCCGATTCTTAAAAAAAGTGTTTCCGAAATCAGCGAGCTGAGCGTCGATGCCAACCAGTTTGTACAAATCAAGGGGAGCGATGCTGATGGAAAGAGCCTAACGGCGTATGTTGATCCGCAAACGGGCAAAATTCTGGGCAAACCTACCGGGCAAAGCGAGTTTTTTCAGTGGGTTACTGCGCTTCACCGATCACTTTTTCTACATGAAGCGGGCCGATTTTTCATTGGATTAACGGCATTTTTGCTCCTGCTGATTACAATTTCTGGTACGATGCTGATTGTTCAGCGTCAGCGTGGACTAAAGCGATTCTTTACCCGAATCGTGCGGGACAATTTTGCACAGTATTACCATGTCGTACTTGGCCGACTATCCTTGATTCCAATTTTCATCATTGCGCTATCGGGAACGTACCTTTCGCTGGAACGCTTCGGGCTGGTTGGCGTAGAGAAAATTTCGCCTACAATTGATTTTGATGCAATCAAATCAACACCTGAACGAAAGTTGGCCGATTTTGCCGTGTTTAAAAGTATAAAACTTTCGGAAGTTCAGCACATCGAATTCCCGTTTTCAGATGATGTTGAAGATTACTATACCCTAAAGCTCAAAGATAGACATCTGACTGTCAATCAGTTAACGGGCGATATTCTCAGTGAAAATCGCTACCCGACTGCCGTTTTACTGACGAACCTAAGTTTGGATATACATACGGGACGGACGAGCGCCATCTGGGCCATTATTCTGGCAATCGCTTCTGGAAATATCCTCTTTTTTATCTATTCCGGATTTGCTATCACAATTAAACGACGGGCTAACCGGGTCAAAAACAAGTATTCAGCCGAGGAAAGCCGATTTATTATTCTGGTTGGGTCAGAAAATGGTAGTACATTTCGGTATGCCCAATTTGTCCATCAGCAACTCCTGAAACTGGGCGAAAAGGTCTTCCTGACCGAACTCAATAACTACACCGTTTTCCCAAAAGCCGAGCACCTGATTGTATTGACGGCTACGTATGGCCTTGGCGATGCACCAACCAATGCCAGGCGATTTGCGGACTTGATCGGGAAGTCTCCGCAGCCGCAACCTGTTCGTTATTCTGTGCTTGGTTTTGGTTCGCACGCGTATCCTGACTTTTGTAAGTTCGCCTTTGAGGTGAACCAAGTGCTTTCTCATCAATCGTGGGCCGTTCCGCTGGTCGATATTCATACGGTCAATGATCGGTCGCCGGAGGAGTTTAGTTTGTGGGCTGAAGCCTGGTCGCAGCAAACTAATCTGCCTATGCCAGTATCGTCGGATTTGCTCCGGACGTCCACTCCCAAACTTGATACGTTAACCGTAATCAGTAATACGAAAACAGCTCAACCAGACGGGACTTTTTTAATTCGTCTACAAGCTAAGCGGAAAAACAGCATCACATCGGGTGATTTACTGGCTATTTACCCCGCCAACGACCACCGCGAACGGCTCTATTCAATTGGTGTGTTGAATAACGAACTTCAATTAAGTGTACGTCTGCATCCAAATGGATTGGGTTCTGGCTTTTTGCATGAATTGACTCCTGGCGCAACGATTCAGGGACGGATTGTTGACAACGACCATTTTCATTTTCCGAAAAAGGCCCCAGTAGTTGTCATGATCGCCAATGGTACTGGAATTGCTCCGTTTCTAGGCATGATTAGCCAGAATAAGGGCCAGATACCGTGTCATCTGTACTGTGGTTTTCGCCAAAGCACCTCGTTCGACGTCTACCACGATTTTCTGAAAGCGAATCAAGCTGCTCAACAACTTACAAACCTGCACGTAGCCTATTCGCGCGAAGGCGACCGAACGTACGTCAGCGATCTACTCACTCGTGACGCCGATTTTCTAGCCAACACGTTGATGATGAAAGGGGTATTGATGATCTGTGGTTCGTTGGCTATGCAAAAGGATGTTCTTGCCCTATTAGAATCCATCTGCCAGAAAAAACTAGGTCAACCTGTCAGTGTTTACCAGTCGCACGGCCAGATATTGATGGATTGCTATTAAATGAGCGATGATTTGCGGGAGAGCGACATATTCTGGATTTTGCCACGCTGGAAGAAATGGAGGAAGTGCTTACCCCTCTCAATTTTACCGGGCTAATCGACAGCACATCGTAACTATTGAGGCCATTTGTCGAGTCTGTTTACACGAAAATCAGATCTAGAACAGTCAGGTTTCTCAACTGCGGGCAATCCTATCGGCTTCTGCAGCGGTCTCGAGCGATAGCAAGCCGTTTTGTTCAGTAATAATCCGATGTGTACCCGGAAAATGAATGGCCTGAACCTGATCATGAAACATGAGTCGAAGTATCTCGCTGTAAATGTGTTGTTTCTCGTTGCCAAAGCCAAACCGAAGTTCGATTTGCTGATACGCATCGAATTGTTTGTGTCGACCATAGAGCGGACGATCTTTGCCACCAATATTGGCTGTAACATTCAACTGGGCTCCCGGAAATAAATCCATTAGGGAACGCGTCGTTTCCTCATCGGCAACACAGCGCAGTATCATGCGAGTTGGAATCCACTCGAAAAGTGTTACATCGCCACGCTCAAACACAAGCCGCATTTCTTGGCGATCCATGCGTCCGGTTTGGGTAAAGCCATGGTAAAAATTGACGAGTTTACGTCCTGTACGATCATCTCCGTACTCAACCGTTGCCTGAACCTGATCTTCAATATCAGCGCTATCAGGTCGTTTCACTACCTGAGCCGCTTTTACGGTCCCATCGCCCAGCCACCCGGCAAACATGTCGAAGAAATGCACCCCGTGTTCAATGAAAATGCCACCGCTTTTGCTGCGGTCCCAGAACCAGTGTTGCGGGTTAAGTCCTTCGTCGCCTGCGTAGTTTTCAAAGTAACCATGCAGAAATTCACCCAGTAACTTTTTGTCAATCAACTGTTTGATTCGGGCAAACATCGGATTGTACCGCTGCATTAGATTGGTAACCATCAGCAAGCCTTTTTGCCGGGCCGTCTCAATCAATTCACGACCATGCTCAGGGTTAATAGCCAGTGGTTTTTCGCAGATAACATGTTTTCCGGCCTTGAGCGCCAGCATGGCCTGTTGATAATGCAAAAATGGGGGCGTTGCAATATAAATAAGGTCAATATCGGGTTGGTTGACTAACTCATCGAGACTTTCCAGGTGCTTAACCCCAAAACGTTTGTCGGCAGTGATCACTTCTTCGTGTTTCGAGCCAGCGATAGCGATTAGTTTAATAGTCGGAATCTGCAAGAACTGTTGGGCGGCAAATAAGCCGAAGCCGCCCAAACCGATGATACCAAGACCAATCGATTGGTCTGTTGATGTTGTTGTTTCCATGCGTTTTTATGGTTGTATTCCCAAAAACAACTGCCTCGAAGGCCTTTACGTTAGGACAATGAGGTGGATTTTAGCGATTGGGAGACGTTTTATGAGTAAACGTCCCTTAAAGGGTTTGCCTGACCGGCTAATTGAGCGGTATGTAGTGTATTCATGATCCTAAACACAAGTGTTACACAAACGATGTTCGCACTTAAGGACTCAGGCTCATTGCCAGCATACAGCTACTAGATCGCTCAAGCTAAAAAGCTAACACGGAAATCGGGATGATGTTCAGGAATCTACTTGAAAACGAAGCAATCACTATAATTAGAAAAAAGCCTTCAGCAACCTGTCGCAGTTTTTAGGTGCGTTAGCTGAGAATTCGTGTACGAGAGGTAATCGTCAGGAATGTAGACATCAGCACTGCATTCATCAATTAAATGAAGCTCTAAACGACAATGGAGACTGATTCGTCTTCGCTTTAAAAAACTTGCTGAATGACTGGGGATGCTCGAAGCCCAATTGATACGCTATTTGCCCTACCGTAAAGTTGCTGATAGCTAGTATTTCCTTTGCTTTTTCAACAAGCCTAAGCTGAATGTGTTGTTGGGCATTATACCCCGTTAACGAGCGTAGCATGTCACTCAGGTAATTGGGCGATAAATGCATGGCGGCTGCCACTTGCTGCACCGTAAGCAAGCCCTTTTCTTCCGGTTGATCAGAATTGAAGTAGGCATCGACAATGGCTTGAAATTTTATCAGCAAATCGCTGCTACTATTCGTTCGGCTAATGAATTGCCGTTCGTAAAAACGATTGGAATAGTGGAGCAAAAGGTCAAGCTGCGACAGAATAATGTCCTGGGTGTGTCGGTCAATATACTGGCATTCCTGGTCTATTTTCTTGAAAAAAGCAAGAATATCCTCTTCTTCTCGGGGTGATAAATGAAGAGCTTCGTTGACGGCATACGAAAAGAAACCATATTGGGTAATGGTTGTTGCCAACGGATGTTTAAGCAGTAAATCTGGGTGAAATAGCAACAGCATACCCGTGCCGCATTCCAGGGTCTGCACGTCCAACGATTGCACTTGCCGGGGTGCCGTAAAACTCATAACGCCTTTATCGTAGTCGTAGGTTTGTTGCCCGTATTTGATTTTGCCCTTCACATCCCGCTTCAGGGCAATACAATAAAACTGGTGAATAAACTGGGCCCAAGGGCCATTGGTGTCGAATTTACACAGTTCGGACTGGGTAACACTCACCAGCGGATGCTGTGGCTCCGGCAGCGATAGTAATCGATGAAACTCAGTAATCGTTTGGATGTTCTTCATAACAACTAGGTAACAAGAATTGGCTTAATTTCTTCTCCCATGCAGGCTAGTTACCAGCATGGGAGAAAACAAGTTAATCAATCAAGCTCATACCAAATTCATCATACGCATTTCCGGTATCGATACCCAAAGGAACAATATTTTCAAGCTTTTCCATATCTGAGTCGGTCAACTCAACGGAAGCAGCCCCCAAATTCTGCTCCAGATAGTTTCGGCGTTTTGTTCCTGGTATTGGCAACGCTCCTTTTTTTAGGGTCCAGGCGAGTGCAATCTGAGAAGGGGTGATGTCTTTCTGGATCGCCAAGGCTTCGATCGCCCTAAGTAGCTCGATGTTTTTAGGGAAGTAGGCTGGTTGAAAACGAGGCATGTGGCGACGAAAATCATTTACTGGCAAATCATCGATGGTTCGTATCTGGCCCGACAAAAATCCTCTGCCTAAGGGTGAGTAAGCCACAAAACCAACCCCCATCTCCTGTACTTCGTTAATAATACCACGAGCTTCTACCGTTCGTTCAAACAACGAATATTCGGATTGCAACGCTGTAATAGGGTGTATAGCATTGGCCTTGCGGACGGTTTCTGCCGACATTTCTGACAAACCCAGATAACGTACTTTCCCTTCGTGTACTAAGTCGGCCATGGCACCTACTGTTTCTTCAATGGGTGTAGTTTTATCAAGGCGGTGCAGGTAGTACAAATCGATATAATCGGTTTTTAGGTTTTTAAGTGAACGTTCGACGGCTTTTCGCACATAGTCAGGCCTGCCGTTAATTGTCCAGGTAAGCTTGCCTGAATCATCAATCTCCCAGCCAAATTTTGTAGCCAGGATATACTTGTTGCGGCTGTTGCCAACCGCTTTGGCAATCAGTTTTTCGTTGTCAAAGGGGCCATATAAATCGGCTGTATCCAGCCAATTACCGCCCAGTTCAACCGACCGGTGAATCGTAGCGATGGCTTCCGCTTCATCAGCTTTTCCATACATATCATTACCGGCAAAACCCGTCATGCCCATACAGCCTAATCCTATTGGTGGTCCTTGAAATCCCTGTGTGCCTAACGTTACTTTTTTCATCTGTTCTATACTTGAAGTTTTATGAAGCAAAGTTCATCTTGCCTGTACAGAACGGTGTGTTCAAATTCCTGATGGTTGTAGTTAAATCCCTGATGCAGTTTGAAAGACCTGCTACTTTTCGAAACCAGGATCTTATGAGAATAATAAATGGGTTTACAAATTTGCCTTAATTAGGATTGAATGTCTATGCCGCCAATGAGCTATATACACCCCCGATACCCATGCGGAGGCTTTTTATAACCCCAAAAACCAATTCGACTATTTGATGACCTGCATCGATTTCGGAGGTGATTGCCACAGCACATTGACAATCATCCAGCGGTCATTTTCCTTGATCAGGTGCAGGTAATCGATCCCCCAAACCGCCGTTACTTTAGCCATCGCCGTTTTGTCGGCTACCTCAAACACATCAACCTGCCGGGGTGAATCGGCGTTGGCGCGTTTGCCCTCTTTATTCCATACGTTCGCCAGTCGGATTAAGGCCGGAAAAGGCATTTCCAACTGTTTCGAATAACTACCCGTTTTTTGATCATATGCAAAGCCCCGTTTCTGAAGCGTTGGGTGTATGCTCTGATAAGCCAACGTCGTATCGGCTTTGTAGAACGTATCGATGTAATTGAAACAAGCCTGTCGAACGCCCGCGACATCATCAGCGGGCGTTTGAGCAAAAGCACTGGTTAGAGCGACGCAAATCAGCAAGGACGCAAAACTGTTTTTCATGGTTTTGATAAAAAGGTGAGGGTTACTCGGTACGTAAACTCTTTACGGGGTTGACAAGCGCCGATTTGAGACTTTGAAACGAGACCGTAATAAAAGCCAGCAGCAACGCCAGTGCACCAGCCCCCACGAACACCCACCACGGAATGTCAATACGATACTCGAAAAGCTGAAGCCACCGACGCATGGCGTACCAGGCAATAGGAGAGGCAATTAAAATGGCGATGAAAACCAGTTTGAGGAAATCTTTGGTGAGCAACAGTACAATGCTGGTCACCGACGCGCCGAGCACTTTGCGCACGCCAATTTCTTTTCGGCGTTGCTGAGCGGCAAACGTAGCCAGCCCAAACAGGCCCAGACACGAGATCAAAATGGAGATGATCGTGAACGTGCGCACAATCCGCGAAGTACGGGCTTCTGCCTGGTAGTTTTTCTGAAAATCTTCGTTCAGGAAAGTATATTCAAACGGCTCATCAGGACGTAACGTTTTCCATTTCTGTTCTAGAAATCCGAGAATATTCGTCATGTCGGCGGTGTTGACGTGAACGATGATGTAGTTGAAACTAGGGCGTCTACTCAGCATGAACGCATAGGGCGTAATGGGTTGGTGCAGGTCTTCATAGTGAAAATCGTTCACGACGCCTACAATTTCAAAGGGAGTTGTTTGGCCCTGCCAGTCGAAGTCAAGCCGCTGTCCAATGGCTTTGGCTTCGGGTATCTGGAATTTACGTAGCGTTGCTTCGTTGACGATGAGCCGGTTAGCGGTATCGCCTGGAAACTGGCGCGAAAACAAACGCCCCTGCTTTAGCCGGAAATTCATCGTTTGCAGAAAGTCAAAATCGACGCGATTGGTGCGGATATCCTGGCCCTGGGTAACGCTTTGGTCGGGGCGGTGAAATACCATATCGCTCTGGTTGGCAATTCCTGGGTAGAACTGCGTCCCGGCGGCTGATACTACCTGATTATTTTGCAAAATTTCGCTTCGTAAAGCGGTGTAGGCCGCGCGCGACTCACTACTCCGGAATGGAATGGCAATCTGCTGATCCTGGGTAAAGCCCAGCGGTTTGTCGCGCAGGTAGAGCATCTGTTTCTGAATAACAAACGAGGCCAGTACCAGACCAACCGATACCATAAACTGAAACACGACCAACCCCCGACGTAGCGCCACTGCCGACAGCGAATTTGTAAACTTGCCTTTCAGTACCTTCGCCGGATCAAATAATGACAGATAAAAAGCCGGATAGCTGCCCGCTACTAATCCTGTGAGCAAGGCCATTCCCAGCAAAGCGGATAGAATTTTCGGCTCAAGTAATTCACTTATCAACAGGGTCTTACCTGTAAGTTGATTAAACATCGGCAGGAAAAGAACACCCAGTGCCAACGCAATCAGGAACGCCATGAGCGTAAGTATAATCGATTCGCCCAGAAACTGCCACACGAGTGCGCCCTGTTGAGCGCCCATCACTTTCCGAACGCCCACTTCGGCAGCCCGTTTGGCCGAACGCGCCGTTGCCAAGTTCATGAAATTAATGCAGGCAATCAGCAACGTAAACAGGGCAATCGATCCTAAAATGTAGAGGTACGTAACACTATTGGTTGGCGTAACCACCGACTGAAAATTAGGGTATAGGTGCAGATCTGGAACAGGTACGAGAAATAGCTGCCGGTCGAAACCCACGGATTTAAGGTCGGTGCGGGCGTATTTTTCGATAAAGGCGGGCAGCTTTGCGGTCAATGTTTGAGGGTCGGTATTGGGCTGTAGCCGCAGATAGGTCAGAAACATGTTGTTATTGGCAAAATCCAGATGCCCTTCCCGCAGATAGTTTCCCATCTCGCCCGCAGCAAGGGGAATAAAGAAACGAGCGTCGATATGCGAATTGGCCCCGGTATTTTGATACACCCCCGTCACTTTAAATTCGTCGCCCATACCCGCTTCGCCCCCAATCCGAACCAGTCGGCCCAACGCCGACGTAGTGCCGAACAACTTGGTGGCCACTGCATCCGACAATACCACCGAATGCGGGTCAAACAGGGCGGTTCGAGGATCGCCTTCGGTGAAACTATAGGTAAACAAATTGAAAAAGGTTGAATCGACCTGATACCCTTTCGTTTCGTAAAACGACTGCAACGGTTTTCCCGGCTCGCGCACCTGGAGCAACGACTTTTCATCGGCGATGTATAACCGGGTCATCTGCGCGATCTCGGGGTACTCCGCTTTAAGCGCAGGCCCATAGGGGGCTGATGCCATCGGAAACTCCTGTCCCGTATTCTGGCCAATTGTCGCCCGTGACCCTACCAAATACAAACTCCCGGCATGTTGATGGTACGTATCGAACGATAATTCACTACGGATGTACAGCGTCAAAAGCATGCAGCAGGTCATGCCCAGCGCGAGCCCAAATACGTTGATAGAGGAGAATGATTTGCTTTTAATAATGTTGCGCCAGGCAACTTTGACATAATTGAGTAACATTGTCGAGCTGAGAGAATTGGGTTGGGAATAATCGTTAGTCTGTTGGGTACTAAACAAAGCGAAAGGGCGGATTAACCGCAGTACTGCCCATGCATACCGCCAGTGGGCGCTCCGCACACCAACGGTTTTCACCCAGTACGCGTACATTTCGAGCATGTCGCCCTGCAACTCATCTTCCAGGCCAGGCGGACTGAATTGGGTTAGCAACCAGTTGGCCCAGCGGGGCGGCCGCTGCTCAGGTGGCCTTGAGTACTGTTTTTCATGATCAGTTAAGCGCCCCATAGCTGTAAAACGGGGATAGGAATTTGCTCCCACAGTTGGCTTCGTACCTGCCGACACTCGATCAGAGCCCGCTGACCAGCCACCGTGACGGTAAAGAGCCGTTTTTGCCGACCTCCCCGTTCAGCGGTGGCACCCCCCATTTGGGAGGAAACAAATCCTTTCTCCTGAAGCCGTTGCAGAGTGGTATGGACCGTAGGAAAGCTGATGCTACGGGCCATCTGCTGGTCAATGGTTTGGGTAATCAGGGCGCAATAAGCCTGCTCTTGCAGAGCGGCCACTGTCAGTAGAACAACCTCCTCTAGTTCCCCTAAAAAGGCTCTTTTCATAGCGAAAAAGGATTGGAATAGCCGTTATAATCTATCATCCGTCGGCTTTGGATTATTAATATAGACTTTGTCGTACAAATACTTAGCCAAACTCTTTATATGGGCTTGTACTCATTTCCAGAGCTGTTTCATGAAATCGATAGCCACTATTTTGTCCAGAAATGGACAACTAATGTACTGTACCGGACAGTGGTTGTCCATTCCTCTCAGTGCTGAACGGAACTGTTGCTGGACGTGCAAGCGATTTCATCCAGAAAACCTTCGTTTTCCAAAATCGCTCCTTTTCAATGGACACCTGATTACCTTCTATTACAGGTTTTATAATTTCAGCAAATGCTTCCGGGGGAGGTGAGCGCATTGGCTTAGACGGGCAAGCTAGCGAAAGTCGCTATTGAATCCCAGTCAAATTCTCTATTTCTTACATCCTTCTTTGACTACGCTAACATTTTCGCTTTACCATAGTTAACATCATAAATTTCAGCTCTTTAACCTACTAAAAATAATAGTAGTGGTAATAGAATACATTATGCGATCACTGAGTTTAACCCTTCTTAAGGGGTATACAGTTGGTTAGAGTTGACTGGAACATTGCGCTATTTTTGATAAGTTTGTTGTTTACCACCTTGATGAATGACTTCACGTAGCTCTGATAAAAATCAACTCCCCCTCTTACCTAAAGCGCCTACAGGCATTATTGGTCTAGATGAAATCACAGCTGGTGGCTTGCCTAAAGGACGACCAACGCTCATCTGTGGTGAAGCTGGCTCGGGCAAAACGCTGTTTTCTCTGGAGTTTGTTGTACGGGGCGCCATGGAGTTCAAAGAGCCAGGCGTATTCATGGCTTTTGAAGAAAAAGCGGATGAATTGGCGGCAAACGTAGCGTCATTAGGCTTTGACCTCGATCAGCTTCAGGCTGATCAACTTCTCAAAATAGATCACGTTCACATCGAACGGAGCGAAATCGAAGAAACGGGGGAGTATGATCTGGACGGTTTATTTATTCGATTAGGGTACGCCATTGATAGCATTGGGGCAAAACGGGTTGTGTTGGATACCATCGAAAATCTGTTTTCCAGCCTGACGAATGAAGCGATTCTCCGCAGCGAACTCAGACGATTATTCACCTGGCTGAAGAATAAAGGCGTAACGGCCATCATTACCGGTGAAAAAGGCGATGGCAAGCTAACCCGGCATGGATTAGAAGAGTACGTTTCGGACTGTGTTATTTTACTGGACCATCGGGTAGAGAGTCAGATATCTACCCGTTTACTACGTATCATTAAATACCGGGGATCAGTGCATGGTACAAATGAGTACCCCTTCCAGATCGATGAAGATGGTATCTCTGTTTTGCCAATTACATCACTTACCCTGGATCACGCTGTATCTACAGAATGGATTTCGTCAGGAATTCCGGCTTTGGATCAGATGCTGGATGGCAAAGGCTTTTTTAGAGGAAGCAGTATTCTGGTTTCCGGTACGGCGGGGACCGGTAAAACCAATATTGCCGCTTCCTTCGTTGATGCTGCCTGTCAGCGGGGAGAGCGAGCCTTATATTTGGCTTTTGAAGAATCACCCCGGCAGATTTGCCGAAATATGCGATCGATTGGCATTGATCTTCAAACTCATATTGATAAAAAGTTACTGAAATTCCAGGCCTCTCGACCAACACTGTATGGATTAGAGATGCATTTGGTGACGATTCATAAACTGGTGAGCCGTTTTAAACCCCAAGTCGTTGTGCTGGACCCGATCACCAATCTGGTTACAATAGGTTCATTGAGTGAAGTTCGGTCTATGTTGATTCGGTTGATTGATTTCTTGCTGGCGGAACAGATTACGGTTCTTTTCACGGCTCTTTCTCTCAATACAGTGGTCAATGAACAGACTGATGAGGGTGTTTCGTCACTGGTAGATGCCTGGATACTCGTGCGCGATATCGAATCGAATGGTGAACGTAACCGCGGCATGTATGTCATGAAATCCCGGGGAATGAAACATTCGAATCAGGTACGGGAATTTGTCATCAGTGACCAGGGGCTGGATTTGATCGATGTATATCTGGGAACGGAAGGTGTACTGGTAGGGTCTGCCCGCGAAGCGCAACAGTTGCAGGAGGTGGCGGGCGTTGCTTTGCGCGATCACGCTGTTTCGCGCAAGGATCGTGAAATTGAGCGCAAACGGCTAGTGCTCGAATCCAGAATTACCAGCCTGAAAGAAGAATTCGAATCCTTACAGGATGAATTAAATAAAACCTTTGTTGAAGACGAACTTCGTAAAGAAATTATGGAGCAAAATCGGGAGCAACTGATTCGCAATCGACAAAGCGGCCAATAAGGCGTATCATTTAGTCCCAGTTTATTGATGGAGCAACAAGAAGGTGTTTGGGAATTACGGCTCTACGTAGCTGGTAAAACGGCCAAATCGGTGGCTGCCCTGAATAATTTGAAGAAATACTGCGAAGAACATTTGCCGGGTAAGTATGTTATTGAAGTAATTGATTTGTTAGTTCAACCTCAACTAGCAGCAGGTGATCAGATTCTGGCCGTTCCTACGCTGGTGAAAAAAGTGCCTGAGCCTATCCGAAAAATTATCGGTGATCTCTCAAACGAAGAGAAAGTGTTAGTGGGTTTAGACATTCGCTCGACGAAGTAATCATACTATGAGTGAGCCATCAGGGAATGCCGCTTTTGATCTGAATGGTGTAGAAGACCAAACGTATCAACTACGTCTGTTTGTCGTTGGCGCATCAAGTCATTCCGTTCGGGCTATAGCGAATATAAAGCACATTTGTGAAACGCACTTGTCCGGCCGGTACTCTCTGGAAATCATCGATGTCTATCAGCAAAAGCAGCTGGCTGAGTCTGTTCAACTGATTGCCTTGCCTTTGTTAATCAAGCAGAGTCCTTTGCCAGCACGCCGACTGATTGGTGATCTGTCAGAGACAAACAAGGTACTAAAAGGTCTAGGCATTATCGGTTGATGAAGTATCCTCAAAAAACGTACGAGCAGCTAGTTGCGGAAAATGACCAATTGCGCATGCAGCTAGAAGAAGCCCTGGAAACGATTCATGCTATTCGCACGGGACAGATTGATGCGCTGGTTTTTGAAGGAGATCAAGGGCATGAACTCTACACGCTAAAAACCGCTGATCAGACCTACCGTGTTTTCATCGAAACGATGCACGAAGGGGCCGTAACACTCGATAGGCAGGGGCTTATTCTCTACAGCAATTCTACGTTTGCCTCTATGGTCGGTCAGCCTCTGTCTAGTGTAATCGGTATTCCATTTGCAACCTGCATTGCTTCCGAATACCAATCCGCGTATGAGGCCTTTTTTCAGCAAAGCTGGCAAGAGCCATCGAAGGCAGAAATGAGCCTTAATCATGGGCAAAACGAACTTATCTGTTTAGTATCGGCGACGTCCTTACTGCTGGACGAAGGGCCTTGTCTGAGTTTAATTCTGACCGATTTAACAAGCCAGAAACAAATGCAGGCTCAACTAAAAGTCAATAATGAAGAGCTGGCAAAGCTAAATGAGACGCTGCTTTTAACCAATCAATCGCTAAACCGATCAAACGACAACCTTAGGCAATTTGCTTACGTCGCCAGCCATGATTTGCAAGAGCCTTTGCGCAAGGTTCAGCAATTCGGCGATCTATTAGCCACCCAGTATAGCAGCCAGTTGGGGGATGGCCTAACGTATCTGGAACGGATGCAGTCGGCCGCTATTCGCATGTCGACGCTCATTCGCGATCTGTTGAGGTATTCACGCATATCTATCAAACCTGAAATTCTAAAACCCATTTTTCTCGCAGACGTAATCAAGCTTGTCTTAACCGATCTGGAATTGCGCATTCAGGAAACCAATGCCCATATTACTATAGATTCTCTCCCTACTGTCATTGGCGATCCTTCTCAACTTGGGCAGTTATTCCAGAACTTAATTGGTAATGCATTGAAATTTCACCGGCCTGCCGAAGCGCCTTACATTCATATTCGTGCGCAGCGAATTAAGGCTGGTGATTTACCAGTCGGTGTAAAACCATCCCGTCAAACCGTTTTCTACGAACAGATCGATGTCATTGACAAGGGCATTGGCTTTGAGGAGAAATACCTGGAGCGCATTTTCCAGATATTTCAGCGTTTGCATAGTAAAAATGAGTTTTCAGGGACTGGCATTGGATTAGCCATTTGTGAAAAAGTAGTGGCCAATCATGGAGGAGCGATTACCGCTTCAAGTCGTCCAGGCCAGGGAGCTACATTTTCCATCTACTTACCCGCTTAACGAAACTAGAGGCATTACGCTCGATACGAAAAATAGGTAGCCAGTAATCAATCAGGCAGCATTGCATTACCCTAATTAACCCTCTTTTCTGGAGAACAATCCTGTTGGCCAACGAAAGCTCTAAAGCCTATTCTGTTTAAGGCCCAGGCTGGGCGAGGAGAAAATCCGGCCATCATCCGTAATTAAAATGTATTGGTATTCGGGGTATTTTTTGAGCAGTTTTAATCCTGCTTCTTTACCCAACACCATCAACGACGTACTAAATCCATTCGCTTTTTCGGCACTGGGTCCGAATACCGTAACGCTGCTGACGCCAGTAGCTGGATAACCTGTTTTAGGGTTGATAATGTGGGCATATCGCTTGCCATTGAATACAACAAATTTCTCGTAACTGCCAGAGGTTACAACGGCTGACTGTTTTAGGGGTATAATGGCAAAAATAGTGTCGTTGTGTAACGGATTTGTAATGCCGATAGTCCAATCGCTTCCGTCCGGTTGGCCTCCCCACGTACTCATATCTCCGGAACCGTTAACGATTCCCGATTTGATACCATGAGCCAGCATCATATCGCGACAACGATCAGCGGCATAGCCTTCACCTAGCGCCCCGAAGCCAATTTTCATTCCTTTCTGTTTGAGGAAAATCGTTGACTGTTTCCGATCCAATACGATGTTTTTGTATCCAACGTTCGCTACTGATTTTTTAATAGCTTCCGGGCTAGGCATTTCCGTCATTGAGCCATCAAATTTCCAGATTCTGTCCATTGCGGCAAAGCTGATATCGAAAGCACCATTCGTGATTTTAGAGAAATGAAGCGCTCGTTCCGTTAAGGAAAATACTTCGGCATCTACACGAACCGGCTGAATACCAGCATTTTTGTTGACCTGAGAAATTTGAGTTTCGGGTCGCCAGTCTGAAATCAGATTCTCGATTCGCGTCACTTCAGCAATAACCGTATCAATATTTTTCTCTGCCGTTAGCGAATCCTCTGCCGCAAGGGTAATATCAAATCGACTACCCATCAATTTCACAGTACGCTTGCGCAGCACCTGAGCCGTAGCACTCAAACTCGATAACGTCAGCAACAGGAGGAAAACGGTTTTCATGCGGCTAAAATCGGGAATTCTGATTGATTATGTTACCATAACCTAAAACAGGAGAGGGGTTGAAGTGAGGGTAGGCAGTTTCTCATGACTCGGAATTGAAAAGGGAGCTGGCAACGATTTACATCAGTAAGCCGTATCGGTAAGTATGGGTTAACTTGTGCCACGCTAGGTAAAGAACAAGTTAAAATATGCAATCTCTATAGCTGAAAAAGTGCTTTTCTGATGCGTGGTTCAACTTTTTCATTAAAAAGTCAAATTAATTCAAGTTTCAAGATAGGGTACCAGATCGGTTTCGTGTCTTCGTATGTATTAAGCCCGAACTATGAGTCAGCCACAATCACTGTATCCGGACTACCGGGGTAAACCAATAAAAACAACGGATACTGAACCTAACGAAAGTCGAGTTGTTGATTCGGAAATCTTTATCCGACAGGCGTTTGACCGCAGTATCCGCGAAGGATATGAGCTGTTGTTCCGGCGCTATTATCGACCGCTCTGCAATCATGCGGTTCGGTTTGTGCATTCGAAAGAGCAGGCTGAAGATCTGGTTTGTGAAGTTTTTTCGGCTTTCTGGAAAGGTCAGCTCCATTTGCATATTACCACATCTATACGGGCGTATTTATTCAGGGCCTTACGCAATCGAATTTACAATCACCTGCGCGATGAGTTGACACACCAGTCGCCAACGCCTGATTTTTTGCTGGATATTGCTGAGACGGAAGATCCCCAACAGATTTTACAATTTACAGAGTTGTATCAGAAAATTCAGGGAATCATTAACGGATTGCCTCCTCAGTGTCAGCGGGTTTTCCTGATGAGCCGATTTGAAAATAAGAAGCATAAAGAAATTGCTGACGAACTATCGATTTCCGTGAAAGCTGTTGAAATGCACATTACCAAAGCACTGAATCAGTTGCGAACGGCCTTGTTTACAATTTGTATCGTACTCACGTTTAGTAGTCTATTTCTATAACCGAATCGGGCTACCCTCTATACATACCTGTTGACTCTTGTATGAACAATCTCGTTAACAAACAACTCATTTTTGATCATTTCGCGGATCGGGTAACGGCGCTTCAGCGTCGGATGATTGCGGAATGGCTGGAACAACCTGATAATCGAGAACGCTATTATGAGTGGCTCGAAGAATGGGAAATGCAGAATCCACAGTATGATGTTGAAGTAGAAGCTACGCTTCAGCAGTCGCTGGGGAAGTTAATGGCTGAAGAAATTCCCTTATTTCCGCAAATCAGCCGCCCGGCTGCGAGCCGGTTTTTTATACCGTGGCAATGGGCCGCTGTTGTAGCGGGAATTGTGTTGATGGGAAGTTTATATGTTGGTCGTTCGTATATACTATACCGTTCAGTCCAAACAAGCTATGGCGAAGTGCGAAAAGTAGTATTACCGGAAGGTAGTATAGTCACTTTGAACGCTAATTCATCAATACGTTATCCCCGATTCGGATTTGGCTCGAAAAGCCGGCAGGTATTTCTGTCGGGAGAAGCTAACTTCGATGTGAAGCATCTGAACGATCATAAGCAGTTCATTGTCAGTACCGATCATCACTTTAATGTGGTCGTTTTGGGAACTGAGTTCAATGTCTTTTCCCGACCGCGTGGGGCAAAAGTGGTCTTACAGCGAGGTAAAGTAGAGATTGTACCGACGGCAAACCCCGCTGCTCGACGCATTACCATGAAACCTGGCGATTTAGTTAGTTTAGATTCAACGGGTTACTTCTCCCGAAAACATTTAGCCCGCCCGGATGTGTATGCTGCCTGGCAGGAGCATCGCTTCGAATTTGACCAGACACCGTTGATCGAAATTGCCCGATTACTGGAAGATAACTATGGCATGCACGTCCTAATTCCTGATACAGCCCTGGCTCAGCGGACGGTGTCTGGCACGTTCAGTACGCGAACGGCAGGCGAATTAAGTCAGGTGATTGCCGACTTGTTGGAAGTGAATGTCAGCCAGAAAGGTAATCAGATTACGTTCGTAGAACCGTAAAACCTCTGATCATAAAGGAATTTTTGTCATTCCGGCGAAGGAAGAAGCTTACTATACTCTACTTCGTGAGTAAGAAAATGTTAAGATTCCACCTTCGCCGGAATGACAAAGTCACTGCTCACAGATTAGCCACATTTTGCCTACAATAATACCTTTTAATACATCGTACGATGAGAAATTCCTTACTCTTTAGTCCGTTTAGTTTGCTCTTGCTGCTGGCGCAGGTTTGGCCCGCATCGGGTCAGGTCATGGCGAAGCGATACGCGATGAACACAAGCATTTCTCCGCTTCAGCGGGTACAACCTACTGCCCAATTGCCGTTGAAAGAAGCGCTTGTACAATTGAAAAAGACGTATCAGGTTGATCTGCTGTTTGAAGATAAAGCCATTGAGGGTTATATGACGCCAGCCGTGGACTTTACGAAGCCCGTTGAAGTTGAACTCCGTCAGCTCCTTCAGCCGTTCGGACTGAAATACAAAAAAGTAAAAAAGAATGCATACCTCATTCAAACGGGTAAAGCTGGGAAATCAAAGTCGACACCATTAGTCATTAATTCGACTGGTATTGAATTAGAGTCATTGCCCTCGTCGGTCAGCTCTACGTTGACGATTAAAAATCAGGAAGTGGCAGAACCGAGGGAGGTTGCTGTGGTCGATAAGGTCGTTACCGGAACCGTACGCGATGCCAAAGGGGAAGCGCTGCCCGGTGTGAACGTTCTACTAAAAGGCTCGACAAAAGGAACGACGACGGATGGTGAAGGGGCCTTTCGGTTGTCGGTACCCGATAATTCAGCGGTGCTGGTATTCAGCTTCGTAGGCTATCAGCCGCAGGAAATACAGGTAGGTAATCAAACCACGGTTTCGGTTCGGTTGGTGGCAGATGAAAAATCACTCAATGAAGTGGTTGTGGTGGGTTATGGTACGCAGTCGCGCAAGAACCTGACCAGCGCTATCAGCACGATTAAACCGGAAGAATTGAACCGCGGGGCCATCAGTGATGTGGGGCAACTCTTGCAGGGTAAAGTGCCGGGACTGAATATTTCGGCCAGTGGCGATCCGAACGCACCGGCGGCTGTTGTATTGCGTGGCGCATCCACCATCAACAGCTCGCAGGGACCGTTTTATGTTATCGATGGCGTTCCCGGTGCTGATATTTCCATTATTGCTCCTGACGATATTGCATCGATTGATGTGTTGAAAGATGCTGCGGCAACGGCTATTTACGGAAACCGGGCGGCCAACGGTGTTATTATGGTAACAACCAAACGAGGCAAAAAAGGACAGATGGTCGTTACGTACAGCGGCTACACAGGTATCGAAGCGGTGTCGAGCAAATTAAAAATGATGGATGCGGCTCAACTGCGCGATTTCCTAACCAGGAATGGGCAATCTTTTTCGCCGAATGATGACAAAGGAGCCAACACCAACTGGCAGGACGCTGTCGAAAAAAGCTCGGCTATTTCGCAGAATCACAATCTGTCGATTAGTGGTGGCACTGAGCACAGTACGTATAGCGCCAGCATTAACTACCTTGACAAGCAGGGAATTTTACAGGGGAGTTCGTTAAACCGGGTCATTGCCCGACTGGCTGTTGATCAGTATGCGTTGAATGATAAACTCCGGTTTAGCCTGAACGTGACGAATTCGAATAGCAATGCCAACAATACGCCCTTGCGCAATAACGTCCTGTTGCAGATGATTAATCACCTGCCCGTATCGCCGGTAATGAATCCGGATGGTAGCTATTTCGAGAATTTCCAGAATACGGGCTATTTCAATCCGGTAGCTATGATCAATCACGCGAAGGACAATACAAAATACAATAACCTGGTTGGCTCGTTCAATACGCACGTCAACCTCCCGTTTGGTCTGACGTATGATTTGAATCTGTCGTATCAGAACAATACATCGCTGCATGGCGAATCGTACGACAGCTACTATACGCAGTACAACAGTGCCAATTTTTATAACAACCCCGATCCGCCATTGGTACACAGTTTGTTGAATTTCGGGACGAACGGCTCGGCACTACGCAATACCTACCAAACGACGCGCAAAGTGCTGGAAACCTTCCTGACCTGGGACAAATCCTTCGGTGATCACACCATTAATGCCGTGCTGGGCTATTCCTGGCAGGGGTCGATTTCGGGCGATGGCTTCCAGACTTCCAGCACCAACTTTCCGGTTGACAACATTGGCTACAACAACTTTGCGCTCAGCAATCCCTACGCTGTTTCTTCGTATCGCGTGAATTTCGGACCTGATGGAATCTATCAGGAAACGCGCTTAATCTCCGATTTTGCCCGGTTAAACTATAATTATAAAGACAAATACCTGGTACAGGGATCGATCCGGCGCGATGGTAGTTCGGTGTTTGGGGCTAATAATCAATGGGGTTATTTCCCGGCGGTTGGTGCAGCCTGGCGCGTTAGTCAGGAAAGCTTTATGCAGGGCCAAAGTCTGTTCAGCGATCTGAAACTTCGGGCCAGTTATGGCGTTACAGGCAACTCGTCAGGGTTCAATGCCTACACGGCCCAGGTCATTTCGGGTAGTCTGGGGTCCTATTATTACAATGGCGTTCAAACGGCTGCCTATGGACCTACGCAGGCTTCAAATCCAGACTTAAAATGGGAACGGACCGCAACAACGAATATCGGTGTTGATTTCAGTATCCTGAAAGGAAAATTAAGCGGTACGCTCGAGTGGTACGACAAAACGACTACGGGTATGATTTATTCGTATCGCGTCAATCCGGTACTGGTTCCTGCGGGCAGCATTATCGCCAATGGCGGAAACATGAGCAACAAGGGAATTGAACTTACGCTGAGTGCCACCCCGGTTCAAACCGCGAAGTTTAGTTGGACCACTGGCCTTAATCTGGCACACAATACCAACAAAATCACCAGTTTGACCAATCCACTGTTTGTAGGTGGCGACTCTACGCGTACTACGCAACCCGAAGGAGCTGGCCAGACTGGAAGTACGTTGCAAATTTTGAAAGCAGGAATGCCACTGGGTCAGTTCTTTACGCTTGAATACGCTGGGAAAAACGATAAAGGTGTTTCGCAGTACCTGAGCCGAAATGGTACGCTAACGACTACGCCGGTAATTGGTACGGATTATCAATATGCAGGTAGCCCGCAACCCAAACTACTGGTTGGCTGGACAAACTCACTCCGCTATGGTAATGTTGATTTCAATCTCTTTTTCCGGGGCGTATTTGGCAATAAAATTTTCAATGCAACCCGTGCTGATCTGTTCCGACCCAGCACAGCCCAGTTCACTAATATTCTGGTCGACGTAGCAAATGAATCGCCCAGCGACGTGAATGCCTACAAATATTCGACTCGCTTTATTGAAGATGGAAGCTATGTTCGGCTGGATAATGCTACGCTGGGATACAATTTTAAAAAGCTGGGACAGTATGTGAAAAATCTCCGCGTGTATGCCACTGTCAACAATGCGTTCGTGATTACGGGTTACAAAGGCATCGATCCGGAAGTCAATCAGGGCGGCATTGCACCCGGTATCGACTCGAATAATTTCTATCCCAAAACCCGGACCGTTCTGGTGGGTGTAAATGTGTCATTCTAACCTCTTAGCGGAAAAATCAATGAAAAAGATAGCCATACCCAGCGCATTACTGGTACTTCTGATCTACCTCACGACCGCTTGTCATGACCTCAATGTGCCGGTCAATACGGAATTAACGCCCGATATTTTCCCCCAAAATTCGTCGCAATTTATTCAGGCGTCAGGGCCACCCTATGCCGCTCTCCGGGGCAACTTCTCGCTCGATTACTGGTTCATGCAAACGTTGAGCACAGACGAGGCTATATTGCCTGCTCGTGGTGGTAACTGGTATGATAATCAGGGTTATCTGATGTGGCACTATCATAACTGGACGAAAGATCACGGTGGAACGAATAGTACCTGGAACTGGCTATCGACCGTTATCGGCTCTACTAATCAGGCATTATCGATTTTGAACCAAACCATACCGGCTTCAGCAGCGGCTAAGCCGATGAATCTGGCTGAACTGAAAATGGTACGGGCGCTGGCTTATTTTATGATGATGGATCTGTACGGAAACGTACCCATCGATACGACTTATGGTGATTTTACACCCCATCCTACGATAGCTCGCACACAGGTTTTCAACTTCATTGAAAAAGAAGTAAAAAATGCCTTGCCTTATTTGAGCAGAACCACGGGGCAGGCCATTTATGGACGCGCGAACAAGTTTACTGGGTTTGCCTTACTAGCCAAAATGTATCTGAATGCCGAATACTATACAGGCACACAACGATACAACGATGCCGTTATCGCCTGCGATAGCGTGATCAATTCAGGTTTATATTCGCTGGAACCTCGGGCATCGTATTTGCAGATGTTTTACCCGAACAATGGGCCACAGATGAAGGAGTTTATCTTCGCCATTCCTTACGACCCGGCAGCTACAGCCATGCCGAACACCAATGGCATGATGTATCACTCTCGCTATGATGTGCCCCGATCGGAAACGAAGAAATTCAATTTGCCATTTACACCCAGTGCACCCCGCAGTACCCTGCCAGAATTCTACGCCAATTTCAACGATCCAAACGACATTCGGAATGGCCAGTGGCTTACCGGTTTACAGTACATGAACGATGGCGTAACACCCGTTACGGTAACGACGACCAAAAAGGGGTATGACCAATTCTACACCGGCTCCGATGGTAGTGCTGCCTATACCTATCAGGTGAACCTGACTCCCACAATTGTACTGCGCCAGGATGTAGCTACCTTCGACCTGGGGAACGATGAAATTGCCTGGAATATGGGCTATCGCAATATTAAATTCTACCCGGATGCTAGCTCTACGTCGCGAAATCAGAATAACGATGTCCCTGTATTCCGGTATTCCGATATTATTCTGATGAAAGCCGAGGCTATTCTCCGAGGAGGTACGCCAACGCAAGGGCAAACGGCCGTTTCGCTGGTCAATCAATTACGAGCCAATCGCACCACATCGGCGGCTTTATCTAGTGTGACCTTAAACGATCTCTATGCTGAGCGTTGCCGTGAGTTTGTGTCGGAAGCCTGGCACCGGAACGATATGATCCGATTCGGGAAATATGAAACTAGTTGGGGTTTTAAAACGAACGCAGAAACCTATCGACGAATCTATCCGATTCCAACAGGTGCGTTTACCGTCAATCCCGCACTGACGCAGAATCCGGGGTATTAAAAAGATTCACCTCACGGCAGCGGCCGACCGTCCCCGGCCCCTCTCCTAAAACAGGGGAGGGGTGAAAAAAGGGTGATTTATGTTCCCCTCTCCTGTTTTAGGAGAGGGGTTAGGGGTGAGGTTAAACGAAATACAGCATGGAAAACATTAGCCGAAAATCATTTTTGCAGCAATTTCTCAGCCTCGGCGCTTTCGTTACATTACCCCAGTTTCCTGCTTCAGGATGGTCTGATTCGTTTATAGAGGAGGATTTCTACACGAAAATCGTACGGGCAAATAATGCGGAAATCGCCCGATTGCTACCAACCTTATCCGCAGAAATCACCGAAGTAAAACGACGATCGGGTTATGATTTCGCGAATCTGGCCGCTGCCTTTTGCGAACCTTCATCAACGTACTACCAAAAGGAGGAACTCGCGACGTATATGGCGAAAATCATCCGATTTCTCGTCAGCGCACAGCATGCAGATGGTACTCTTGATTTTGGTAATTTAGCCTCACCGCCCGACACAGCCTTTATTCTGGAACCCCTTTGTGCGGCTGCTACGATTCTGGCGAAAAACAGTCAGTCGTCTCTAAATGAGGCAAAAACACTGCTAAAGCAATTTATCCAAAAGGCGGGCGAAGCGCTCAAAGTAGGTGGTGTTCATACGCCGAATCACCGATGGGTCGTATCGGCTGCGCTGGCTAAAATTAATGCGTTGTTTCCTGATCCGGGTTATGTCAAGCGGATTCACGAATGGCTTTCGGAAGGCATTTATTGTGACGCTGATGGGAATTACCTCGAACGAAGTATGAATTACTCGGCCGTTATCGACCGATCGCTGGTGACGATGGCGCGTTTGTTAGCTATGCCGAAACTGCTGGAGCCCGTCCGGAGAAATCTGATGTTAGTCTATTACCACTGCGAGCCCAACGGTGAATTGGTTACGGTAGATTCACGACGGCAGGATCAATTTTCACCCATCAGCATCCTGAATTTTTACCACGATTATCAGTACTTAGCCATTCACGATGCGAACCCTGAATTTGCGGGCATAACCCGATTTATTGAGACGCTCCCTGGTTTCAACGAACGTATTCTGCCGGATTTACTGGTTTATTATCTGGAAGAGCCAATCTATAAAAAGGCACTGCCGGCCCCTAAAGCACCATCTATTGTATTCGAAAAGTTCTTCAAACACACCAATCTGGTCAGGATCAGGCGAAACAGTACAACCACCACAATTTTTGGCGGAGCTGATTTCCCGATTATTATTGCTTCGGGTCGATCGACGAGCGCGAACTTTTTTAGTTTTCGAAAAGGCGCGGCAATCCTGAATTACATGCGGTTATCCACCGATTTTTTCAGTACGGGCTATTTTCATAGTCAGGGCATTACTCAATCCGGGGGCAAATACGTCCTGCATCAAAAAATTGAAGCGCCTTATTACCAGCCTTTACCCGCAAAATACAAACGAGCCGACGGAAATTATGCGCATTCGCAAAGTACCGATGGGCGATTCTGGAATAAAATGGACTTTGCGCACCGGCCTCAGAGCAACGTAAAAACACTGGAAACGACAATTGTGGTGAACGAGACCGCCGGATCGAACGAGTTAACGTTTAGCGTGAAAAGTGAGCCTGGTATTCACGTGACGATTGAACTCTGCTTCCGGGCAGGAGGGACGCTTACCGGAGTAAATAAATTACCTGGCTCGCCCGAAAATTTCGCGCTGGAAAGTGGTTCTGGTGAGTATAAAATGGGAGAAGATAGGATATCCTTCGGACCGGGGACGTTCAAAAACAGCAAGTTAACTGGCCTTGAGGGCGAAATGTACTCGTCGCATTTCGGTACCCTCCGAACAGAAGGTCTACACGTATACTTAACCGGAGTAACGCCTTTCGAGCATTCGCTGAAGATTAGTTAAGCCAACCAACCGATTATACAACTGCTAGCGCTATATCTATCCTTGGTCTGTGTCCTCACAGACTTCTTATACGTCAGCCAGCGCTAACCATTTGGAAATGTGGCCTGTGAGGACACAGGCCAAGGAGTGAGATTGACTTTGTTTAGCTGCTCACGCTGCTGTTAACTCCATATCTTCTGTCAATGCTTCTTCGGTGCTATCGGGTCGGCAACGCTGGCAAACGGTTGGCTCGACGCCTAACGTTTGTGCAAAGACCTGAGCGGCTTCCAGAGAAAGTTCGAAACTCGGATAGGCTCCCCGCCAGCGGCCCGTTGCTCCACCAATTTTGTTGGGTTGCATGCCCTGGCCTCGGTTACAAAAACGACACTCTCCCCGGTGAATGGTTATTTTAGGATTGCGGTAATACGCATAAAAGTAAAAAAGCTCGCTCTCGTTCGTCATCTTAGTCTGTCGCTGAGTGATGTGTGACTGACGCATGCAGCATGCACCAGTTTAATCTATAGCCGATCTAGATTCTCTGTAGCTAGAATCGTTTTACTAAGGTGGCTTTGGGAGAATAGAGGGCGAAAAAAAAGATGACTAATGACGGGTTTGCCGGGTTGAATCGGGGGTTTGGGTGGTTAAAATTAATCGCAAATAGTCTAAATAAGCCTGTTTTGGCTTGTCTAACCTTATCGGCCCATCCAGCTTTTAAACTCAGTCACCCGATCAACGCTCACAAATACGTCCTGATGCGGTTTCGGATCTAGCTCAACTTTAAGTTTACTGCCGGAATAGGTATGAACCGATTGAATGGCTGAGATGGATACCAGAAACGAACGATTAACCCGGAAAAAAAGATCGGGATCGACCAACTGCCCTAACCTATCCAGGCTATAATCAATCGACATCGAAAAGCCTGCCTGTGGCATCAAGTATGTCGCTTTATCCTGGAAAAAGAAATAGGCAATCTCCTTGGTTCGAATGCTACGGAGCTTAGGCCCAATGCTCACCATAAACCGATCGCGGTATGTGGCTGGGGTCGAACTTCTATTGGACGGATTGATCCGGGTGAGTGATGAGTCGGAAGAAGGTTGATGAATGGCTTTAAATTTATCCAGAGCGGGTACTAGCTCGTCGAGGTCAACGGGTTTTAGCAGGTAATCAATGCTATTGGTTTTAAACGCCTGTATAGCATACGTATCGTAGGCTGTTGTAAAAATGATTGGGATGGTCAACTTGAGTTGTTTGATCAGGTTGAAGCCTGATTCGTCTTCCAGGTGAATATCCAGAAAAATTAAATCGGGCTGGATCGGTTGCAGGGTCATAAACCACTGAATCGACTTGGTTACTGAGGGTAGGTGAGCCAATACCCGAATGGTTGGGTCGTATTCGTGTAGCAGATTTTCCAGCCGCTGTGCCGTCAATGGTTCATCTTCGATAATCAATACATTCATAACAAGAGTGGAATTTTAACCGTAAATAGGCCATCCTGGTCGGTAATGGAAACAGGACGATCGGTTAACAATCGATAGCGGTCTGTAATGTTTTTCAGGCCCAATCTGGCCGAACTACCGGGCTCGGGACGTAGTCGGATTGGATTCGAGACAACCAAAAAATCCTCATCCGTCCCGATCAGGACGATCAGCGGTTCTTCGCTCGACATTTGATTGTGTTTTACAGCATTTTCGATCAATAACTGTAGCGTAAGCGGAGCAATTCGATACTGCGTAGCTACAGTTGATGGAACTTTGGTAATTACGGTCAGTTTATCACCAAACCGAATTTGAAGTAAAAAGGTGTAGGCATTCATAAAACCCAACTCCTCCTGTAAGTTGATGCTATCGAAATCCCGCTGTTCCAATACGTAGCGGTAAGCTTTGGCTAATTGACTGACGAAGAGAATAGAACGCTTGGGATTAGCCTCAATGAGCGAGGAAAGGATGCTCAGGCTATTAAATAAAAAATGGGGATTTACCTGATTCTTTAGGGCCATAAACTGGGCCTGGGTGGCTTCCTGTTTTAATTGCTCCGCTCTGACCTTTACGAGCTCAAGCCGCTTGTACCCCTTTCTGTTGGCACCCATGTAAAAAGCCGAGAGCATAGCCATGATGGTTAATCCATCATCTATTTTACGTCGCTCTCCCCGCTCGGCAGACTGTCTGGGCGTAGACGTTGTTGGAGCTTTTATCGGAACCGATTGGGTATAGCGAGCGCGTTCGGTTTCGGCCATGAAGATCCATAGCCGGTAAAAGGCCATATTGAATACGATTGCCAAAGCCCCGGCCACCACTAACGTAGCCAGTTGAGCGGGTAAACCGAATTCGATCAGAAATTCCTTCTGCATCTGACCGGAAATTCGCTGTTGAATCCAGTCCATCATCGTAAGCCAAAGGCCAAAGAATAGAATCGTAACGATAATTTCTACGACCCAATAAGGCCATATTCGTTGTAGAATGGCAAGCGAAAAATGATTGATATGGACATATAGGCGGACGGGCCAGTAAATCGCGAAAACGGTTGTTGCAAGCTCCCATTTTTGCCGATTTGTTAGTTGATCTCCCTCTCGTTTAGTCATTCGTCGCGAAGCTTAAAACCGCGATTCCTCCCCACATTGGCAGTTTTTCAGGAAAACCAGGCTTACGGTTGAGTACATGTAATCGTCAAAAAAATGTGTTTTCGGATAGATGTACAAACGCAATAGACTATTTAGCGCATAACACCGATAGAAAAGCCCTTTTTGCCGATGAAAAGTCTGAATAAACGCTGGAATGATGCCCTACCTATAGTTAAACGTTCTATTATTCCCTAAATCCCCTAAAGGGGACTTGGCTCGTTCTTGAGAAAAGTCCCCTTTAGGGGATTTAGGGGTAAAAACTATAGTCAGCCCGTCAAATACGATTCTAAGAGCCGATTACCCTACAAAGCCAACGCGGGTTGTGTTTCCTGTTTGCGGGCATTCATCACAGTAATAGCCATGAGCGACCACATTAAGGCAGAATACACATTTGTAAGATGCATGATCGGACTGTTCATACCGTACTGCTTCGATAGAAGTAAGGCTAACGGTAACCAGAAACTCATTGCCAATGGTATCCAGCGGCCCCAGCCTTGCAATCGTCTGGCTCGCAGTGCGGCAATGCCTACAGGTAACATCAGAACGTTACTTAATGGCCAGTTCATATCAAGGATAAAGTACAGCACTGAGCTTTCGTTGGGGTTAATCAATTCCCATACATTATAGACATTCGCCAGGGTGAGTGTAATCAGTATAAGTCGGATAATAACTCGACCAAATCGATGATTACCTGTCGCTTTCAGTTGGCGTAGCCCTTCCATACTCGCCATCCAGCCGGTGATGTAAAAAATGCCAGCCAGTTTAATAATCCAGGAGTCGGCCAGTGGATGATTAATAGACATGAGATGCATACTGATGCCCAGAAAAGGAGCGCCGATCAGGCCAAAGAATCCTACTAATTTGTGATTCATTTTTCGAATTGATTTATGGCTGTAGGAAGATTAGAAACTGAAGCCTGCCGTAAGTTGCCACAGGGATGTTTTCGATGAGAATCGAATGTCATTCGCCGGATCTTTCGTTGTAACCGGAAAAATTTTGGTCAAATTGCCTTCCTGGCGCAGATCGAGTTGAATACCACCTAACGTGACGCCAATACCCACCTGATAGCCGTAGGTGGCCTTTTTAGCCGTTTCGCTAAGCGATTGGGCTGCATATTGGCGAAACGAATCAGACAAACTATTGCTCTCAGAAAGAGCCAGTGAGACAACAGGACCAACATTGACTCGCAGGGGGCCGAATCGATAGCCAACCAGTACGGGAAGATCAAACGTTGTTACCCGAACGTTCACCGATTGCGTTTCCAGCCCTTGTCGGATAATATCGAACTTACCACCTTTGGAGGAGAGCATCAATTCGGGTTGAACGAAAAAACGGTTGCCAAACCGGACAAATACACCACCAACAATACCGGTTGAGAGCGACTGATTTTGTTCGAAGAAATCGTACACAACATTGCCACCGGATAATACGGGTAATCCGTTTTCCATCAGGCGGGGTGTGGAAAACGACAGGTTATCTAGCTGAGAAAAGTTAGCGCCGACTTTCAGCCCGAAATGTACTTTTTTGCCAGTCGATTGGGCCCGACTGCCAGTAGGAATAAGTGTCGTCAGCAAAAGTAGGCTGACGACGAAAAGAAGAGAAATTGCTGATTTCATGAGAGTTTAGTATTTGTTGACGGCAAAATTGGTGGCTCTGGGTAGTTCACGAAAGATGAATCAGCCTGAGCCACCAGATGGACGTAATCAGTTGATAGAAAGGATGAATGAATTGTAGCAGATGCGCTTTACAACTCTGCTGTTTTGAATTCGCCAACAATTCGTTTTTGCCTCACTCCCCGACTAGGGCAGATGCCATCTTCTTCCTGATAGACTACCATATCGAATTTGCCGGTCACATAGGTCTTACTCCCGATTTGCTCCACTTTCTCGATGGTCACGCTACCCGGCGATCCTTTCTGCCCACCCGAACAGGCGTAGTAGGAGCTATGCCAGGCTTTAGCAGCGCCCACTGTTCCATAGACCACTTCCGCTTTGTTGACCAGACTGTGCTGCAAAATGCCATCATGGTAGTTATACGAGCCTTCGGTTAAATAGCCGCCCGATTTGGTGATGGAAATAGCCAGATTTTCCTGCGTAGTGAGGTTGCCACTTACCGTAAATTTGTCTTTATAGCGTAAGAAACCGTGCTGAATACCAGCGTCGTACGGTACACCATCTACAGTTGCCCGGAAATACCCTTCCCCTTCGACACCAATATTGGCAAACAGAATAACTTTACCGGTCGCGCCTTTTCGTTCGGCATAATCGCGGGGTAGAAAATTGTAGATGCTTACTGTAATTTGTACCGTTAGCGGGGCAGATGGCTTTTGAGCGGGCGCTGTATACGTAGCTTCCAGTTGAGAAGGTTTTATCGTCAGGCTCGGTGTTGTGGTTGTCCAGTCGCGTACATCTTTGGTACTGTCCCATTCCCGAATATCGCCAATCTCGCAGGCTGGATCGTATAGATTAGGATCGGTTGCGTCAAAAATGGGTAGCGGCCCCATAATGGTCAGTTTGGTGCTTTCTCCAGCTTTTAGCTGCGCTTTTTCTACTTCCAGCCACATTTCGGCGAAAATGCCCCAATCGCTAAAGTGGTTCGATTCGACCGATAGGGTTTTACTGACTTCGTCTAGTTTAGTATTTGGTAGAAACTTCCAGATTCTATCGGCTCCCTGGTAAGCCAGAAACAGAGCTTGGGCTGAAGTATTTGTCAAGTCGTTCTGATTATACTGAAAGCGGATAGTAACGGGCTTAGCGAATGTTTGCCCTTCGGGCAGGAGTCGGTACGATTTGCCGGGGCTACCGGGTAGTGTGTTTGTAACAGGCTGCACAGAAAAAGCCGTAGCTGAGCCGACAGCGCCAGCCGGTACCGTTAGGGTAATGCGGTTGTCGGCAGACGTTAGCGTACCGCCTTCCGGACCAATCGTTTTCTGAACAAGTTGCCCATCGGGTATTCCTTTATCACGAATCGTTCCGTGCTGGGGTGTTTCGGGTTTTGCAACGGGTGTAAGGTCACTTTCATGTTTACAAGCGTTCGTTGATACGATGAGAGCCCAACTTAACAGGAGCGTGTAGTAGCGTTTCATTAGATGTTGTTGGTTTAAGAAACTAATTGGATGATCTGGCTGAACAGCTTTGGTTCGTCCCGTCAAAATTGGGATGCCGGATATGGCCTTCGAAATCAGTTTGCGCTTGAATTGCGGCTTTCCTGTTATTAATTGGCTAATTCCATTCCTGAATTAGTAGCGAACAGTTTGGGATTCATCCGTTAGTCGATAATGTTCTTGAGAGCCTGTATCGATCAGTTCATTCGGCAGTTTTTCCTGTTGAGGCTCCTCTTTTGTCAATTGAACCGGAATGCCCCTCGAATGGCGTCGTTCACCCACCACCTTTGTATCGCCGGTTCGGGAAACGACTGGTCTTGAATCTTCTCTTTTTCAACCAAAAACAACAACTACAATGAATTCACGATTCTCTTTCCGTTTAGCTGCCCTGTTGGCCATGCTGTTCGCTGTTTCGCTTTCAAGCTGTAAAAAAGAGTCTGCTAATGATCCTTCTCCCGATATGGGCGCTCGGGTAGCGGGTACATATACCTTCTCCGAATTAACCACGAAAGGAAAGACATATCCTGCCAGCGAAACCAATTTGAAAGGTACCATTACGCTGGTGCGTAAATCAGCTACGTCGGTGTCGATTAAAATGAGCCTTCTTCTGAAATCAACCAATGAAGTATTTGCTGATGATGCGGCTGATAATGTTACGCTGGTCGATGCCGGAAGCGGTACTGTCGAATTGACTTATCAGGGGGTAACGATCGCCAGAGTGAATGGCAACAAGATTAGTACCGATGGTGAAGATGAATCGGGCGCTGCATTTACCATATCAGCAACCAAATAATTCATAATCAACGTTATAGTATTGCATAAAGAAATCCTGCTGAGTCAATCGGCGGGATTTTTTTATGCGTATGATTTTCAGCATCAGACAGGGAAGTTTTAGCAACTATTTCAAGAGTTGGTTTCGTTTGGCCACACCCATCATATCTCTATATGTGGGTTATTTTAGTAGACAAAAAGTAATTTATTAGAAAGTTACTTACCTAATTGTCATTTCTCTTATACATATCCGACTGCAATTGCTTGTGTAATGGTATTTGCCGTCGAATGAGAAACGTTTTGTAAAACCATTCTTAATCCAACCCAAATTTTATGCGCACTTCTGTCTTATTATGTTTCGCAGCTTTAGGCTTACTCCTGAATTTGTCGTCCTGCGTTGATCATCGGCTGGGCGGTACACTATCACCTGTTCGGCTCAGATTGAAGACAACAGATGATGGCACAACGAGAACGACCTACAGCTACGACAGCCAAAATCAGCCTATTTCCATTACCCGAAATCAGGTAGTAAATACAATTATGTATGGCGATCCCCAACGTATATACACTAGTTCGGAGTCAGAGGCTAATCACATCTTTTATATCACGCCTAGCTCAAGCACACCGGGTCAGGGCGAAATCGTTGTTTATCCTCCCGTACTCACTAACACGCGTTTTACCGCTACTCGCTATAACTATTCAACTGCAACCAAGATTTACTATTCGGTGCGGTTACGGTACTTTGACTACACATTTGATGGGTCGGGTCGTCTAACTTCCTATGCTGACCGGTCTGATACTAATCCTGACCTTAATAGCTATGGCTATACGTATACTGGCGAGAACATCACCCGTCAGGATGTATCCACGGCCGGGGGGCATGGACTTAATTATAGAATCGATTATACGCACGATGATAAGATTAATCCTTTTTATGGCCTTTGGGACCCTGAGATAGAAACTCGACTGCGATTTACACGTAATAATATGATTTCAGCCCGCAGCCAAGGGTTATCTTCTAACGACGATATCGTTTACACTTACGAATACAATCAACAGGGATTGCCTACGAAGCGCACTACAGTACGTAATGGAGTACAAAGTGGAGTACTTACATTTACCTATGAGTCGTATTGATGAAAAGGCACTCAGCTAATTGCTTATCGGACTGAGTAAGGGTAAATCGACCGTAAAGTGATTATCATCCGTCAGGACGACTGGGTCGGTTTGGGTGAGGAGTCGATACTTGGCCGTAATGTTTGATAAGCCGACCTGGTTGGAGAGAACGCGCCCCGTTTTACGCTGAAGATTATTGGACACCAGCAATCGGCCTTCATCGGTAGTTTTGATGTCGATCTGCAAGGGCTTACTGGCGAGGATAACGTTGTGTTTCACTGCATTTTCAACCAGCATTTGCAGGGTGAGGGGAGGCAGCAGAAAAATTCTGTATTGAGTCGCTACGTCAATTGTTAAGTGAATACCCGCGCCATAACGGGTTTTGAGGAGGTGAAAGTATGATTCAATAAAGGCCAATTCCGTTTGCAGCGTCGTTAAGTTACCGGCGTTGGTTTGGAGAAGATATCGGTATACATTCGCCATTTGATCAACGAATTGCTCGGCTTTTTCAGGATCATCGTCGATGAGTGAAGATAACGTATTGAGACTGTTGAACAGGAAATGCGGATTGACCTGGCTTTTCAGGCTTTCTAACTGACTCTGAATATTGATTTTCTTCAACTGCTCTTTCTCGAACGTATTCTCCCGCCATTTTTTCAACGAATAAGTACTTTCGTCAATGCCTACTGAGAGCAAATTAGCCAATATATTGATCAAAATGATTCGGCTGATGGGTAGTGAATCAGCGTCGTACGTAAACCCGTATAGATGAAAATAACTGTAAATGGCGATGCCACCGAAAACAAAACAGGGCGTTACAAGCATAAATACAGCCAGTAGCCGCCAAACGCGTTCCCAGGTTTGCCCCAGGTTGGGGTAGCGACGAACAACAAACTGCGTAAATTGATCCAGGGTTATCAGGCAACCTCCGGCAATCGTCAGATTCAGAGCCGTTGCAGAAACAAATGTCCATGGATCGGACCAGTAGCGATTGCCTATTACCAAATAGGTTATGAGCGGAATAAACCACGGAAACAGCAGCAGAAAGTGCCACTGAGTCTGTGAGCGAACGCGAGGTAGCCGCCGGTATATGTCCGCAAAAAACGGTGTCATTGTTGGTTTTTAAGTCGTAGTTTAATCAAGGAGCAGCAAGTACGTTTTCTTTTTCATGAACCGCACCTCATTTGTCTATGAAGTGCCTGTTCTGCTGCCTGTTTTGATTAAACTGGCGGAGGAAGTGTTTTCGGCTCTGTAGGCAGCTATGCATTTTACCTCTTAAGAAACCAGTTGCGAGGTTGTTGCCAGTAACGGTAGGAGTACGCCGAAGTGGGTACTCGTCTCGTCGATCTGCACGTCACCATTTCCCAGAGAACGATATGTAGAAGCCAGGCTGGCCAGCCTGGATTTGGCCTGTTCAATCTTGTTGATTTTTCGTTGCAGGCTATTCTGTACCAGCAATTTGCCATCGGGCATTGTTTGAATAGAAATCAATAAGGGCTGATCGATAGCCATGATGTTGTGTTTAATCGCATTATCGATCAGCGTTTGCAAACTCAGTGTCGGTAATTGATACTGTAGATAATCGTCGTGAATCTGATGGGTAATCTGCAAACTCATTCCGTAACGGGTTTGGAGAAGATTGCTGTAGGCAATACTAAAATCCCGTTCGGTTTGCAGACTGACGAATTCCCGTGTATTGGCCTGAAGAAGATAGCGATACACTTTGGAAAGTTCATCGACAAACTGACTGGCCCGTTGTCGATCTTCACCAATGAGCGATGAGAGGGAGTTCAGACTATTGAACAGAAAATGCGGATTGATCTGCATTTTCAATATATCGAGCTGATGCTGATAGGTGGCTTGCCGTAGTTGCTCATTTTCCGTCTGATCGTTTGCCCACTGCCGATAGGAGTGAAAGAGGCTAAGAAATGTACCAAAAATAAAATCGAATACCAGTGTCAGTAGTAAAACCGGACGAATAACCGACCAGGTAAAGGATAAGCCAAATGACGGGATTAAACTATAAATAAATACGTCGAAAAGAACGGCGCCCGTTGATAAACTCGTCAGGGCAATCAGAATCGCCAGCGTTCTGTGGGTTGAATGGTCTACGTCGGCATACCGATTAATGATCCACCGGATTGAAACAGTAATAAGTAAGGTGGGAATCAGGTATAAAACAGTGAGAAGACCAGTGGCTGTCAGGAAGAGTTGCCAGTTGGAAAAGTAAAGAGGGCCAATAAAAAAATAGTTGCAGATCGGAATCAGAACTGGACCCAGCAACGCATGAAACCAAAGCTCCCATGGAGCGAGATAAGTAGTCAGACGTTGTTTTATGGGTAGAGACATGGTTAGAAACAGCTGATAACTAAAGCTGTTTTGGCATGATTGCAACTACTAAATTAACAGATTTCGGGCGAATAACTCGCTCTCAGTATCCATGAAAGAAGCATTGTCCCAGTTTTGTAAAGTAAAAGTTGTAGACATTTATCCACAGCTGACAAGGGCAATTTAGGGCTGATCACTATCCTTTTACAATTCATACGCCTTTTTTCTCAATTCATGTATCATTTATAACAATTCATCCAGTACTTGCGCAAAGGTTAGACGAGTATTGGCCATTTTCGATTATTCGCTTTAGCCGATCCAGGATTTCGATTATCTATCTGGTGCCGATTCATCGACCTCGCTTTTTTTCAACATACGAATGGTGGTATCACCTACTGATGATGCCTGTCCTGTTTCCGATTGGTAATTATTACTTTATCGGAGCGTCGTATTTCAGCGATGTAACGAAGTTCATTATCGGGACTTTACTCGTATTTTTCCTCTATTGGCTATCGATCGTTACCCTAACCTTAACCATTTGGTGGGTAATCCGGCGCTACCCGGCTGCCAGCCAAACCTTACTTCGTTCGTTGGTTATGCTGCTCAGTGTATGTAGCTTAACCATCATTCTGGCCATTTTTGATGTTTGGGTGTATAGCCTTGTTCCGGCAACGGGCGTACAATTCAACTGGGCAACCGTTCGCCCGATTTGGGTATTAGGGCTTATTTTTGACGTGTTTCTCTGCCTGGCGCTTGGCTTATTCTATGCCTACGCGCAATGGAAACAGGACATGACCGAAAGCGAGCAGTTACAGCGCCAGTCGTTACAACACCAATACGATACGCTAAAAGGCCAACTAAATCCTCACTTTTTGTTTAACTCCCTAAACGCATTGTCGGTACTCATTAACGACGATCCGCAGCGAGCCGAATGGTTTGTCGATAAGCTAGCCGTAGTTTACCGATATATATTACAATCCAGTCGACGCACGGATCTGACGTTGACGAAGAATCCGAGTGAATTAGTGACACTACAGGCTGAACTGGATTTTGTTCGCTCCTATACCGAATTGTTGACTGTGCGATACGGGCAAAGCCTGCAAATTAAACTGCCTGTGCTTACAGACACGACGTATGCGGCTTACGCATTACCTGCGCTGAGTCTGCAACTCTTGATCGACAATGCCATAAAATACAATGTAATGTCGGGTACGAAGCCTTTACTTATTGCGATTGGAGTTACAGATACGGGTTGGGTACAGGTCGTCAATAACTGGCAACCCAGAGCCATTCGTCTGGAAACATACGGACCCGGTTTAGGAAGCTTAACGGCCAAATACCGATTGTTTAGCGAAAAGACCATTATAGTAGACGCTAGTGATACACACTTTCGCGTTGAATTGCCTTTACTGCTACCCAATGCGCTTTGAAGAAGAGGCAACACAGGTGTCCATTTCGTCAATTCACAACAGACATTGGTCAGTTAGTACAAGTTGACCTGTTGGTGAGGAATTGAGATAGTTAACTTTAACACAAAAAAATAGTATTCTGGTTAGTAAGAAATCTGCTAGCCAGTCGATATAGAAACCATGACCATGACCTATTTTGACCCCATTCGACGTTGGCTGCGCCTGACAACACGCGGAGGGTGGTCATATATATTGCTCATGCCCTGGTTTGTGCCCTTAATTACGTATCTGCTCATTGGCGATGGGTATCTACATAGCTGGTCGACGTTTTTAGGCGCTACATTATTTGTCTGGCTACTGGCAACGACGGCGTTTATTTGCCACGACTGGGCCGCTGACAGCATTATTCGACGTTATCCGGAACTACGCCAGACATTTGTTCGGGCAGGATTGATATGTCTGGCTTTTGTGGCGTTATCGGGATCATTTCTAGCTATATATACCTGGCTTTTTATTCGATATCGTCCCTTCGGTTCGCAGCTTACGTACGATACCGTCCCTACGGTTTTTGGCTTTGATATGGTGGCTATTTTGCTGCTGGTCGGTTTCTATGAGACAACGTATTCATTATCCCGATGGCAGCAGTATCAGATGAATAAAGAGAAACTCAAGAAAGAAAATTTGCGGGGCCAATTGCAGGGATTACGAAGTCAGGTCAACCCCCATTTTCTGTTCAACAGCCTCAACTCGTTGTCTTCGCTCATTGCCGAAGAGCCGAAACGAGCCGAACAGTTTGTGGATCAGATGGCCAGAGTTTATCGGTACATGCTTCAGGACAATCACCGATCGGGCAAGCTGGTAAAAGACAATCGACGTTCCGGCTACCGAATCACTCCAGACTCGTTGTTCGGCAAAGACCCAACCGAAACCGACGCCAGCGATGAACTCGCTACACTCAGCGATGAACTGGCCTTTATCGATTCGTACTATCACCTACTGAAAACCCGGCATGGCGATGGGTTGCAATTGACGGTAGAAGTTGCTGATCACTACCGTACCCACCGAATTCCCCCATTGACTCTGCAATTGCTGGTCGAAAATGCGGTCAAGCACAACATCATTCTGGCAAGTCGTCCGCTGTGCATCGATATCGTAACGACACTGGAAGGACAATTGCTGGTTCGGAATAATCTTCAGAAAAAAGCAACCCGCCCGACGGCCATTAATCTAGAGTCAACTCAGGTTGGGTTAAGCAATATTCAAACGAAATACAAACTGCTTGCCTACCCTGAACCTGTTATCGAAACGGGACCTGAGTACTTTACTGTAACCTTACCGCTACTGGCGAAAAACTGACGAATTTCATGAATGCCCTGATTGTAGAAGACGAAGAATTAGCTGTCCGCAAGCTCCAGAAGTTATTGGCTGAAGTTGCTCCAACGCTTACAGTATCGGGCGTAACGGCCAGTATTGCCGATACCGTAGACTGGTTAGAGGCTCTCCGGGCAAAAGGCCAACCCGATCCCGATTTGATTTTTCTGGACATTGAACTGGCCGATGGGCAAAGCTTCGAGATTTTCGAGCGAACAACGGTGCATAGTACCGTCATTTTCACCACGTCTTACGATGAATACGCGCTTCAGGCTTTCAAAGTCAATAGCATCGATTACTTGCTGAAACCCATCCAGCGCGACGACCTACAGCGGAGTTTGCAGAAGTACGAAGATTTGCGTGGCAAACCAGCTACATCCCCAAATCTGAATATCGAAAAACTATTACAACAGCTTCAAAGTCAGGCGCCCCGCGACTATCGGCAACGGTTTCTGGTTCGACAAGGCCAACGGATGCTATCGATTGAAGTAAGTGAGATTGCGTATTTCTATACGGAAGAACGCTACAGTTTCTTCGCGATGCATACCGGCCAAAAATTCCTGGTCGATTACACACTGGATGAAATTGCCGATGCCCTTGATCCCAATCGCTTTTTCCGGATCAATCGGGGTCTTATCGTCACCCATCAATCCGTCGATCAGATACAACCCTATTTCGGCAATCGCCTGGCCCTAACTCTAAAACCCGTTTTCGACAAAGAGGCCCTCGTAAGCCGCGAAAAAGTAAGCGATTTTAAGCAGTGGATGGGGAAATGATTGTATAGTTAACGCCTATTCAATTTTTACAAAAAAGCCAATCCTTTTCAGGGATTGGCTTTTGCAGCTTTAAGAGGTATATCCTATTTTTTCTGCTTTAGGGTAGCAATATCTTCTGCCAGTTCATCTTTCAACTGACTGATCTGGTGACGTAAGGCAGCCGTTTTCATTAATAAGCTATCCGCCTTCGCTAAGGCACTAGCTGCAATAGCTTCGCCTTTTTGTGCCGTTTCTGTAACTCTGTCTTGTTTATTATTCATCGTCTTTAGCCCGACTCAAGATGTCTATCATAAATTTAACGTGAGAAATATCTAATTCCAAGTCATTTAGCTCATGGGTCAGTATTTCATGCTTCTTTCTTAACTGTCCTAAATCTAGCTTTAAGCTATCTAATATTGGGTTGTCGTATTCGCCTATTTCGCGCATTTCTTGTAACAGTTTTCTTATTTCGTAAACTGCTAACTCTATTTGTAAAAGCTCACCTACATAGTCTAATTGGGTATATTCTAACTGGTGTAACAAACGTTGGTAATATTCTTTATCCCTGTTCATTAAGTTTAAAAATTGAAATAGCAGGTCATTCTTAGCTACTAAGACAAGCTATTTTATAACACCACAATTATCCCGAACAAAAACTCCCGGCCATGTAAACCACAGCCGGGAGTGAAAACTTGAAGCCTTAAACTTGGAGCTTTACTAGCTACCGCACATTTCGCAACCTTCTGGATCATCCAGTGAGCAGGTCATGGCGGCATATTGCTGTTCGAGGTCGGTTACCATGGGGACAGGTGCTGGAACAGCATTCGTCGCGTGCTCCTTGGCGTACTGTGCGTAATCGAGTGGTTTTTCGATTGGTGCAGTTTCAGCCATAGCGGGTTCGAGTTGGGGCTCGGCTTGTGGTTGTACGACCGTGAATTTAACGGCATCGGCAGCGGCTTTCGTACGGAGGTAATACATACCCGTTTTCAGACCGGCTTTCCAGGCGTAGAAGTGCATCGACGTCAGTTTGCCGAAGTTCGAATCCTGAATGTGAATGTTCAGCGATTGCGATTGGCAGATGTACGCACCCCGATCGGCAGCCATATCGATGATATGTTTCTGCTTGATCTCCCAAACCGTTTTATAAAGATCCTTGATATTCTGCGGAATGTTCGGAATCTGCTGAATCGAACCGTTCGCCAGAATCAGGTTATTCTTCATTGTATCGTTCCACAGACCCAGTTTAACCAGATCTTTCAACAGATGCTTGTTCACTACAACGAACTCACCTGACAACACGCGACGGGTGTAGATGTTGCTCGTGTACGGCTCGAAACACTCATTGTTACCCAGAATTTGCGAAGTCGAAGCCGTTGGCATCGGTGCCAGCAGCAGCGAGTTTCGAACGCCGTGTTCAACTACTTCGGTACGTAGGCTTTCCCAATCCCAGCGGTTCGATTTTGGGTTAACACCCCACATATCGAACTGGAACTGACCTTGCGAAATCGGTGAACCTTTCCAGGTTTCGTATGGGCCATGTTCTTTCGCCAATTCCATCGACGCGGTCATGGCACCGAAATAAATCGTTTCGAAAACGTCTTCGTTCAACCGACGCGCTTCGTCCGATTCAAACGGCATCCGCAGCATGATAAACGCATCGGCCAGGCCTTGTACGCCTAGGCCAATTGGCCGGTGACGCATGTTGCTGCGACGTGCTTCTTCTACAGGGTAGTAGTTAAGGTCAATGATTTTATTGAGGTTACGCGTAGCGACCTTCGTAATTTCGAATAATTTCTGGTGATCGAAGCGCATGATGCCATCCGGATCACGTTTGATGAATTTCGGCAGCGCGATGGACGCCAGATTACAAACCGCTACTTCGTCGGCAGCCGTGTATTCAATAATCTCGGTGCAGAGGTTCGACGACTTAATCGTACCCAGATTTTTCTGGTTCGATTTTTTGTTTGCGGCATCCTTATACAGCATGTAAGGCGTTCCCGTTTCCGTCTGCGATTCCAGAATCTTGAACCACAATTCCTGCGCTTTCACCGTCCGGCGGGCGCGGCCTTCGCGTTCGTAGCGCTCATATAATGCTTCGAATTCGTCGCCATAGCAATCGGCCAGACCGGGGCACTCGTGTGGGCAGAATAACGACCAAACGTCATCGGCTTCTACACGCTTCATGAACAGATCCGGTGTCCAGAGGGCGTAGAACAGATCGCGAGCGCGGACTTCTTCTTTACCCGAGTTCTTTTTCAGATCCAGGAATTCGAAAACATCAGCATGCCAGGGCTCCAGATAAATCGCAAACGAACCTTTCCGCTTACCACCACCCTGATCGACGTAACGAGCTGTATCGTTGAAGACACGCAGCATCGGTACGATTCCGTTGGAAGTGCCATTTGTACCTTTAATGTAGGTGCCCGTTGCCCGAACATTGTGAATGCTCAAACCGATACCACCCGCCGATTGGGAAATCTTGGCCGTTTGTTTCAGCGTGTCGTAGATGCCATCAATTGAATCGTCCTGCATTGTCAACAGGAAGCAGCTCGACATCTGTGGTTTGGGCGTTCCGGCATTAAACAGCGTTGGCGTTGCATGCGTAAACCACTTCTCCGACAGCAAATTGTACGTTTCAATAGCTGAATCGATATCGTCCAGGTGAATACCGACAGCTACCCGCATCAGCATGTGCTGAGGCCGTTCGGCAATTCGTCCGTCGAGTTTCAGCAGATACGATTTTTCGAGAGTTTTGTAGCCAAAGTAATCATAGCCATAATCCCGGTCGTAGATGATGGTCGAATCCAGCAGAGCTGCGTGCTGACGAACCACTTCGTAGACTTCCCGCGAAATCAACGAGGCATTTTCGCCGGTTTTTGGATCTTCGTACTGGTACAGTTTTTTGATGGTGCCAGAGAACGATTTGTTCGTCTCTTTGTGGAGGTTCGAGATTGCAATCCGGGCGGCCAGAATAGCGTAGTCCGGGTGTTTGGTGGTCATCGAAGCGGCTGTTTCAGCAGCGAGGTTATCGAGTTCAGTGGTTTTGACACCATCATATAAACCGCTAACGACTTTCACAGCAACCTCTACAGGCTGCACATAAGCTGGATCGAGACCGTAGCACAATTTCTCGATTCGAGCCGTGATTTTGTCAAATTTGACTGACTCCCGGCGGCCATCACGTTTAATTACGAACATGATTTTTTGGGCTAGTTAAGTATGGAAAAATGTTGAATACAGAGGAAAGCTGTGGTTGAATAAGGTGTTCAAATTTGGGGCCATGTTTTTGCTGCGTAAATCGATTAAGTACATAAAATAGAGTAACCAACGAATTTAATCGCAGCTGACACCACTGAAGGTATAAAGTTCTATTGATTCAGACGGAAAATCAACCCGGAAGGTTCGGGTATTTTAGTCAATCCTGAAAACATGCAATTCTATAGGGTAGGTTAAAAAATTGTTAAGCCATCATCCTGAACGACTTAAGAATATCCTACGTTAGACGCATCCTAAGAAATTAATAAAGCTTTTTTTGACATAAACAGCGGGGCCAGAAACTGAACTATGCTGTTCGTTAGTAAAAGCTAAAATGTTTCTAAAAGTAGAGAGAAAGGGCTGCTAAAGCAAGCTACTATTACGCGAATGTTAGCTAATGGTGACTATTTATTTCATTCATTATCAGGTGTTAAAAGTCATGGTAAAAAATGTTGGTAGTCCCCGCAAAATGCTGTACCTTTGCAGTCCTTTTCGGTCGGAAACCGAGAAGATGACAAGAAACTGAGCATTAGACCATGAAAAAGGGCATTCACCCGGATTACCGCGAAGTGGTATTCCACGATCTGTCGAGCGATTATAAATTTCTGACGCGCTCTACAATCCAAACCAGAGACAGCATCGAGTTCGAAGGAAAAACCTACCCACTCGTTAAAATTGAAGTTAGCTCGCAGTCGCACCCGTTCTACACAGGGAAGAACGTACTGCTCGATACCGCTGGTCGGGTCGACAAGTTCCGCAAACGGTACGGCCAGAAATAAGCAACGGCATTTTAGTATACAAACTCCCCTGTTATATGACCATAGCAGGGGAGTTTTTTATTGTGGCTATTGACTAGTAGGTAATGAACTACCTTCACTTATCGTTCTACTATATTAACATACTGCTGCCTGCATGAAGAAAATCCTGATTATTGAAGATGACCGGCGTATTGCTCAGAACATCAGTCGAGGGCTTCAGGAAGAAGGCTATGCCACAGAAGTGGTTTATGAAGGCATTAATGGGCGGCAAATTGCCTTACAACCAGGTATCGACTTATTGATTCTGGATATCAATCTGCCCGGTATGAGTGGATTTGAAGTGTGCCGTAGCGTTCGGGCGGAGAAACCAACGTTGCCCATTATCATGCTCACCGCGTTGGGCGAAATTGAAGACAAAGTAGAAGGGCTATCGCTCGGGGCCGATGATTATTTGGTAAAGCCGTTCGATTTTCGAGAACTATTGGCCCGAGTCGCTACCTGTTTCCGGCGGGTATCAAACACCGCTGAATCCTCCAGTGAAGAAGTCTGGCAGGTAGCCAATCTAACGGTGAATGCAATGACCAAAGAAGTGCGTCGGGGAACCGTTCCGATTGATTTGACTGCCCGCGAATTTGCCCTGCTCGAATACTTAATGCGTAATAAAGGTCGGGTTATTTCGAAAGCTGACCTTGCTGAAGCGGTCTGGAGTCTTAACTTCGATCCGGGAACGAATGTCGTAGAAGTGTACGTCAATTACCTGCGTAAAAAAATCGACCGCGATTTCGAGCCCAAACTCATTCACACCCGCTCCGGCCTGGGGTATGTATTGAAAGAAGAGGCATGACCATTCGCAATCGCATAGCTCTCCAGTTTTCGCTCATTGTCGCTTCGATTCTGATCGTTTTCTCGGTACTGATTTATCTGGTATCAGCTACGTATCGCCGGGAAGAGTTTTATGAGCGACTTAAGAATAAGGCGCGCACGACTGTTCGCTTTCTGATTGAGGTAAAAGAAGTGGATCAGAAGCTCCTTAAAATCATTGACCGTAATACGCTAACCGCTTTGTTTGATGAAAAAGTCCTGATTTTCGACGCCAAAAATCGACTGATTTACGCCAGTGTAGACGATCAGGTTATTCATTACCGAGCCGCTTTGCTGGCTGAAGTGCGTGAAAAAGAAGAAGTTGAAACGATTAATGGTCCGAATGAGTTAGTCGGGTTGCTTTATCGACAAAATGGTCGCGATCTGGTTGTACTGGCATCGGCCTATGATAAATTCGGGAAAAGCAAACTGGAAAACCTCCAACTAACATTAGGTTGGGGATTACTGGCCGGATTGAGTATTACCATTGGACTCGGTATTTTCTTTGCTGGACAGTCACTACAGCCTATTAGTCAGATTAATCAGCAGGTATCGACCATCACGGCCCGCAATCTTCAGCAGCGACTGGATGAAGGAAATCGGCAGGATGAAATTGCGCGCTTAGCGATAAATTTTAACGATGTGCTGCATCGGCTGCAACAAGCGTTTGATCAACAACGAAGTTTCGTATCGCACGCATCGCATGAATTACGTACTCCACTGGCCGCTCTGAAATCCGAAATTCAATTAGGCCTTCGCCGACCGCTAACCGTGCCTGAACACGAAGAAATTCTGACCAATTTATTATCGGATACGGATCGACTGATTGGCCTTACCAATGGCCTGCTTTTTCTGGCTAGAACACTGGAAACCAGTAATCAGGTCGTTCTTCGACCTACTCGCGTTGATGACATTGTTTTTCTGGCCAAAGATGAATTGCTCAGTGCTAAACCAGCTTATCATATACAAATTGATTACGACAATATACCCGAAACAGATACAGAAACGCTGATTGAAGGGAATGAAGATTTGCTGAAACAAGTCTTTATAAACCTATTCGATAACGCTTGTAAATACGCTGCTGACCAAACGGCTCGGGTACGAATTCGTACCGATAGCCAGCATTGCCATATTGCGATTCAGGATAAAGGTATTGGCATTTCAGAAGAAAATCGCCTGCATATTTTTGAACCTTTTTACCGAGCCGATAACGCGTTTGATTATCAGGGTTTTGGTATCGGGCTGTCCATCTGTTCCAAGCTGGTAGACTTGCATCATGGAACGTTATTGGTTGATAGTCAGGTAGGGCAGGGAAGTACGTTTACGGTTTCGTTGCCGCATCTATAAGGGTAATCAGTTGAATTTCTGCATTTTGTCTATTTTTTCTAATATTTTTTTAATATATTTTTAAACCTCCTCTAATCTCCTACTAATTCTATCTTAATCTACATTAAAGACCTTTGTAGCCCACAATTTGGCAATCTATGCGGCTACTGCTTTTTGTCTTTTTCTTTATCCAGTTATCCTTAAAATCTGTTCAGGCGCAATTAGTTATCTCTATCCCTCAACAGGATTCGCTTCGACTGACTCTCAAACAGGCTGATAGCTTGTTCCTGAAAAATAACTTACTCTTACTGGCCGAACGATTTCGGCTCGAAGCGAGTCAGGCCCAGGAGTTGCAGGCGAGTTTGTATGATAATCCAACGCTTAGCGTAGAATTGAGCGCTTACAATAGCGAAGCTCGGCGGGTGCTGGATGTCGGTCGCCAGGGGGAGAAAATCATTGGTATTCAGCAGCTTCTCTATACGGCCGGGAAGCGAAATAAACGCATCGCGCTGGCAGCAGAAGCGACTAAACTCACCCAGTTCGAGGTGCTGGATTTACTTCGTGGGCTTCGCTTCGACTTACGGAGTCGGTTCTATTCGATTTATTTTCAGCAGAAAACCCTGGCTCGATTTAATCAACAGATTGCTACGTTGCAAAATACGGTTACGGCTTATGAAGTGCAGTACAATCGTAACAACGTATCCCTGCGCGAACTGCTCCGACTAAAAGCTTTATTGTTTCAACTTAGTAATGATCGTACGGCGATTCTGTTTCAACTCGCTGACGATCAGCGTGCATTGCGAACTTTAGTGAGTGTAGATCAGCCGATTAAACCAGTCGTAATCAACGAAAATCTGGCTCAATACCGATTACCAGTTCAGTCGGAAGACACGCTCCAGCAGATAGCCATACGCAATCGCCCTGACCTGAGGGCAACCGAATCGCTGGCCAAGCAGGCTGAGTTGAATTATAACCTGCAACGAGCCCTGGCGACACCCGATTTGCGGGTCGGCGGTACCTATGACCAGGCGGGCAGCTATGTTCAGAATTACGTTGGCCTATCGGTTTCGGCCGATATACCCCTATTTAATCGCAACCAAGGCGCCATTCGAGCCGCACGTAGCCAGATCGGCTACCAGAGTCAATTGCAGCGACAGAAAGTGGTGCAGGTGAATAACGAAGTAGCAACTTCACTCCAAAAAGTACGCGAAGTCGAACGCCGGGTGCAGTCGGTGGAAGGGCAGTTTACGGAGCAGTTCGATGAATTGAATAGGGGTGTGGTTACCAGTTTTCAGAAGGGGAATATTTCGCTACTGGAGTTTGTCGATTTGATTGAAGCGTACAACGATAGTATCAGCCAGCTTAACCGCCTGAAAGCTGATCGGGTCAGTGCGTACGAAGAGCTGAATTATCTCATAGGTGAAGATTTATTCAAGTAATATTAATTGGATTTAGTGGACATAGCCTAGCAGGGAGTATCAGAATATAAAGCTATTACAGAGATGAAAATCAGTACATTATTAAATACCGTTTTACTAATTAGTTGCATCGCGCTAATCAGTTCGTGCGGCCCCAAACCAGCACCTGAAGAAGCCAAAGCATTTATGCTGTCGGATACGATGATGCACCGGATTAAGATCGACAGCGTGACTTCGCAGCCGGTACGTAGCGAACTTACACTGGTTGGAAAAGTGATGGCCGACGAAAATCGGGTGATCAAAGTGTTTCCATTGGTTGGCGGAAACGTAGAGGATGTGCAGGTTGAGTTAGGTGATTATGTTCGAAAAGGCCAGGCAATCGCGTTGATTCGATCGGGAGAAGTAGCTGATATTGAACGGCAAGGTATTCAGGCTAAGTCGGATTTGCTGCTGGCAGAGAAAAATCTGCGCGTTGCTCAGGATTTGTTCGAAACCAAACTTACGTCGCAGCGGGAAGTCGTGGCTGCTCAGAAAGAAGTGGACAAAGCGCAGGCCGACGTGAATCGCGTTGCCGAAGTGTCGCGGATCTATGGTATCGGCAAAACATCCATCTACACCGTAAAGGCCCCCATCGACGGATACATTATCGAGAAAAACGTAAATCGGGGCATGCAGCTCCGTTCCGATAATGCCAACAATCTGTTTACAATTGGTCAGATCAGTGAAGTATCTGTAATGGCAAATGTTAACGAAAGCGACATCGGACGAGTGCGTATTGGTATGGATGCGAGTATCCAGACGCTCAGTTATCCAGATGAACTATTTCGAGGCAAAGTCGACAAGATCTATACCGTACTCGATCCCGGTACGAAAGCGATGACTGTTCGTATTCGTCTGAATAACAAGGCCATGAAGCTGCGCCCTGAAATGCACGCAACCGTTACGTTGCATTACGAAGATGGCGGACAAATGGCTACCATACCGGCTGGCTCAGTGATTTTCGACCAATCAAAACACTTTGTTATGGTTTTCCGAAGCCGCTCAGATATTGACACTCGGGAAGTGAATGTCCTGAAATCGGTGGGTGATGTGGCCTATATTAAAGCAGGCCTGAAACCCGGCGAACGGGTAATATCCCAAAACCAGCTACTAGTCTACGACGCTATAAACGACTAAATGGCATGGGGCAGAGCATCGGGTAAATTACAACCCAAACCCTCTGCCACGAGCCCTCTGCCAATGAACAGATTCATTCGGGATATTGTCGGTTTTTCGCTTAAGAACCGCTTTTTCGTTTTTTTTATGACCATCGGTCTGGTGGTTGCCGGCGTGGTCAGCTACCTGAATACCCCACTCGAAGCCTTTCCTGATGTTACTAATACACAGATTATCATTGTGACGGAATGGAACGGTCGGTCGGCGGAGGAAATCGAACGATTCGTTACGGTACCGATTGAGGTCGCTATGAACTCAGTGCAGCGGAAAACGAACGTTCGTTCCATTACCATGTTTGGTCTGAGCATTATCAAGGTGATATTTGATGATGATGTAGAAGACTTTTTCGCCCGGCAACAGGTTAATAATCAGCTTCGGACGGTCTCCTTGCCAGACGGGGTTGAGCCTGATGTGCAACCCCCTTACGGCCCTACAGGAGAGATTTTTCGCTTTACCCTCAAATCGGCTTCACGTGATAGCCGCGAATTGCTGACACTGCACAATTGGGTAATCGACCGTCAGCTTCGTTCGGTAGCGGGCGTTGCCGATGTCGTAGCTTTTGGTGGTCGCGAGAAGAGCTATGAAATACGCGTAAATCCCACGCAACTAGCCAAATACGACATTACCCCGCTGGAAGTTTATCAAGCCGTTACACGGAGTAATATCAACGTTGGCGGTGATGTAATCGAACGAAACGGACAAGCTTATGTCGTACGCGGCATAGGCTTACTCACGTCTATTCAGGACATCGAAAATCTGATTGTCGAAGATCTCGACGGCAATCCAGTGCTGGTCAAGAACGTTGCTGAGGTGGCCGAATCAAATCTCCCCCGCGTCGGTCAGGTTGGTCTGGATCAAAACGACGACGTAGTAGAAGGCATCGTCGTGATGCGCAAGAACGAAAATCCGAGTGAAGTGCTGGAGCGCGTCAAGGCTAAAATTGATGAATTGAACGAGCGTGTGCTGCCCTCCGACGTCAAAATGGTTACGTTTTACGACCGCGATAATCTGATTAGTTTCTGTACGCGGACAGTATTGCATAACCTTACCGAGGGAATTATTCTGGTTACGGTGATCGTGTTTCTGTTCATGGCCGATTGGCGCACAACGATCATCGTATCCATCATTATTCCACTGGCACTGCTATTTGCGTTCATGTGCCTTCGAATACGGGGTATGTCGGCCAATCTGCTGTCGATGGGCGCGGTAGATTTTGGTATTATTATCGACGGGGCAGTCGTAATGGTCGAAGGAATTTTTGTAACGCTCGATCATCTTGCGCATCAGTCAGGTATGGCTAAGTTTAATCGAATGAGTAAACTGGGTCTTATCAAAAAAACGGGCGGTGAACTGGGTAAAGCCGTTTTCTTTTCCAAGTTGATCATTATCACAGCTTTACTGCCCATTTTTTCCTTCCAGAAAGTAGAAGGGAAAATGTTTTCGCCCCTGGCCTGGACACTCGGTTTTGCGCTGCTTGGTGCGTTATTGTTTACCCTTACGCTCGTACCGTTGCTTTGCTCGATTCTGCTGAAGAAAAACGTGCGCGAGAAGAACAATCCGCTGGTCAATTTCTTCAATCGGATTGTGATGGCTGGTTTTAATCGATGCTACGCCAATCGCCGACTGAGTCTGCTGGCTGCGATTTCATTTATGGCGATCACCTTCTTGTCGGCCACGTTGATGGGTACGGAATTTTTGCCGACGCTGAACGAAGGTGCTCTCTGGGTAGAAGCCAAATTGCCGATGAGCAGTTCGCTAAATCAGACAGTGGGAATGGTGAAAATACTCCGGCAAAAACTGATGGAGTTTCCCGAAGTGAACGGCGTATTGTCGCAAACGGGACGATCCAACGATGGTACTGACCCGTCGGGATTTTATTATGTCCAGATGCAGGTGAACCTCAAACCGAAAGATGATTGGAAACGGAAGATTACGACCGACCAGTTGATCGAGGAAATGGACGCCAAACTGAAACAATTTCAGGGTATTAATTACAATTATTCGCAGCCAATTATCGATAACGTAGCAGAAGCGGTAGCCGGAATGAACGCCAGCAATGCCGTAAAAATCTTTGGCGATGATCTCAACGAACTGAATAAACTGGCCAACACCGTTATTGCCGCCATTCGCGACGTGCCGGGCGTAAAAGATGTCGGTATTCTCCGAAACATCGGCCAGCCTGAAATCAGTGTCTTGTTTCACGATCATAAGATGGCGCTATACGGCGTTTCTCCGGCTGATGCACAGGCCGTTATTGAAATGGCAATTGGTGGTAAAACTGCGTCGATTCTGTATGAGGGCGAACGTAAATTCGATATTCGGGTTCGTTACGACGAACGGTATCGAAAAACCGAAGACGACATTATGCGGCTGATGGTGCCAACGTTGCGAGGCAGTAAAATTCCCCTTCGTGAAATCGCTACGATTCGTGAGGTAACAGGCCCCGCGTTTGTCTATCGCGACAACAACAAGCGATTTATCGGCGTCAAATTCTCGGTACGGGAGCGTGACTTGGGCAGTACTATTGCCGATGCACAGCAACGAGTTCGGACAGCGTTAAAAAGTTTGCCTAAAGGCTATTCCATCAACTGGACAGGCGAATTTGAAAATCAAGTACGGGCTACAGGACGGCTGGGGCAGGTGGTACCGCTTAGTTTAGCTGCCATTTTCGTGATCCTGTTCGTTCTCTTTGGTAATGCAAAAGACGCAGGTCTGGTGCTCTTAAACGTACCGTTTGCACTCATTGGGGGTATTCTGGCCATTCATATAACGGGTATTAATTTTGGCATTTCGGCAGGGGTAGGTTTCATTGCTTTATTTGGTATCTGCGTACAGAACGGTGTTATTCTGATTTCGGTATTCAATAATAATCGTCACCAGAAAATGCCGCTCGACGTTGCGATTCGGGAAGGTGTGCAATCAAGGATTCGCCCCGTTATCATGACAGCACTGATGGCTGCTATCGGACTCCTGCCAGCCGCCGTTTCAACAGGGATTGGCTCTGAAACGCAAAAGCCACTCGCCATTGTCGTGATCGGCGGATTGATTACAGCTACCATTCTGACGCTCCTTATTTTTCCGATTATCTACCGAATATTCTACCGCCGTGAAACGACGCACAAACCCAAAATGGTAGCCGTTGCATAGTTTCAGATGGCGCCGATCATTGAGTCAATTTGACGAATAGTTCAGTTAAATCAATCGATAAATGGCACATTCCTATTTTTTCATGGCTATTCATAGGGATACTCCTTATTTATTCACGTAATTTGAATTCGTAATTCACAATTAATTCCCTTTATTAGCCAAATTATGAAAAAACTATTTACGCTTTTTTTACTGAGTGCAACACTTCTTTTGGGGTGTAAAAAAGATGAGGAAGTTAAACCAAAAACGAAATCAGAACTAATTGCCCGCAACTGGCAATTTCAGACAGCTACTGTTTCACTAGGCACAGTACCCGTAACGGCCTACACGAAAGGAGGAGCCCAAAATCTGGTTGACTTTTCATCGTCTTATATGAACTTCAAATCGGATGGGTCTTTTTCGCAGGTACTGTTGCCTAATACATCATTAACGGGTACCTGGAAGCTAAATACCGGGGAAACTGGCTTTATTGTAACGAGCTCGTCGGGGGCTGTAGATAACTGGACAATCGATAACCTAACCGAAACGAATCTCAATTTCAGCCGTCAGATTGCCGGAAACACAACCGATCCAAGTGACCTATCCTGGTTAGCTCTTATTAAAGCGTACGGATTTTCGACTGCCAATGGCGCAAAAATAGAAGTAAAAGCTGTTCCAAATCCGTAGATAACAGGTTAACAACACATGAAAAGGAGTTTGGGGCATGGTATCATGTAGTCCCAAACTCCTTTTCATGTTTAGTATAGGTTGCCCAGCATAGCATTGTACCTTTGTAGTATGGCTTTTATCCAGACCGATACGTTTACGGTACGTGGTTACGAGTGCGACGCCTTCGGGCGAATGAGCATTCCGGCACTGATGAATCTAATGCAGGAATCGGCGAACCGTAATGCAATCGATTACGGTATCGGTATTCGTGATCTGGCGAGCCGTGGGTTCGGGTGGATGCTAATGCGGTTTCGTCTTCGGATGCATCAATACCCGCGCTACGGGCAACCGATTCGCCTGATAACCTATCCAACCGCCGTCGAAAAATATTTTATCTACCGAGATTTTCAGGTCTTGGCCGAAAACGATTCGTTACTGGCCGACGCAACCAGCACCTGGCTCGTGTTTGGTATGGAAAAGCGGACAATGGTACCGCTTCCGGATTTCATCCGCCAATTGACTCCGCCAACGGGCTTGTATCCATTGCCCAAACTTGCACTCAAACCTGATTTTCAGACGCTGTCATTTTCGGCTGATCAGAAAAAACAGGTTGAGGTTGGCTGGCTGAGCATTGATCAGAATCAGCACGTCAATAATGTAGCGTATGTTGGCTGGTTGCTCGAATCCGTTGGTGATACCTTACTTCAGGTGCGGGAATTAGCTGAAATTGACTTAGTTTACCGAACCGAAAGCCATTGGCACGACCAGCTTAGCATTGAGTCAATGACCGAAGCGCCCGATGTGCGGCTGCATCGAATTGAGCAGGTTGAATCAGGAAAGGAAGTGCTGTTGGCCAGAAGCCGATGGCGGATGGGAGAATAACTTGTTTGTTTCAGTTAACTTGACACATTGGAAGAAGAAATGGCATGAAAAAAAAAGGAGAACCCGCTGAAATTAAAGCTAATAAAGCGAAGTTTATAGCGCTGAGCGAGCATATTATTGACAAAATAAAAACGGGAGAACTCCAGCCCGGCGATCAGATTCCGTCGGAAAATGAATTGATTAAAACTTTCAGCATCAGCAATACCACGGCTCGAAAAACGCTACTAGAAATTGAGTCGAAAGGGTGGGCGCGTCGGATTAAGGGAAAAGGAACCTACGTGCTGAACCGTACGGAAGACCATCATTTGCTACGGACGTTGGGCTCCATCTATGCAACCCGTCGCGGTTTTCACGATAGCCTGATTGCTGAAGGATTTACGCCGAAAAATATCGTTCTGGAAAAAACAGTTCTACAGGATGGAATTTCATCGGAAATAAATGGTCGCCATTTTATTATTGACGGTCCCGTCTTAAAACTCCATCAGCTTCGCTACGCCGACGATCTGTTAATTAAAGACGAAGTCAAATACATTTCCCTGACACTTTGCCCCAAAATCAATCGGGTGCCTACTGAGGTTTCGTATTTTAAGGTTTATGAGACCAATTACCATCTGACAATCACGGAAGTACAACAAACGCTGGGAGTCAAAATTCTGGAGCCCAACACGACTAATTTTGAACTAAGCCGACCGACGCCCGTTTTTGTCCTCGACAGCGCGGTAATCTGTACGGGCGACAAAATTGTTGAAATTGAGCAATCGTATTACCACGGCGAGAAATACAAATTCGCCGTGATCGCCAATCCCGAACACACCCAACGACCTGCTGATTCAATGGTGCCCTAAGTTCTTAAAGGAATTAAGGTATGTATGGCTTACCAATGACTAATTTATCGCCTGATAAGTCAGCTTCAAACAAATGAGGTATGCGGACTGTGCGTCCATTAGCCGCCTTTCTATGGCTGTGAATTGACATTAACAGTTTGCCATTCAGGGTATGAAATAACATACCATGACCATAGTTCGGTGGTGTAATCGGATCGTTTTCCTGAATCCACGGCCCATCGAGCGTACCGCTTTTTGAATAAGCAACTCCTTGCGTATAAACGTCGTAAATCCAGCTGGTCCAGATCATTCCCAACCGCCCGCTTCCTGTCTTAAATAGATATGGGCCGTCCGTTACTTTGTTCGGTTTGTCTTTGCCATTTTCGTCTTTCTCCCGGCTCCAGGGCGAATCACTGGCGCGAAAGAGCAATTTCCCTTCGCCAACACTGCCACTTAAATCAGGCTTCAATTCGATCTTTTCAATGGTGCCGTTTAGGTTCTGCAACCATTCGTAGCAATACACCATATATGGTTTGCCGTCTTTATCAACCCAGAAGGTTCCATCCAGCGTGGGCTTATCGGCTGGCAAATAAGTGGCATCTTTCATCGGCGAGAAAGGCCCATCTGGATTATCGCTGACCAATACATGACTGGCCCGACGTTCGATTGCAGTTCCCTTGACAGTATCTATTTTGACCGCCCGATTTGTGAATGTGGCAAAATAATAATATTTGTTTTTGAAGGGTTGAATCTCAGCAGCCCAGATCATCGGCTTAGGGCCCATCCAGGAGTTCGGGTCGGTATTGGTTACTTTGTGTGGGCCTTCCCAAAGCTTCAAATCCTTACTCTTCCACAACATGCCACCTGTGCCTGTCATGTAGTACAGGTTTGTTTTCTTATCGGCGAGGATAAATGGATCACTGAGAACGATAGAATCCAGAGGAACATTTTTTCTGATTTCACGCACCTCACCTGGCTGGGCTCGTAGCGCCAACGAAAACAGCAAACAACCTACTAGAGGGACCCAAACCAGTTTCATAAACTTCTCTTTTGTTTGAGAAACCGCCAAACGTAGAATCTCTACTTATTATTCGTAAACCACTTCATCAATTCGCTGACAATGATTTCGTGACCTGCTTTGTTGGGATGATTCACGCTCGCCATGTACTCTTTCAACTTGCCTTGTTTCGCAATTTGCTGAAATGGTGAATAGGGGTCTGCTAAGCCTGTATGGTATTTTTCAGCTAATTGATGAATTAATTGAACAAAGGGTTCCAGCGGATTTTTTGCGTCTACTATATCAATTCGCTGATCGGGGGAGGGAGTTAATAGAATGACTTCGATGTGTTGGGAAAGGGCGGCCTGTATCATTTTTTCCCAGGCTTCTTGGATCTTGTTAATGTCAGAAAAACGGTCGTTCAGTGCGTAGTCGATGAACAGTACGTCGGGTTTATGCACCAATACGTCCTGCTCAAACCGGGTCTGTCCTTTCAGCGCGTTTTCACCTCCGATGGCCGTTACGATAACGTTTATGACGGCATATGGATATTGCTTTTTCAATTGGCCCAGCAACAGATTCGGATACGATTCCAGTGTATGGACTTCGTGGTCGTACCAATATCCTGCCGGAACCGAATGTCCGTGAAAAACCAGATTAATCGTGCGGTTTTTCGGCCATACCACAGTCAATTCCTTCTTTGTATCAGCCAGATACGTAGTGGAATCAGCCTGTTGTGCGAAGCTGGTAATCGAAAATGTAAATAAGATGAGCGTAAGTAATTTGTTCATAGGGAGTTGCGATTAATAATCTATCTTTTTTGAAGATACTTCTCAAACCAATCGGCTACGACACCTAGATCAGATTCCCAGGTTTCGTCCCAGCCGTGCGCACCGTCCTGGTGGATGATTAACTGCGCTGGAACGCCGTTTTCTTTTAATTTGGCGATGAACCGTTCCGATTGTTCGAGCGGTACAAGCGGGTCGACGGTGCCGTGAAACAATAAGGTTGGCGGTGTTTCTTTCGTAATAAAATTGATGGGCGACAACTTTCGCATTACGGCCAATTTTTCGTCTCTGGATTTGCCTTCTACGCCAAACTGCGGCCAAAAGCGTCGAACCGTATCGCACTCCACGAATAGTCGTCCTTTGTTTCCATAGTTTAGTAAATCAGCAGGTGGAAAGAAACAGGCAACCGCTTGCACGCGACTAGATACGTTGTCAACTGGATCAGCCGTTTTCAGCGTATCCGACCGGCCTACTCCGGTGCCGATGGAAACGGATAAATGACCGCCCGAACTCATGCCAGATATGCCCAATCGATTTGGATCAATACCATAGTCAGCGGCATGATACCGGATAAATCGTACCGCCCGATGAATATCCTGCACTACTTCGTCGACTCGATAGCGAGGGGCCGATCCGTGAAGAATCAGGAAAACAGTTTGACCGCGATCGGTGAAATAGTGAAAATGCTTGAGTCGCTTTTCAATCATGCTGAAATCGGAATGCCAGCCGCCACTCATCGCATAGACAACAGCAATGCCATTGGGTTTGGCGGGTTTCAGGACATCCATCGTCAGTGCCGTTCCAAACTTTCGCCCGTAAACCACATCATGAAGGCGAACTACATCTGTCGCCGACTGTGATGGTGCTGAGTATTGATGTACCGGTCGATGGCAGGATGATAAAAGACTGTAATTCAGTCCTATCACTATAAGCAAAACATACTCAATAGACTTTTTCATGGCTTTGTCAACGAATCGTGTTTGCTGTTGTGATGGTCACGGGGCCTAACAATCCCGATTCAATTAGGGGTAATTCGCCCCACGGAACCAGATTTTTATTGGCTTTTGTAATGTTGGTTTTTGTGAATTTTTCGCCCGTAATGGCATCGCCCGTAAGCCGGTTCGACCAGGTATTGGCTATGTCTATTTTCAGCGTATTGGTTCCTGATCTCAGTACGTCGGTAATGTCAACGCGATAGGGTGGTGTCCAGACGATGCCTAATGATTTATTGTTGAGCCATACCTCGCCAACTTTCGATATGTTGCCTAAATCCAGATAAAGCCGACCATTTTTAGCCATTCCTGCCACGGGTTTGTACTGAAATGATTTCTGATACGTAGCAATTCCCGAAAAGTAGCTAATGCCTTTCTGGTCGGATTGCGTCCACGACATCAATTTATGGAACGTGGCGGTTTCTGGAGCACCCCAACCCTTGGGGAATGTAAGCTGCCAGGAACCCTCCAGCGTCATAACTGGCGCGGATTTAGCGTCTTCAGCAGAGTTATACTCACGATCTCTCCGCTGGGCAACTGTAGATGATTTTACCTTGCTGAAAACCACAAAATAGGCTCCGTTTGGCGGCAGCGAAATGGGCATGCTGGTACGTCCGCTCAGTTGTGTATAGCTGGTAATAGGAGTGATGTTCCCCGAAACCGGATTCCAGATTTCGGGTGTTTTTCCTGACTGGCGGAATGTGCAGTTTCGCGAAACCCATTTATTCGTCGTATTACGAATCAGGTAAAAATCCAGGTTATCGCGCTGGTAATGAATGTAGTCAATCGGAGTGAAACGCTGGTCTGCTTTCTGCTCGGGATAGCTGAAATCGGGTGTAATAGTCAGTGCCTTCAGGGCTTCGAGTGGAGCTGATTTCGATTCTGCCAAACGGGCTCCTTTCTTGGCTAATTGGTTGAGTTTAGTACGCACTTCTGCCGGAATCCGCCCTTCCGTTCCAATGCTCAGTACGCTATAGGTGCCAACGCCTGGTAGCACCCATTTCCCATTTTCGACGGTTAAATCCCGCAGCAATACGTCGGTATTAATTACCTCATAATCGTAGCCCGGTCCAACGGCGAAGCGTGTATTTTTGGGCGGGATCAGATTGGGTACATTATCTCCATAATAATGCAATACATCCGCTACGAAAGCCGTTTTTTGCAGGATATACGAGATGCGGCCGAGATAATCGTTGAACGGTTTGCTCTTGGACCACCAGCCGTTTCGGTCGTTGTAATGTGTACCCGCAAAATAGGCTATGCCCGGATACCCCATCCCCGACGGATTGTGCGTGAAACCATGAATAACCAACCGATTCAGTCCTTCGCAGAAAGAACGGTCGGCGAGAGATTTCAGGTCACCGGGGCCTTCCTGCCAGTCCCAATAGCTTGTAAATGATTCTTCTTCTACAATGCCCCGTTTGTAAATATGCGACGCAGCTGCAATCTCTTTCACCAGGTAAATCATATCGACCAGGCTGTCTTTATCATTCTCCATGAAAAACGTGCGATTGTACCAGAACTCGCCACGCGGTATATCCAAAGCGCCCAATGCCTTCAGACTTTCGACTGGAATATGATGCAAATGCCCCGGACCGCCCGATTCGGAAATGATTTTCAGCCCGTATTGATTACAGATTTCCTTCGATTTCCGGTAATGGTTATTAATCATCAGTTCCGACAGCGTTTTGTCGAAATCGAACTGAAAGCTTTTCCCAAGTTCCGGTTTATACCAATCTTTGTTGAAAATGGCTGGCAGAAATTTGTATAGATCGTAGCCGTGCAGTTTTCGGAACGTGGTCGGCAGCGTTGGTGTCCAGGTAAATTCCTTGGCTTCATAACTAGCCAGATACAGGTTTTTGAGCGGACTTTTACTAAAATCACCAAGCAACGGTTTTAGTCGATTGATGAAATACATAACGTGCATCCGCGTGGCCGTTGAGTCGAAATGGTCGATGATTGGGCCGACTGAATGGGGGGTAGGACGTATCAGTTGCTCGCCAGAATTGGAGCATACGTACCGGTAAATATCCCAATTTCCAGCCGGTGCTTTCCAGCGTAATTCGTCTTTTTTCGGGTCAAAAAAAGACGATATATTGATAATTTGTGCCGTATCTAACTGAGTCTGACGACCAGCAGGGATGGCAATTACAGCAATTTCTTCGTGGTAAACGGGCCTACCGTCTGATCCGTAGGCAATAGGACGTTTGTTGCCCTGTTTATCGGGTGTAATAGTTGGGAACGGGAGTTTAACCGACTCTTGTTCAGATCCTTTTACCGTTTTTTTGGAAAAATAAATCGTTTTGGCTGCGTGTTTAGGAGCAACCCAGGTGCCGCCCGCATTCCAGCTACTGGCCAGATTCAGGCCTACTTCTAAACCTAATTTACCCGCTTCTTTTATGGCCATGTGAATCGTTCTTACCGACTCATCGCTCATGAAAGCGGGTCCCGGTGGAATCACCTGATTGAGATCGCTGGCGGGTGGCAAACCGATTTCAAAAATATCGACACCACCCAGCCCAGCTTTTTTGATGGCCTGCAATTCTTCTTTCAATCGCACTGTATCGACATAGCCGTTGAGCCACCACCAGTACACTTTTGGCCGGGCCGAAATGGGAGGATTTTTAAACCCTTCTTGTAAGGTAGTATAGTTGATTGCGTCTGTTTCCTGATGAAAGGAAACAATAGCGGCAACCAACCCCAGTCCTAGTAAATAGGAAATGAGTTTCATGATGAATGATTGACGTTTTAGGAATTGATGGATAAACCTCAGAAACAGAAAGCCTATCCGCTACATGTTCAGAGTTACCAAAACACCACCAGATCGCCCGTTATATTGTCGGCAACGTACTGATTACCAAACTTTTTATCACCTGCTTTCAAGGCCACCTGCGGCTTTTTGCCCCACGGATAGCCCGTATTTGCATACACGTGCAACCCTTTTTCCGTAACGCCTTCGTCGGGATAGATACGAACCGTAGCGTTTTTCAGCCCCGTAAGCCGAACACACCGTTTTATGTGCTCTACTCCCGATGTCATTTCCTGGCACGACACAATGCCCTCGTTCTGATCGATGAAGAAACGGCTTTCGCGATGCCAGGCTTTAGGCATGTGATAGACCGAATAGCCATTTGTTAACTCGGTTTCATAGCCCGTAAGAATTGGTGTTCCCTGCGGCATTTTGAAGCGGTGCGTAAGCGTTGTGTTTGGGCAATAGCCGGAGAAGAAATACCCATTACTCGACCGCGAAATCGTCAGCACAGGATTTTTGACGGACGGATTTCGCTTATCGATTTGGTAATCAATACCAAATTCTTTCAATACGTAGCGCATTAGCAATGGCCCTGTGAAAAGCTGCTCCGGATCGTCGGGCGTCAGGAGTTTACCGCCTGTAAATTTGCTGGAATTGGTGCCGCGTACGTAAGCCACTTTACCGCCTTTCCAATCAGGTTTTTCACGCGTCCAAACCACGTCGCGACTATTGCTGGCCTGGGTCATTTTCGCCAGTATTTTAGTATCAGTCTCGGCTTTGTTTTTTACCTGCGTAGCTACACCACCACCCGAAAACAGGGCCCGGTGTGTGATTTTTTCAGGATAGGATTTTGTTAATTTATCGGTATTGATAGTCGAACTCATCTGAAAATCACCTTCAATAGCCGTTACGTTCTGCAGATTTAACAAGTTTAAGAACGATGGTCCGGCATGATCGGCGGGGCCGTAAACGAGAAGTTTACCGCCATTCTGCACGAACGTAATCAGCGATTTTTCGAGTGCTGAATTTGCCTCAGGTACAATGCTAACTAACACCGATTCATTGAAATAGGCTGGTTTATCCGACACTACTTTCTGGAAAGAATTCGTCGAGATAATGGTATTTAGTGGAAAACCATTGTTGATGGCTTGCCGAATAAGCCAGTCGCCGTAGTAGATTTCTGGTAATCGGTCGGGTTGTTTGTATGCCCAGGTATGGTATTCGTCAAACGGATACACCCAAACCAGCGGCCCCGGTGCGGTTGGCGAATCGTAGCGGGCTTTCAGGATATGGGGCGTTACCTCGTCGGGTACTTGCGCGGGCATTTCGCCGTATGTATTATCGGCGGTCAGGAAATTCAGGTGCGTTGGTAGCCGAATTTCGCCTTTGGCATTGATACGCGCTACGGCCATCGGCAGGTAAATATCGTGCGGTTCCTGCCCATAGCGATCCAGCCAGGGGCTATTAACCCACCAGGGGTCGTGGGTGTAATAGCGAAACAAATATCGTTCGTCAGGCAGCTCGGCCATCCGCGACATATAGCCTACCATTTCTAATCCAAAATCGCCATCCAAAGCCGCCCAGGGCGAATTCGGTGGTGGCAACATGTTGTATTTTCCGCTGTAAATCTGTTTTAGATCGACACCGTCACGGGCTAAATCAGCGCCCGTTGAAAGATTCGTTCCACGCGTCTGGATCTGGAAATCAGGGCATTCTTTTCGGAATAAATTCCAGAAGCCAGCGATCAGTTCACGGGTATTCGCCAGTTTTTCGGCGGCAAATTCTTTCCCGTTAAAAATAGCTCCCGTCGATGACCAACCTTCTACGCCAAATCCAAACCCATTGCTGAGCCAGATGAAATCATACCCTAAATCGCTCAGAAAGTGTTGACTTTGCCGTCCCAGAAATGTGCCAAACGGCGTATTGGCTGGAATGCCTTTCGGAAAACCTGCATACGCCTGATTGTCAGCATTCAGCGTTGAATAGCAACTGACCATTGTTTTGTGGCCCATCGCATTTCCGCCGAGAATTTCAGTGTGTTTTTTGTACTTAAACTCAGATTTGGCAAACTCTGGCCCCGGATCGAACGTAGCGCCAATGCGAATGGGTTTTCCCGTTACCCGCCTTCCGGCTTCTTTCAGCGTCTGGATAATGTATTTCAAATCGCCATACGTAAATGCCGGAGGATTATCCATGTAAATCTGGGCACGCTGGTGCAGAGAAAGGTCAGCTGGGCCTGATCCCACCTCATGGTCGGTATTTGGATTTCCCATGTACTTAGCCCACTCAAGCGGCTGATTTAACTTGCCCGTGTAATCCAGGATTTCCGACCCATCTGATGTCCAGAGCATTACCGATACGGTATCTGTATGGCGCAGCAGCGAAGACCATTGTGTAAATAGTTCGGTTGCTACCTGTGCGATGTAAGCTTTGTCGTTCTTTTTGAACGGCTTGAGCGACAACTCCAGCGTAATGTTGTTGAACGACTTACCACGGAGTGTCGAGTTGTCCAGATTAGGCGTATCGGTGCTGGTCGTAAAGCCGAAGATGGCGATACTCAGCGTACTAACGAAGAGGATGAATTGCGTACGCATGGTTGAAATGTTTAAAATTTACTCCGAAAAAGCAATACGATTCCTGTTGCTGTGTTCTCACAGCAATCTGTCGGTAGGCATGTTTAGCTGACGCATAGGTTGCTGTGAGGACACAGCAACGGGGAGTTTCCTAATCGCTTAAAACGTTCGGAAAATCATATACGTAATGAGTTGTTTATCGTCCCATAATGAGCCGGGTTTGGGCAGAAGCCTGTGGTGCATCCTGAAGTTGAATACTCAGCTGGCTTTCTTTAAACTGTGTTTTATCAATAGCCAGGGTAATGGAATGAATTCCTTGTGGAAGATCCGTCATGACGCCGTTTGCCGTCAGTTTAATCGGTTTCTGACCAGCCCAGGCCGTTATTCCAGCCGTTGAATTGATAGCAAGTTCTATGTTTCCTTTGCTAACAACCTCAATATCAAATCGAACGAAGTTGTAACGTTTGGTCGGGCTGATCTCAACAACGGGTAATTCGTCAATCGGCAAATCGCCCGATACTTTGCTGTAAACGGGTTGAACGAAGAGTTTAGCGGCCTCTTTCGCTACGTAACCAACACCCGCATCACCAATCTTCTTTACCAATTCTTTACTGGTTGAAACAGTACTCCAGCGACGGACAAAACGGGCTGTGGGCACCCGAAATTGGCCCGACTCACCAATTTTTGACAGAAATCCAATGAGATTAATAAATTCCTCTTTTTCCAGCCCGGCGGTCAATCCGACTGGCATCAGTGAACCGGGTGTTTTCTCAATCGTATTGATTTGCGCCTTCGGAATCGAGACTTCCATTCCCGTTACGTCGCGAACCACCACTTCCGATGTGCCGTTGCTGACCAGATAGGCCATCATTTCAGTGCCGTCTTTTTTCAGAATACGCTGAAGTTCATACCCTTCTTTAATCGACAGCGTTGGATATAGCACTGACCGAATAATGGTTTCGACCGGCGAACTCGTCCCCAGACTACTCAAATCAGGTCCAATACGGCCGCCCGCACCGCCAATGGCATGGCACGTTTGGCAAAGCAGCGTACTTTTGCGAAATACCTTTTCGCCAAGCATCGGGTCAGCGGTTGAACTTATCGTTTTCGCTAATGCACTAATTTCCTGATTGTTCAGTTGTTGCGGCATTCGTTCGGTCGGGAGTGTGCCACCCGAGGCTTCCAGCGCTTTTTGCAAGGCAACTACCTCATCGGCCTTTTGCCGATTCCAGGGAATACCACGGGGCATCAGTTGTCGACCCGCTTTAGCATATAGTTCTGGAATATTTTTGGCTGAAATAGCTTCGCCCAAGGCTTGCGTCCCTGCTTTCGAGGCAAAAAAGGCCTGAAACAGTTCGGTTGCGTCGGTTTGCTCTGGGATCGTTCGCAGTAGATCAGTGCCGATACGAGCCGCTTCGGGGGCGTCCATTGTTACGAGTTGCGCTGTAGCTAACACACGCAATTCTGGTGTGTTCTTCGGGCCCGTCATCTCGACCAGCTGCTTTCGGGCATTCTCATTGCCGATTGTCGCCAGAGCACCTAATGCTGCTTTTTTAACGGGTTTATCGCCTTGCCGAATCAGCCTAACCAATCGGTCGCTCAGGTCGGCCATGCGCCATAATCCGATCAATCGAATGGCGTTAGTGGCAACGGCTTCGTCATCACTACCGACGAAATTGACAATCCGGTTCAGCTCATTTGTTGGTTTTACGGCCCGTTGGCGAGCAGCATCGACTAAGGTTGCTAATCGGGCAGCCGTATTCTTATCTTGAGCTGTATTGCCCTGAACAGTCACGTCGAAAAGCGTATTCAGCTCCGACGCTTTTCCATATTTGCCAATCGACGCCAGCACGTCTTTCTGATAGTCTTCCGGCACTTGTCCTTTCTGATACAGCTGAGTTAGTTGGGCAACGGCATCTGGATTTCCCACTGATTTCAGGGCAAACGTCGTTCTGCGTGCATCGCCCAAAAACGCTGGGTCGGTTTTTACGCGACTTATCCATTTTGGCTCCAGTTCGCGGACAGTTTGCCAGAGAGCAAAATCCAGAAATTCATCCATCGGTTGGTCTAATACTGACAACGCCGTACGGGCTGATTCTGCCGTTGGTACGTTTCGTAGCGCAATCACTGCTTCCAGACGAACGCGTGGGTGCGGGTCCTGTACGGCTTTCGCTAGTAGGGCAGCCTCATTTTTTAGTTTGCCGTGCCATAACCAGAAAGCTCGTAACGCTGCCGCCCGTGCGTTGTGGTTTTCGGCCTTCAACAAACTAGTTAATAGCGCTTCATTGACAACATCCAACGTCTGGTACGTCCAGAGTACTTCCAGTAAAAGGTGCTCGTAATCAGCATCTTTCTTGTCAAGCGCACTCACCCATTTTTCGAGTGCTGGAATCACTTCGCTGGCGCCACGTTTTTTCAGGAGTTGCTTGGCCTGTAATCGAGTCCAATCCTCCGGCGCTCGAAGGGCTTCCAGTAATTCGGAAACAGTTGCTTTTTCAAGTTGCCCCTTTTTGACTAGCGGTCGATTTTTAGCGACGATGCGCCAGATACGGCCATGCTGCTGATCGCGACGCGGATCGTGGAAGTCGACTTCGCCATGCTGAATGATCGGGTTATACCAGTCTGCTACATAGATCGCACCGTCGGGGCCAACTGAAATATCAACTGGGCGAAACGCTACGTTGTCAGTCCATAACAAATCTCCTTGTTGCTTCGAGGCAAAACCGCTTCCCTGCTCTTCCAGCTTAAATCGGTTGATTCGATTCGCGCGAAAATCGTTCGTAATCACGCTTCCCTGCCAGGCTTCGGGCAAATGCCGGCCCGAAATAACATCGAGTCCACTGTGTTTCGGCTGCCCTGGATTTAGTCCACGCAGAATCCGTTCGGCACCAGGTGATGTCAGGAATGTAGCACCCGGAAATCCATAGTTAATGCCTTCGAAACCCGCACCATCAGTCAGGAACGTAGCGCCCCAACGGTCGAACTGGAGTCCCCAGGGATTGACAAGCCCTTTAGCGAATACACTCAGTTCCTGCTTTTCGGGACGATACTGCCAGACGCCACCGCCTTCCAGTCGCTTAATACCTGACGGTGTTTCGACGTGACTGTAGATATAGATCGACTGATTGAAATACAGACTTCCCTCTGGTCCCCAGCGAAATGTGTGAATTAAGTGGTGCGTGTCGGCGGTGCCGAAGCCGCTCAAAATTCGGCGTTTTTTATCCGCTTTCCCGTCGCCATCGGTATCGGCGAAATGCAGAATTTCGGTTGAGTTCGCTACATACACACCGCCATCACCAGGCAAAATACCTGTTGGCGTTAGCAAGCCTTCGGCGAAAATTGTCGATTTATCTGCCTTACCATCGCCGTTGGTATCTTCTATTACAAAAATCTTGTCGTTGGCCTGTTCTCCCGTTTTAAGGTGCGGATAGGCCGTACTGCTCACTACCCAAAGCCGTCCATCAGCATCCCAGTTCATTTGAATTGGTTTTGCTACAAGCGGTTCGGCGGCAAACAGGGTGACTTCAAATCCATCGGCAACCTTGAACGATTCAAGTTCACGCTTTACGTCTGGGTCGGGTACGTCAGGATTATTGTCCTGATTCACCAACGCTGTTGTCAGTAGAATAACCGGAATAAGCAGGCTTTTGCGCAGAAGGGCTACTGGTCGTATGGAATTCATTTTTCGCATAATCTCTGGTTGTCGAGGCTATCTACTTGAGCTGAGTAAGGTGATACGTGGCAGGCTTGGGCTGACGGCTGACGGCAATTTGCCCTTCCAGCCATTTGATGATTAAACTTTGCTCTTCCAGCCCCTTTTTATGCCGTCCCTGCTCATACGACCGAAAGCCGATGATATAGGTTCGATTGAGTGGTCGATACTGGAAAAAGAACTGCTCGTTCTTCTTCAAAATCATCTGCCGCAACTCCGCCGACTGCGTAAAAGCGGGGCCCTGTTGAATAACAACGCCCTCTGCCCACTGCTTAGCCGATGCCGTTCTTACTTCGTCGTTATCGATGGCCAGCGTGTAGAATCCTTTTTTCAACCCTGCGATTTTAATGAGTCGCCCATTATCGACCTCCACAATTTTGCCATCCTGTTCGGGTGATAGCAACGGTAGATATGTATCAGTTACCTTAAAGCTCAGATTTCCGGTCGATTTGTCGACGTTTATGGCCGTAGCGGAAGCACCAGCAGTTGCTGGCTGCGTTACATCAAGGCTTATTTCTCCGAAACGCGGACCAAAACCGAGGCTTTTCTCAAGAATGGTAGCCAGATAATAATAGCCGGTTTCATTTAGGTGAATACCGTTGTCGGTTATCATGGCCTTCTTACTGGCCTCCTGAATAGGCTTAAAAATATCGATGTACCGCTTTTCCCGTTCCGATGCCAGCTTAGCCATTGCCGACGAATACAGTTCCAGTTCAGCATTCCGTTGCGCCAACTTATCGGTCGATTGCCCCGACAGAATCGGAATCGGCGATAGCAGGATGGTTTTGGCACCGAGCGAATCAATCTTATTGAGCAACTGATTTAATCCGCGCTGAAAGTGGGGCAACCCCGACTCACCTTCCTGCGCTTCGATACCGCCATACGCCATGAACACGATTGTTGGTTTGGCTTTTGCGATTTCGTTAATCAATGATTCATACGCCGTTGGTGGCGACGTAATATCGCTACGACCGTCGGCAAACACGTCATCGCCCGACCAGCCCAGATTGCGATACGTTACCTCTTTATCTGGCCAGCGTGTGGTTAAGGCTAGTTCCAGATACCCGAACTGCATATCGTTCTCAAACAGCGAATTACCTAGAAATACGACCCGGTCGCCCGATTTGAGTTCGAAGGGCTCTGCCGCGTTTTGCGCCTGGATGAACCCACTGGTGAGGTAACTCAGTACGAAGAAAAGTAAGCCAATCGTGGTCGATTTTCGCATCGGTAATACACTTGTTTGGTTGTTGACCTCACCCCAACCCCTCTCCTAAAACAGGAGAGGGGCTTAACACCGAATTCTCCTCTCTCCTGTTTAGGAGAGGGGCCGGGGGTGAGGTGAGTTAATATCCTGTATTCTGCTTCAACGCGGGGTTTAGGTCGATTTCGGTTTGTGGAATTGGGAAAAGTAATTCGAAATCCTGCACTGAAAAATTAAGCTTCTGGCTGACGTAGTGTGCGTTCAGAACGGTTTGTGCCCGCCCGGTACGTACCAAATCAAACCAGCGATGTCCTTCAAACAGAAATTCAACCCGCCGTTCCCGTTCCAGTGCCAATCGCATGTCGGCCTGTGATAATCCCGCCGAAGCCGCCAGTTTTGCCCGCTGACGAATCTGATTCAGATAAGGCAATGCATCTGCAGTTTTACCCTGTTCGTTCAGGACTTCGGCATACATCAGCAGCACATCAGCATACCGCAATATCGTAAACGAGACGCTGCCATCACTCAGGTCAACAGCTTTAAAATCCACAAATTTTAGCCCGTAACGGCTATAGGATTTCCTGCCACCAATTAATGTGACCGAATCATTGACCGAAATGGCTTTCCGTACATCTCCCGCTTCGTAGGACTGAATCAGGTTCAATGTTGGTACGATACGGCCGGACCCTTGTAAATTACCCGGAAAAATAGCCATACTTGTGATAGCTGGCGTAAATAGGGCCGAATAATTGTTGCCTAACGATTGGCCGGATAAGTAATCGACTTCCAGAATGGTTTCAGCCAGATTCGTATTGCCATTGGTCGACAACGTTTTATAGTCGGCAACCAGCGAATATTGCTTCGAGTCGATGACCTCTTTTAGTTTGGTGGCTGCCAGATCGTAATTCTTTTGGGTGAGATATACTTTCCCTAATAGTGACTTGACAGTCATCTGCGACGCGCGGGTTTTATCTGCATTCAGCGTTGCGGGTAGCAAACCTTCGGCACTCGTTAGGTCGCTTAGAATCAGCTTGTAGACTTCTTCCGCAGGTTTTAATGTCAAGTCGGCGGATGCTACCTGGGCTGGGCTGCTGAACGTTTGATTGGTGATCGGCACATTCCCGAAAAAACGCACCAGATAGAAATAGCTGAACGCTCGTAGAAACTGGGCTTCACCTTTGATTCGGTTTTTGGCGGTCTGGTCGAAATTGACAGCGTCGATTCGGTTCAGAATATTGGTACTCTGCGAAATCGTATACAGACACGTACTCCAGACACCGCGTACAAACGCATTGGTTGGCGTAACCGCGTTCTGATCCATCTGCATTTCATCCGCTGAGGGCGACGACCACTGGATTTCGGCGTTATCTGTATTCAATTCGCTCATGTACAGTACGTTGCTTGTGCTGTATAGGCCGCGGAATGTACTGTAAACGCCGACTAGTGCCGTTTCAAAATCGTTCTGATTCTGGTAAAAACTCTGGTCGCTAATCTGGTATTCGGGTTTCAGATTCAGGAAGTCACTACAGGACGTGAACGTGACCGCCAGAAATAATATGGAGAGAATTCGCTTTTTCATGACAGTAATGTTTTGCCAATCAATGAATTAAAAAGTTACACGGAGGCCAAGCGTATAGGTACGTGGGTTCGGATACGCGAAAAAGTCGATGCCACTTCGAGCCAGATTATCACCACTCGTGCTTCCTTCGGGATCGTAGCCAGGATATTTCGTGAATGTGTACAGATTCGTTATATCGGCATAGACCGACAACGCCTGTAATTTCAGCTTACTCATGACCGTCGACGGGAACGTATAAGACAGGTTCACATCTCGAATACGAGTAAATGAGCCATCAAACAAGTATTTGGTCGTACCAGCGCTGAAACCAAATGCGTAGTCATTCCGAATAGCTCGGCTGTATAAACCGGCTCCCGGATTATCCGGCGATTTCCACCGATCGGCCATCACGGCTAACTGATTTTGTACTCCCGCACCATTTAGAGACACTTCGCCACCCTGGAAATAAATCTGATTACCAGACGTGCCGTTCAGACTCACACTGAGCGCGAAGTTCTTGTAGGTAAATCGGTTGCCCAATCCCCACGTAAAGTTCGGCCATGGATTGCCGACAATCGTTTTATCCGACGTATTGACCGTTCCGTTACCATCGACGTCCTGGTATTTGAAATCACCGGGTTGCACGCGCGGATTCTGCAATGGGCTTTTGCTGATTTCCTCCTGCGTCTGGAAAACACCCAGGATGTTTAGTAATCGGAAACTGCCAATCGGATAGCCTACCTGCGCTACCTGATAATCGGATGTAACGATACGAGCGGCTTCGGAGTTGAGCGCCAGTACTTTATTCTGGTTCCAGCTAATGTTGAAATCAGTGCTCCACTGGAATGGCCCTTTCGCAATATTCTGCGAATTGATGGTGAGTTCCAGACCTTTATTTTCAACTTCACCGATGTTCTGTACCGAACTGCCAAAACCCGATGCTGCTGGGAGCGTTACATTCAGCAAAAGATTCTTTTTATAAGCCCGGTACGCATCGAACGTAAACGACAGCCGATTCTGGAATAGTGACAGATCAAAACCTAGATTGGTTTGCTGCGATAATTCCCAGGTCAACAGATCGTTAGCCAGCGATGACGGTACGACGCCCGATACAATCTGACCGTTCGAAACTGTGCGCGATACGCTCAACAAACCTTGCGTTGCATAATTCGGAATCAGGTTATTTCCCGATACGCCATAACTGGCCCGGATTTTCAGATCGCTAATTGCCGAAAGCGGCTTCATAAACGCTTCGTCAGACAATCGATACGCGAGCGAAAGCGATGGGAACGTACCCCAGCGATTCTTGGCGCCAAACCGCGAGCTACCGTCCGTCCGTATGGTGGCTGTGAGGAGGTATTTGCCTGCATACGTATAATTCACCCGCGCCAGCCACGACATGATGGCCCATTGGCTGATGTAATTCGTTCCGGTCGAAACGGTGCCGGCAGCCAGATACGGTACATAATCCGTCGAAAAACCCGTAGCGCCAGCCTGTAAAATCTCGTCCGAATTTTTCTGAATGGTGTATCCTGCTAACGCATCGATATCGTGCTGACCAAATTTATGTCGATAATTAATGGTGTTCTCATTCAGCCAGTTCAGACTTTTAATTTCGGTCGAACCAGCCGTAGCCGCGCCCGTCCGGCTAGTGGCTAGCCCCACTTTCGATGATTTCCAAAGCCGCGTTACGTTGTTCGAATAGTTGACCCCAACGGATGTTTTAAAAATCAGTCCGGGCATTAATTCGTACTGTAAATAATTGTTAGTGAATACATTCGTATTGTTTCGTTTGTCAGAAAACTCAGCCGCAATCACCACCGGATTTTCAACCGGAATCCCTGTTGGACTCGAGAATTCCGAGTAAGGCGTACCGTCAGCGTTGTAAACAGGAATGGTTGGATCGCTGGCTAACGCGGCTGAAATCAATCCTCGAAATTGGAGGTGACCCTCCGCGCGGGCAAAGTCGCCATAAGAATGGGCACCTGAGAATGAAGCGCCAATTTTCAAACGTTCGGTCAGTTGGGCGTCGATGTTGGTCCGTAGTGTGAATTTTTTCAGATCCGACCCGATAATAATTCCTTTCTGATCGAAGTAGCCGCCCGATACATAGTAGCTTACATCCCGGCTGGTGCCACTGGCTGATAATTGATAGTTCTGGACCATGCCTTGCCGGAAAATAACGTCTTGCCAATCAGTTCCGTACCCCTGATCGGCAAACTGGCCTGGGTTCCGAAATTCGGGTTTTACCTGTGTAGCCGTACTGCGGACATTGTTAGGATCAGTCGCTTTTCCCCCGGCAAACACCCACGCATTATCACGACCTTCGGCAACGTACTCCGCATACTGTCGAGGTGTTAGCAGCTTGAGTTTTTTTGCCAGTTCCTGAACACCCGTCGAATGTTCAAAGCTGATGGTTGGCTTGCCCAGTTTCCCCCGTTTTGTCGTAATAATCACCACACCATTTGCTCCACGTGAGCCATAAATAGCCGTAGCCGATGCGTCTTTCAATACTTGAATTGTCTCAATATCAGCTGGATTAATAATGCTGAGCGGGTTAATTCGGTTGGTCGAACTACTGCTGGCAATGCCACTGGCCGAATACGAATTTGACGCAAAGGTGCTTAGGTCAGAGCCACCCCCACCCGTGCCGATTGCGTACCCATCTACTACGTAGAGCGGAGAATTACCGCCTGTAATCGAGCTAATTCCGCGAATAATAACGTTAACATTTCCGCCGGGAGCGCCCGAATTCTGGGTAATTTGCACGCCCGCTACTTTCCCCTGCATCATCTGATCGACGCTCGTAGCGGATGGAACAGGGACCAGGTCTTTGCTCGTCAGATTGACGATAGACCCGGTCAGGTCCTTTTTTCGCTGCGTTCCGTAGCCAACCACCACCACGTCCTGCAATTGCTGCTGGTCGGATTTCAACGCTACGTTAATCGTTGACCGCCCACTTACCTGAATTTCCTGTGGGGCGTAACCAATAAAGCTGACAACCAGTGTCGCATTGGCTGATACGCTTAATTTGAAGTTACCGCTCACGTCGGAGGTTGTGCCATTGGTTGTGCCTTTTTCCGAAACGGTAGCTCCAACCAAAGCCTCGCCATCGTCGACCGTTGTGATTTTTCCGCTAACTGGCACCTTGGCCGATTGCGCCATAACAACGCTTAGAGAGACCAGCAGGCTCAACGCACTGCCAATCACCCGGCGTCGCAGGCGATGTACTAGAATGTGATACATACATACTGTGGGTTTAAGGAGTTACGAATGAATTTATTGGTGGTGTGAGGCTAATTGACAGTTACTTATCCGCGAATAATGACAGATTCGACCTTGAGATAGTCCGCAATCTGTTGAATCGTTTCGGCATGGTGGCCCACACCGAGCGCGAAATGGTGTGTTGGCCCTTCGCTAATCCAGCGTTTGAGGAAGGTCCGCACATCAGGTTTGAAAAAGCCGCGCGTATTGGTATTGCCCGTTGGTGGAATTGGCCCCGCAATCGATTCGCCTTCGGCAATGACGAATTTCATTTTGCCGTCGAAGGTCGAACTGATGCTTAACATCGTAATCGGTCCTTCCTTGATTTTGAACTCGACGCCAGCGCCAAAACCGGGTTTGCCGTGGTATTTTTTCAGGCTACGTAACACGGGCTGGCCTTCAGCAATGGCAATGTTGTGAGGTCCGTCATGTCCGACCAGGACGAAATCTTCTTTGAAATCAACGGGGTGAAATTCGGCGAAACTGCCACCAATGCCTAAACGCTCCATAATAAGCATAGCAATGCAGGTTTTCAGATCTGATTCGCCACACATCGGAAAACCTGCTCCCTGAAGCAGTGAGTTACCCACAATCAGGTTCGACATGACTACGCGCGTGTCGCTATTGTCAGGGCCATCATAATAATAGGCTAGACCATCCAGTTTCTTGGCTTTGATAAATCGTTCCAGCGCTACCGCTGCCTGGGCGGCAATATGTAAATCAGAGTCACGTAATTTCTCCGAGATCGGGTCCGAAACGGGGTCAGGCGTATCGAAATAGTCTAGAATACGCTCTTTTACCGCGTCTATTTCTTTGTCTGTAGCCTGCTGATACTGGGTAACAATTTCGTGCGCTTCGCATTGAACGATGTGAGCCCCAAAATGAGCTGTCAGCATGGTCGAGTCGGAGTGCATATCGAGCATGGCTTCGATCGGGTGGCCGATGTGCCCAATTCGCGACGTTTTTAGATCGTGCAATACGGCAGCAATACGGCAGAATTTTTCGATTTCAGCATCAGCCGCCGTATCGTCATGTAGCGTACCGATAATTGTTTGCGGTACCTTTTTTCCCATCCGGACGGCTACACCGGCAAACTCAGGCAGCGAACAGATGTCGTCGTTGTACAATTGCATATACGTCGATGCGCGGCTGTAATCCATTGCTTTGTCGGGCTGGAGAGCCACTAATACGATAGGCACATCGATACTTTTGATGATAATGCCGAACGTGCTGGACGTAGCGTACGTAAGCATGTCGCAGAAAATCAGGTCGAGATTGGCAGCGGCCAGTTTTGGAACCATCTCATACGCTTTTGTTACGTCGTCAACCAGGCCAAAATCAACGATTTCTGCTGAATCCAGTGCTTCGATTTTCTGAATAAAGACTGCCTGTTTTTTCAGCATGTCATCCAGCAACCCGTCGAACTGGCCCCAGTATTTAAAATAGCCGACGCCAAATACACCAATTCGAGGACGCGTTTTCTTTCGTTTCACCGGATTGATTGGGTACTCGGCCAGGCCATTTAGGGATTGGTTTTTCATATAGATGTAGTTTATGTCTTAACAATTTTTAGTTAGTGCACTAAGTTGTTTTTTTGCAAAAAAATAGAAACCTAGTTAGCCGCCCGATCGATTAGATTGATTGCTTATGATCCGTGTTCTACGGTATCTATTATTGGGTCTGCCTTTTGGCCCAAATTCAAAGATTTGATTATGGGAATCAATAGAATAAGAAGTATAAACGCGAGTGGATACAACAAACCTGATGCGATCCAGAGCGGGCGATAGGAGTAATTCTGGATAACTACGCCCATCAACGGATTAAGTAGCAAACCCGAAATCGCCCCCGCCGTTCCCGATAAACCAACCACGGTTGATGTGGCTTTTTGCCCGAACATATCGGAAATGGATGTGATGTAATTAGTGATCCAGAAACCGTGCGCGAACATGAAAACGGCCATCAGTGCCACCGCTACGTTCACCGACGACACCCACTCGATGGCTGGTGCCGCCAGTGTCAGGAAAGCCGCAATGCCCATAACTGTTTTGCGAGCTTTGTTCACTGAATAATTCCGAGCAATGAGTTGTCCCGAAAACCAACCGCCCAAAACGTTAGCGATACCTAGCGCCAGGAACGGAATCCAGAACAAATTACCAATCTGCTCAAACGATACATTTCGTACTGAACTCAGGTATTTCGGAATCCAGAACATCATAAAATAGAAGACTGGATCGAGCAGAAAACGGATCACGATAAATACCCACGTAGCCCTCTGTTTGAGCAATAATAGAAATGAAATTGTCTGGTTTTTTCCTGATTCTGCTGATGGATCAACCACCAGATTTTCTTTTTTCCAGGGAACTGCTAACCAGATAATTACCCAGGCAATGCCAATAAGTCCTGGGATCAAAAATCCTCCCCGCCAACCATAATTGGATGATAGCCAGATCGTTAATGGTGGCGCTACAACTGCACCAATGGCTGAGCCGCCAATAGCAATACCGTTGGCCAACGCCCGCTCTTCTTTGTTAAACCATCGGTAGACAGTCCAGGCCGCCCCCGGAAAGCAACCTCCTTCACCTATGCCCAGAAAAAAGCGAAAGGTTACCAGTTGTGCGAAGTTGGTAATGATTGCATGCAGGCTATTAGCCACCGACCACACACCCACCGAGAGAGCCAACCCTAGTTTGCCTCCCACTCGGTCAATCAGCCAACCGCCCAGCGTGAACATTAGGGCGTAACTAATCAGAAAGCTAGTGTTCACCATGCCGTACTGGACATCGGTGATGCTGAATTCCTGCTGAATCTTGATGATCGCAATCGACAACACTTGCCGATCCAGAAAACTCAGTCCGGTAGCAATGAAAAGCAGGAAAACAATGAACCAGCGTAAGGGTGTTTGCATAGTACTTAACGCACTAAGTTAGGTAATGCAAAGATATAAGAGGAGAAAAGAGAAAAGCAATAGAGATAGTATTTTTTTTCTGTTAAATAGAAATATAGTCATGTTTCGCATCATCTGAATGGCCAGGCTTTTAGCGAAAACATTACCATTCTATAGCAAACTGTGCCTGGGATTGCGATATTTGCTTGTAACCTGTTCTAGAAATATCCTATGATTACTATACCCGGTCAACAAACAACCCACCAAACTCTCGACGCCGTTTTGGGCGGACTCATGCGACGCTATAGTGAGCGTGTTCCTGATGTACAGAAGGTTATTAACGCAATGATTCAGGAGGAGGTAATTGATTCCGCCAACGAGATTGAAAATGACCACATTGCGTTTCGAACAATGGGCGTTCCCAATCTGGGGATTGCCTCGTTCGAGAAAATTTTCCTCCACTATGGTTATGAAAAACGGGATGAATATAACTTCATTGAAAAGAAACTAACGGCTTATTGGTATAGTCCACCTGAACCGCATTACCCCCGAATTTTTGCCAGCGAACTTCGTGTCCATGAATTATCAGAGGAGGTCCAACAAATCATCCGCAAATACACCAATACCGTTACAAGCGATCCAGTTGATGCGCTGAATCTGGACGATGCTGAAGCCGTGGACCAATTTCTGCATCAACCACTCTGGCAAACCCCTACACTCGCTGACTATCAGGCATTATTAGCGGAGAGTGAATATGCTGCCTGGGTCATTTATAACCGTTATTACCTAAATCATTTCACCATCAGCGTGCATAATCTGAAGGGTGGTTATAATACGATTGATGAATTTGTCGCTTTCCTGCAACGACACGGGCTAAAGCTTAATTCGGCGGGCGGAACCATTAAGGTTAGCCCCGATGGTGGATTGCGGCAAGCGTCAACGGTTGCGCAAATGATTGACGCTGAATTTGCTGGTGGCGACCTATTTCGCATTGCTGGCTCGTATGTCGAATTTGCCGAACGTCGAGTTCTCCCCCAATTTCAGCACCTTCCTGCTGATCAAATAGGCCGTCAGCAACGGCGCGAAGGGTTTGAGACGGGCAACGCCGATAAGATTTTCGAAAGCACATTTACTACCCAGACGGGGAAATGAGCGATAAGTGATGAACGATAAGTGATAACCGGTCCGTCGGAACGGTAAAAAGTAAAAAAAGCTCAGTAATTCATTTATCACTTATCGTTCATCACTCATCGCTCCTTAACCTTTGACAATCATGAAACCCACCCTTGTCTTTACCTGGCTATTGCTACAGAGTCTGATTGCCCTGGCGCAGAAATCGGCTCCCGTAGGTTTAGGTTTATATAGTTTTCGGAATCAGTTTGCGAAAGATATTTCCGGTACCATGATGAAAGCCAGACAAATGGGCTTCCGGGAAGTTGAAGTAGCCGGAACTTACGGCCAGAGTACAGCCGAATTCCGGAAGATTCTTGATAAGAACGGTCTGAAGGCCATAAGTGTGGGAGCCAGTTTTGAGGATTTAGATACGAACGTGCCCAAAGTATTGGCCGAGGCAAAAGCCCTGGGAGCCAAGTATGTAGCTTGCTTCTGGATTCCTCATGAAGGCGATGTATTTACTATAAATCACGCCGAACGGGCTATCGACGTGTTTAGTACAGCCGGAAGAATCCTGGCTGAAAATGGCGTTACCTTGTGCTACCATACGCACGGATATGAATTTCAAATCTACAAAGACGGTACCTTTTTTGACTATTTAGCTGACAATCTTGATCCGAAATATGTCAATTTTGAGATGGATGTTTATTGGGTAAAATCTCCCGGTTACGACCCTGTGGCACTTCTTCAGAAATACCCAAAACGCTTTTTGCTGTTGCACCTGAAAGACCGTAAGCCAGGGACCCCCGACAGTCAGAACGGCCATGCCGATGTGGAATCGAATGTAACACTCGGGCAGGGCGATGTGGGAATTGCTGCGATTATGAAACAGGCGAAAAAATCAGGTGTGAAGCACTATTTTATCGAAGATGAATCATCACGTTCTATGGAACAGGTTCCGCAAAGCCTGGTCTTTTTAGAAGGGCTTAAATGATGTAGCTATATGCGGTCCTTTTTGTTTTTGTATGCGTGTTTACTACTGTCGATTGCTGCGATGGCACAAAACTTGTTTGCCGATCAGTTAGCCAAACACCGGGAAACGTATAAAAAAGACTTGCTTACCTCGTCGGGCGGGCCTTTAAAAGACGCAGCAGATCTGGCATATGTCCGGTTTTATCCACCGGATTCGACGTATCGCGTTGTCGCTACGGTAGAGCGCACAACGCATGCGGAACCATTCGAAATGCCTACCTACAATGGTCAAACGAGGCCACACGTAGTGTATGCCCTGTTATCGTTTGTGCTGAATGGAAAAAAGCAGACGTTGACGCTGTATCGAAACCTGAATACGATTCGGCTGCCTGAGTTTCGGGATTATTTATTTCTACCCTTCAAAGATGCCACGTCAGGCAACGAAACATATGGAGGAGGTCGTTATCTGGATGTGCGTGTAGGAGAAATTAAAAACGACCATCTGACACTGGATTTTAATAAGGCCTATAACCCCTATTGCGCGTATCAGGAAGGGTACCCTTGCCCCATTCCGCCTAAAAATAATGAACTGGCGATTCCCATTAAAGCTGGAGAAAAGACCTTTGCAAAAGACCATTAAGTAGTTCAGGGTAAAGTTTTTGCTGGCTCAGCGATCGTTGTTGTGACAGGCTTCCGCACAGCCACTATCGTAATGATTGCTGAGAGAAAAAGTGAACCTGCCATAAAAATGTAGGAAGCTCCGAAATCACCCGTTTTGCCATTCAGATAGCCGACAATATAGGCGCCAATAAAGGAACCTAAAGCACCAAAACTGTTGATCAGGGCCATAGCACCACCGGCTACGTTCTTGGGTAATAAATCGGGAATGATCGCGAAAAAAGGTCCGTAAGGCGCGTACATGGCTCCGCCCGCAAGGACCAGAAGCATAAAAGAGAGCCAGAAATTGTCTACACCAACTAAGTACGAACCATAAAAGGCAGCGGCACCCAGAAGCAAAAACGGCCAGACAAATGCTTTTCGGTTTAAGGTTTTGTCCGAAAAATACGACGCACTCAGCATGCCGATGATGGCCAATACATAAGGAACTGACGAGAGCCAGCCCGTTTTGACAATCGACATGTTGGGGGCTGCCTTCAGAATTGAGGGCAACCACATGACGAAACCATATACGCCAATGCTCCAGAGCGCGTATTGTAAGCTCAATAGAATGACAATTCGGGATTTGAAAGCTTCTCCATAGTTTTTGACGGGCTTAATCCCTTGCTGCTCCCGTTGCAGTTCATCGGCTACGGCCTGTTTTTCTGCCTTACTTAACCAGTTGGCATCGTCGGGGTTATCGTCGACTAGTCTCCACCAGAAAAATGCCCAAATTACTGCTGGTAGACCTTCGATGATAAACATCCATCGCCAGCCGACCGCCTTAATTAAATACCCGGACAAAATAGACATCCAGAGAATCGTAGCCGGATTGCCAAGAATCAGAAACGTATTGGCCTGTGAACGCTCCGCTTTGGTAAACCACCGACTTAGAAACAAAAGCATCGATGGCATGACCGCGCTTTCGACCACGCCAAGCATAAACCGAATAACAATTAAGACCGATACATTACTGACAATACCCGTTGCTACCGCTAATCCTCCCCAAAAAATCAACGACCAGAAAATGAGCTTTTTAGCGCTTTGTTTTTCGGCGTATACAGCCCCCGGAACCTGAAAGAAAAAGTATCCCAGAAAAAACAGTGAGCCTAATAAAGACGACATATCAGGCGTAATATGCAGGTCGGCAGCCATACCGCTGGCAGCGCCGAATCCAAAATTGGCCCGGTCTAAATAAGCCAGACTATAAGTAATAAAGGCAATCGGTATCAGACGGTACCAGCGGGATTTCGCAAGAGGTTGGCTCATTCGTAAAACTGAAACGGTTTCGATAGGTTCGTAATTGGAAAGAGCAAAGACCGGAAAACTCTACTGAGTAGGCACGATCTATTTACGCGCCCAGATTAAGCCATAGTCCATCTGAGTAGGAATATTTTCTGTTGTTGGCGTAAGACCTGCCTGCGTAAACCAACTTCGATAAGCAGCCCGATTATAACAGCGGCCTTTTGTATTCCAGAATAACTGAGCCGAATAATCCGTGACCGCCAGCGGACCATCAAGCGAATCATTTAGAAACGCGTCGTGTACCCACAGTTCACCACCTGGATGGATTGCGTTGGCAAAGCGATGAGCAAGCTGTTGACACGTAGAGGTAGGCCAATCGTGGAAGAGACTGGCCGCCAGCAGAATATCGGTTTTCGGCAGTTCGTCCGTTAGCATATCGCCGGATAGAAAGGTTACGCGGTCTTTCACACTAACTGCACCTGGACGTTCGCTTTTTGAGAATTCGTCTAACAACTCAGCTGCTACACTCAACACGGCTGGGCGATCAAAAAGAGTAGCGGTTGAAGTCGGGTTATTGAGCAGCCATTCATAGGTATAAAAGCCTGTACCACCGGCTACATCCAACAAATGACATTCCCGTTTGGTCATATGTGCAGCAACGATGGGCGAAAGATGACGGGCGCGACCGGCCAGACCCAGTGTAAAAAAACGAGCCTGCTCAGGATCATCCATAGGTGATGGACTTTCATCGTCTTTTACAAATGAAATGCCTTCTGTTGCCTCTAAGGGACCATCGTTTTTTAAACGTGTAGCCATTTCAATAACCCCCGGATCATCTTTTTCCAATCCTGTATAGCCCGTAAGATTGGGCATTTGCCCTGCTGTCAGGTAGTTACCTAGTTCTGTTATGTGCAATCGCCCGTCCTCATCGAAAGCTAGAAGTTCCATTGCACAGAGCGCGGGAAATAAAACCATTGCCGGCCGTTCTGCCAACTGAAGCCGATCCCGTAATTCATGAATCGTCAGCGGTTTGTCGGTCAATACCTCAAAAACGGGCAGATGATGGACCGCTGCAATAAGTAAACGGGAGCCAAACATGGCTCGCAAATGACGGGTAATTGGCGCTAAATCGAGTTGATTGAAAACGGGCATACTTATACGTTTATTCGTTACAGAAGCTTTTCGCCGACCTTATTCTACTAGTTATTATTCTGCTAAAATAGCCTTTAGTGAGTAGTAGGCGTATTATAATGAGTTTAGTGTTTTTATTGACGGCTATCCAGCATAATGACCAGTACTGATATTCAGACGATTTTCCAACGATTCGGCTCCCTGAACGTGGGCGTCATCGGCGATTTTGCCATCGATTTATATTTTACCCTCCAGACGCAAACCGGCGAACAATCGCTAGAAACCGGTCTCGATGTGTTCTGGGGAAGTAAACCCAGTGCTTCACTGGGCGCAGCGGGTAATGTTGTTCAAAACCTGGCCGCTCTTGGCGTAACCCATAATTGGGTAATTGGCTGTCTGGGCAATGACCTATTTGGACGCGAGATGCAGCATCTATTTGGCTCGCTGGGGGTAAATACCGAGTATATGGGCGTAGCGGCCCAACATTGGGACACTTGCCTCTATACGAAACCAGGGCAGAATGGTCAGGAAGCGAATCGGATTGATTTTGGGACAGCCAATACGTTGGACGATACGATTTTTGCCAATCTGATGGCAGGATTGGAACAGTTGCTATTCAATCTTGATGTGTTGATAATCAATCAGCAATTTCCCCGACCGTTACTAACTGTACACCGAATTTCAGCCATCAATGATCTGATTGCGCGATTTCCAACTGTTCGATTTGTGGCTGATATGCGAACCGTTGGCATGTTGGTTCGGGGCGCTACGCTCAAAGTGAACACTGCCGAACTGGCTCATTTCTTACAGATTGATTTCCCCAAACATGTTGATCTGGACTGGTGTGTTAAGCACGGGAATCAATTTCGAAAACAAAGTGGCGGACCACTTCTGATTACACGTGGCCACGAGGGAATTCTCTATCTGGATGACTCTGGCACACACATGGTTGACGGATTGCCGTTAGCCGGTGAACTCGATACGGTTGGTGCGGGCGATACGGTTGTAGCAACCTGGTCGGCCTGTATCGGCGCTGGCGCCACTCCGCAACAAGCCCTGGAAATAGCCAACCTGGCGGCCGCCGTGACCGTACAGAAATTAGCACAAACCGGCACAGCTAGTTTATCTGAAATTCTTGCCTTACATCATACCTACCATTCGAATGACTAAAGATGCTTTACAGCAGTGTCGTCAGGAGCTCCACGACCACCTGACAAATGAATTATTGCCCTTCTGGATGCAACGGGCCGTCGATTCGGTGAACGGGGGCTTTATCACCCATTTTGATCAATACGGAAATGATTCGGGCGAAAATGAGAAATCCCTTATTGCCCAGACTCGTTCGATTTATACCTATTCATCGGCGCATCGGGCAGGCTACGGCGATGGCAAATTAGCCGAGATGGCTCGTCATGGCGTCGATTATTTAATCAGTCGTATGTGGGACGACGAATACGGTGGATTTTACTGGATGACGAACCGCCAGGGCGAAGTCCTGAACGATCAGAAGATTGTATATGGACAAAGTTTTGCGATCTATTGCCTCAGCGAATACACCTTAGCAACGGGTGATCCACGCGGGGTTGAGTATGCGCAAAAAGTGTTCGATCTATTGCAGAAATACGCAGCCGACACGTGCTACGGGGGCTACTTCGAAATGTTTCACCGCGACTGGACACTGAAAGGGCCAGGATCTGCTGGTGGAGATCGCAAAACGCTCGATGCACACATGCACCTGATGGAAGCCTTCACAACGCTTTACGAATGTACACAGCATTCCATTCATCGCCGGAAATTGCTGGAAGTCATCGAATTGCTGGTCGGGAGAATAATGCATCCGACGTATGGGACTGGCATTCCACAGTTCTGGGCCGATTGGCGAGTGGCTCCCCAAATCAAATTCGATGTAATCTGGGGCTGGGATCGGTTTACGGAAGATGGCGTCAAAAAAGAGGCTGAGGATAATACGAGTTATGGCCACAATGGGGAGTTTGCCTGGTTGTTGCTTCATGCGTTGGACATACTCGGTATTTCGCCAGAAACCTACCGTGATCAATTCCAGAAATCATTTTCGCATGCCGTTGAGTATGGCGTCGATTGGGAATACGGGGGTGTTTTTGTGGAAGGCTCGCATGGGGGAGAGGTATACGACCGTGAGAAAGAATTCTGGCAACAGGCCGAAATCTTAATTGGTTTTTTGGACGCGTACCGAATCTTTGGCGATGAAAAATATTGGAAAGCGTATGAAAACGTCCATCGGTTTGTAATGGATAAAATGGTAAACCATCCGGTTGGCGAATGGTGGCCATTGATGACACGACAAGGCGTTCCGATCTGGACGCATATGAGTCATTCCTGGAAAATCAATTATCATACTGTGCGTTCCGTAGTTCAGTCGATTCGGAGACTGGATAGTTTACTGCGCCAGGAATTACCTTAGTGAGATAGATTAAATCAATAAGTAGCTGATTTTTAGATAAATATATTTGAAAGAGCGGTGCCGGGAATTCTCTGTACCGCTCTTTCATTAGTAAAAGATATCCTTTATAAAGAGCGGATTTCGCTGGCTGGATCTGGTGAGTTGTCTGGATACATATCAGCCAGTTTATCTCGATAGTTATTTACTGAAATCTACTCAGTATTCATTGGTACTCGCCCTGATCCTGTGCGTCCCGGTAGTTTTGTGTCATCAATTGCTCAGGCAATTCGAACAACAACTATCAAACAACAACAATGAACACATTCGCAAAAAGTACAATCGCCCTATTGGGTACAGCTCTGACAATGAGCTTAGTATCTTGTAACAAAGACAGCATGCTGGATTCGGTTCGGCCAGAAAATGGTACTACTGAGACCCGTCCGGATAATACAACGCCTACCATCCCTACCACAACTGGTGGCGACGTTCTATCTGTCTTCAAGAAATATACGCTGAAAAAACACGGCGATTGGCAGCTTTCTTATGATGCCAATGGGGATATTACTAAACTTCAATCGACGGCCGAACCAAACTATTATTGGGAATACATCCGGGCTTCCAACGGTTCGGGAATGACTATTCAGCTAGTGAATAACTTTAAAATCTGGCGGAAAACCCTGGTTCTGTTCGATGCGAAAGGCCGCGCTCAGAAAACGTTCGTAAATAAATATGACAACAACGGAAACAATACGTCGCATCAGGAATACGATTATCTGTACACGGCGACGGGTCAGTTGAAGTCAATAAATGGCACTGGCAATCAGATTTTTACGTTCTCATATGATGGCAGCGATAACCTGAAGAAGATCGATATTTCGATTAACGGGAAGAAGCAGGTAATGACTTATCAATGTCTGGGGGCAACGGATAAGAATCGTTTGAACCCAAGCTGGCTGACTATGTATGATCAGATTGACCCCTTCCTGCCTATTTATGGTAAGTTCTCCAGCAAGTTGATGACCTCATTTCAACTGTTTGATCAGGCCACCAATACCGTTCTTGAAGACGTAAAATATAACTACGTGCTGAATAGCGATGGCATGGTTACCTCGAAGGAAGAAATCCGCAAAACGGCTGGTCAAACCCTGACATACATCTATCCGCTAACGTACGATGTGAGTATTTTCAAACCATAAAACGACTGTTTGTAGAAACAAAAAAAGGGTGGCCATAAGTCCACCCCTTTTTACTATTACCAACCTAAAGCTGTCAATTATTTCATAACGACTTTTATCATAACGGGTTGATGATCGGAGGGATAGCGCTGCTCTTTAGCGTCTGTTAAGACTCCATATTTCAACACGCTGAATGGTTTGCTCACGAAAATGTAATCGATCCGTTTGTCCATCGGCGCGTCGAATTTGAAGCTGTTGAAAGTACCTTCGGGACCATAAGCCGGTGTTGCGGTTACGTCATGAGAATCGCTCAGCAATGTTTTAATAGCCTGAATTTGTTCGGTCTCGGGCGTAGAGTTAAAATCGCCGGTGAGAATAACCGGATTGTTTTTAGCGATTTCCTTAATCTTAGCCACCATCAACTTACCCGACTCACGACGGGCTTCAACGCCCTGATGATCGAAGTGAACGTTGAAAAAGTAAAACTCTTTTTTAGTCTTCACATCGTTGAATTTCGCCCAGGAGCTGATGCGATTACAGCAGGTGGCATCCCAGCCTTTGCCCGGTTTATCGGGTGTTTCGCTTAACCAGAAATTGCCGGACTGAAGTACTTTAAACCGATCTTTTTTGTAAAAAATAGCGGAATGCTCCCCCGCTTCTTTCCCGTCATCACGACCGGCTCCGATAAAAGCATAATCAGGCAGTTCGGCGATGTCGTTTAATTGTTCGCGAAGGGCTTCCTGCGTACCGAACAGTTCAAATTCATGAAAACGGATCAGAGCTTTCACGTTCTCCTTTCGGTTATCCCAACTGTTAACGCCGTCGCTTTTATTTTTGTAACGAAGGTTGTAGCTGGCGACCGTAATCGGTTCTGATTTTTGAGAAAAAGCATTCTGAGCCATTAGAATCGTACTCAGCAGGAAAAGAAAGAGTAAGCGCATGAAAAAAGATTTTTAAGGGATAACAAACAAATTTCCCCCACCCCAACCCTTCTCCCATAACGGGAGAGGAGCTAAAACTGATGATAAAAGTCTCTCTCCTGTTTTAGGAGAGGGATTTAGGGTGAGGTGAAAAGATACAAATCCTACCAACCCGGATTCTGACCCAATTTAGGGTTAACCAGCAGATCGTTTGACGGAATGGGGTAAAGATAAAACTTGTCGTCCCATTTTCGGGTGATATTCGTGAGCCACGTTAGTTCGCCATAGGTATCGTTTTTCAGGCGCTGTGGATTGGCAACACCATTTACCGTTTCGGCAACGTTAACGTACGTAACGCCCGCTACTTGCGTAGCTGGTTTTACTTTATAGAAAACCACATCAGGTTTCCCATCTTCGTTCAAATCCATTGGCGTATCTAGAGCCGGTACGTAAAAGCCATTCCAGAGCTGATCCATCAACGACCCCCGATTCCAGCGAATAATATCCGGGAAACGAAAACCTTCCAGCGCTAACTCAATACCCCGTTCGCGACGAACTTCAAGCAGTGTTGGATCAGAAATGCCGGGGAAATAATTGGCTTGCAGATACGAATCGATAGTGGTTGGTTTGGTGGTTAAACCGCTGGTAATACCTGCCCGCTTGCGCAACACGCCAACCGTTTTGGCCCAATCGTCATTGGTAAGCGTACCCAGTTCCGTTTTGGCTTCCGCATAATTCAACAGAATTTCGGCGTACCGCATCATGCTAATGGAATTGATATTCCGCGAACCGCCATCATAATAAACATCATCCAGCGACCATTTGATTGGCATATAGCCCGTATAGGTATAGGAGAAAACCGGCGGTCCAGCTTCTACTGCTCCGCCGTTGGTACGGGTATAACCAGGCGTACGAATGGTCTGTTGCAAGCGTTTATCCCGGTTTTTTGTTTCCTGCATGAACGTCATCGTTTCATAACCTGGCTTTGATGTAAACGGCGTTCCGTCGATGTTGAGGTATGTATTGATAAACGTACGGTTGAAACTGACCCGAGCGCCATAGGTAGCACTCGTCCACCACCAGTTGGCATCATTAAAAACACTCAATGTAGCGTCGCAAATGAAGGCCAGCATAATCTCATTGGTAACGGGCGTTGTGCTGGTAAACAACTGCCGATAGGATTTATCCGTACCGCCCGTTTCGTTGATGCTGAAACCGCCCTCCTTCATGACTTTGTCAGCAGCATTTACCGATTCGGTCAGCCATTTATCCGCCGTGCTGCCGAGATTATAGCTAGTCCGGTATTTTCGGAACGTGCCCTCAAAGAGGCATAATCGCGATTTGAAACCATAGGCTACGTATTTCGTTATCAGACTGCGAGTATTATCGCCCGTGGTTTTGATGTTGTCGCAGGCATAGTTGATATCGGCTAGTACGGAATCCATCACCATGGCGCGTGAGTCGCGGGCGTCGTACAGATCGGGATCGGTTACCCCAAACGGTTTATTGATCCAGGGAGCATCGCCAAACCGTTTTACTTTCTCGAAATAAAACCAGGCTCTGAAAAAACGGGCAAGCCCGAGGTAATGCCGTTGGTCAACAGCAGAGATAGATGGGCTATTGCAGTTGGCAATGAAATAGTTAATGTTCCGTAAGGCTGTCCAATCCCAACCCGTACTTTGCTGTGGGCCGTAAGCGCCAGGCCGTAAAAAGTCGGGCACCTGCGTACGAACTGCATAATCGGCCATTTGATCGCCCTCATGGAGGTCGCTGGCACCGGGCAAATTGTCGTAAAAGGAATTTACATACAAATCCAGCCCGGCTGTACTGCTGAATACAGCTCCTTTGGAGGCTGTTGAGGCTGGCACTTGTTCCAGTTCGCTACAGCCAATCAGAAAAAGAGCAATGAGAAAAAACCAGGTATATCGAATGTTTATCATGATTCTGTTGGGGTTAGAAAGTGGCCGATAAACCCATTGTGAAACTTTTCAGAATCGGGTAATTATTCCCGTTACCACTGCTATTATTATTCGGATCGGGACTGGTGCTGGATGGTGGATTCAAAACAGAATCAGATCGACCAATATTTTCGACATCGATGTCGCGAGTAAGTTTATAGAGGGGAGACCAGGTCAGCAGGTTTTCGCCTGATACGAATACCCGTGCTGCACTCATACCGACTTTTCGGATCAACGTTTTAGGTAGGTTATACCCGATCTGGATATTTTTCATCCGTAGCCAGGCTACATTTTGCAAATACTTGGTTTGCGCCTGTACTAACTCCCCCTGACTGTTCTGAGCCACATAGCCACGGTACCGGGGCAGGTACGCATCCGGGTTATCGGCCGACCAGATTTTACCCAATTGCCACTCAGGAAGTTTGTTGTAAGGGCGGTTATATTGCCCCCAGAAAATACTGGCTTCCGCTCCGGGCCACCAATCCTGATGCCCAACTCCCTGAAAGAAAGACGAGAAGAAGAAATTGTTCCAGTCGGCTCCCAGCATAATGCCGTAGGTGTAGCGTGGAGTCGAGTTACCAATGATTCGTCGGTCGCCGGGATTGGTTACGGTATTATCGCCATAAGAAATTACGCCATCGCCGTTTAGATCCCGGAATTTAATATCGCCCGCTAACCACTGACCTGTGTTTGAGGCTTTGTAAAGATTTTGCTTGGGCGATGCCTTCACATCGTCATCGGAGGTAAAATAACCTGCCGTTTCGTAGCCCCAGATTTCTCCTACTTTCTGCCCAACATAATAGGTCGAATTATCGGTTGTCAGACGTAAATTGGGGTTATTGTAGCTGTCGATTGTCGCCATGTAATCCGCCATCGTCAGGCGAACCTCGTAGTTAAACGGCTTGCTGGCTACTGCGAATTTATCACGCCAGGTCAACACAGCTTCCCAACCTTTGGTGGTCAGGTCGGCATAGTTACCTTTCGGAACCGTCGTACCGAATACAGCCGGTAACGTCATCCCTACCGTGAACATACCCGTTGTTTTACGGATGTAAGCATCGCCGGTAAACGTCAGTCGGTTGTTCAACATGCCCAGGTCGATACCGAGGTCAGACGTAGTGGAGGTTTCCCAGGTTAAACCGTCGGGAATCACCGTCGGCTGACTGGTTTTCTGTGGTTTTACGCCATTCAGGATACGACCGGATTGCGAAATGCCGAACTGCTCCTGAAACGCATATGAACCAATACTACCGTTGCCTAATGAACCATACGACGCTCTGATTTTCAGGTCAGTGACTGCCTTTGGCGATACTTTCCAGAATGATTCGTTCGATACGCGCCAACCGGCGGAAACCGACGGAAAGAACGCATAGCGCTGATCGGTCGGAAATTTCGACGAGCCATCGTAACGACCGTTCAGTTCGAGCAAATACCGTTCTTTAAAGGCATAATTCAGTCGATAAAAACCGCCCAGAATCGCCCAGGTTTCGCTACCGCCCGCCGTACTGATCGATTGACCCAAAGCCAGATTTATATCCTGTGCATCAGAAAAAATAAGCCCATTTCGCACTACTTCCAATCGGCGAAAATTCGAATGCTCGTAGTTATACCCCGCCAGCACTTTTACGTAATGGTTCGCGTTGATTTTGGGCTCGTATTCAGCGTAGAGGTTCGTGGCTGTGTAAAGCGTTTGGCGATAGAGATTCTGAAGATCGTTATAGTTGGTACCTACATATTCGATCACGCCCGGTTTGCGGCTGTAGGGTACAGGTACCCGAGTCCGAAATTCGTCGTTGTCGGTGGTCTGGAATGTGAAATTCCCCTTTACCCGAAATTGGTCGTTGAAAAAATTAGTCGCAAAATCAGACGTGTTACGGAATACGCGCCGATCCATGTTGATTCCGTTTTTGCCGTACCAGAAATCACCGACGGTATAAGCAGCTGAGTACGAGAGCGTACCATCTGGGTTGAACATCGGCGCTACGTTATGACCTTCATCCGAAATGTTCCGCCAGATTCCACCGCCTTCACCAACGTTCAGCGGGTTGTGATACTTCATCGATGAGAAATCGGCGTTGTTGGTAATTTTCAGCCAGGGATACAGTTGAATTGATCCTTTAGCCCGCAAACTCAAAATTCGGTAATCATCGGAATTGTATTTGAAAAGGCCATCCTGCGAATAATAGCGGCCCGTTACGTAAAAATCGGCCTTACCGCTGCTACCCGAAAACGACAGATTGTGTTCAGTCGCGCTGGTGTTTTTTTTGTAGAGTTCGCCATACCAGTCTGTGTTTTCATAATACACATATTCGCCCGTTGTCGGGTCAACAATGGTTTTGGGCAGGCTGGGGTCATTGTTCCGACGCTCTAATTCGGTCAGATAAGCCGCAGAGAATTTGACGGTTTTGTTGATATTCTGAGGGGTTTGCGCATAATCATTCCAGGCTGACCATCCTTCATTGAACATCTTGGCGAAGGTGTACCCGTTCGTAACAAATTGCGGAACTGAGGTTGGGCTTTTGATCGAATGGTTAACCGAATACGTTACGCTGGTCCGATCTTTCGTTGGGCTTTTGGTCGTAATCAGTACTACACCAAATGCTCCACGAGCCCCGTAAATCGCAGCCGAAGCAGCATCTTTCAGCACCGAAACTGTGGCTACATCGTTCGGATTCAGACGGCTCGGATCACCCTCTACCCCATCGATCAGCACCAGCGCGCTACCGCCCTGACCAATCGATGTAGTTCCCCGAATGTTGTAGGTTGGCGACTGAATAGGTTTACCGTCGCCCATGGTCAGGTTTAGGTTCGGAATCGTACCTTGTAATCCCTGACTCAGGTTCGGTAACGAACGGTTTTCCAGCACTTCGCTGGTTACCTGATCGACAGCCCCCGTCAGGTTCACTTTTTTCTGCGTACCATATCCAACCACAATTACCTCTTCCAGTGATTTGGAATCCGCTTTAAGCGCCAGACTGATAACGCTTTGATTGCCAACCAGAACTTCCTGCGAAAGATAACCAACAAACGAATAGATCAGTGTTGCTTTCCCGTCGGGAACGCTGATGCGATATTGACCTTTTGCATCGGTTGTCGTACCACGTTGCGTCCCTTTTACCACGACACTAACACCGGGCAACACTTCACCTTTATCGTCGCTAACCGTACCCGTCACGGCCTGGTCGGTAGTGGCTACTGCCGGGAGCGAAACATTATTTATAGACGGTAAAGTAAACGTAGACGATTCAACTGCTTTTTTGCGAAGCAGGATGCGCGTTCCCACGACTTCATACGAAATACGAAGCGGTGTCAGTAGGTCGTCCAGTACTTTCGACAGTTTGCCATTCGCCACATTGACCGACATTTTCTGATCGGCCCGAATGCTGTTGGTGCTGTACACAAACTTGACGTCCGTCTGTTTTTCGAGTCGGTTCAGTATTTTCCATACTTCCGTCGATTCCATTTTCAGCGTTACTTCCTTATTCAGCACCTCCTGCGCATGCGTATCGCGGGCGAACGACAAGCCATAGAAAAGCATAAAGAGCACTAGCTGGATTGCTGTTGTCTTCATGGCGTCGAACAGAAACTTTTTTAGGGGTATACTTCTCATCATAATCGTAGGGAATTCATAATAGTTGGCTTAGCGATTAATTCTTAATGCCTATTGGTAAGCACTACATCTGCCTGATGTAGGACTGCAAAAGTAGATCGACCGATATTACCCGTGCGTTAATTCTAGAAGAGATATATTAAGGTTTCTTTATGTTATTCCAGACAACCTTCTCCATTAATAAAGATGCTTGTTCCTCGACGTTCATATCTGGCATTCAGTGACTTACAGATCAAATCAAGTTGTAGGAAAAGCGGTAGATCATTCAGGTCACCATTAAACGCACACTGGTTGAGCGCCTGATTCTCAACGATAAAGTCGATCCCATAAGCTTTGTTGAGCGTGTTTAAAACCTGGGTCAGCGGTACGCGATCAAAGACGAAACTTGTTTTATTTTCAGGTGCCTGAATCATGTGTGGCGCTTCCACAAGGGCAGGCGTAAGTTTCTGAGATAGCTTATCGAAGGTGATCTTCTGATTGGGAATCAGGATAACACCATTGCGATTACCCAACGATTTCTCGGTGGCTTCATACACCGATACCTTACCTCTCGCAACCTGCACTTCAATTGCTTTGTCCTCGTCGTATGATTTGATCGTAAAGCGAGTACCTAGCACCTGGGTAACCAGATTACCTGTGTGGACAATAAATGGACGGGACGGATCTTTTACAACGTCGAAAATGGCTTCCCCATGTAGAAATAGCTCTCGTGTTTTAGCCCCAAACTGCTCCTGATAACTTAAATCACTTCGCGGACTAAGGATAGCGACACTCCCATCATTAAGGTTGATTTTCTGAGGTTTAGCCGATGTATTAGCGATATGAATGGTTCCCGAAAGTTCAGTCTGGGATTTAGCGCTATGCTGACGAATACCTGATTTAACCGCTTGTCGTTGAACGAAAAGACCAACCAGGAGTAGTAAAACCGAAGCGGCTACGGCACTGGCATAGAATCTGAAATTGCGAACCAGAAAAAGCGATTTACGTAGTGTGCTCGTGTAAACGCGTTGCCAGATTCTGGTTTTAATGGCCTGTTTTTCTATCGGACTAAGGTCAATCGTACTTTGTTCGAGCATCCGCTCCGACCATTCGTGCATGAGCCTTTCTTCCTCAGGTGTCGCTTCCCCGGCGAGGTATTTCTGCACTAATGTATCGAAGTCGTATTGGCTCATGCGAAAAAAGATTGCACTATATCAGTTTTGGTAAATCTTAAGTTGCTCCTGCAGCACTTTGAGCGACTTGGTAATGTGGTACTCGACGGCCTTTTCGGACAGATTGAGTTGTTGGGCAATACGCTTAACTGGCTGATTTTCGAAGCGACTCAACTTGAAAACCTCGCAGGTTTTCTCCGGTAATTTTTTCATTACCTCTTCAACAGCTTTCGACAAGTCTGAAAACTGAACCGTCTGATCCGTTAATTCGGCCTCGTGCAATTCATTGAGAATCAAATATTCCTGATACCGCCGTTGCGTAATCTTCGATTTTATATAATTAGTAACCAGGTGCTTGATGGATACGACGAGGTAGGCACTCAGATGGTGTATGGTCGATTGTAGTCGTTTATTCCAAAGGCTTTCAAAGAGATCATGTACCAACTCTTCCGCATCTTCCCGACTTCCGGTTTCGTGATAGGCCACGCAGAATAACTTGTACCAATACCGATTGTATATTTCCTCGAAGGCTTTCTGATTGCCTTCTTTGAGGAAATAAACTAACTCTGCATCGGTTACACGTGAATTCATTGAGTTGGGCTCTGGAATTTATGTATAGTCAATTTCGCTGAGGAAATCCCTAAATAATTTTTAAAATTATATGATAAATACAATAATTAGCTGATATATAGACTTGTTTTAGCTGTGATAAAAACAGAAATGTCCTGTCATGCAACCCGAACGGGTACAAAACAGGACATGTTGATAGGCCGCGATAGCGAACCTCTTCGATATGTTTTACAGAATGCTAGCTACCAAATTGCTTCACTAAGCCTTCTAATGTATGTAGCGGTTGAACGCCCGACTGTCGCCAGACGATTTTCCCTTCTTTAAACATAATCATCGTCGGGATACTTCGAATCTGGTATTGCTGAGCGGCAGCCTGCGCTTTATCGACATCAATCTTTATGACACGAACTTTGTCACCAGCACGATCAGTCAGTTGCTTCAAAATAGGAGCCTGCTGTTTGCAGGGACCACACCAATCTGCATAGAAATCGACCAGTACAGGTTTGTCCCCCTGGATCAGGTCTTTGAATGATTGCTTATTCATAGTCAGTTTGTGGTTTACGGTTCATAGTTTCTGGTTTACAGCTAGATGAGATCAGGTGAATGATACATCAGCTAGTCACGAACGGTAAACCCAAAACCGTAATTAGTCTTTATTGTTCTTCGTTGACGGGCTCGTTCAAAATCGTATGACCCATTTTGTCGCGCTTCGTTTGCAGATACCGTTTGTTGTGCGGATTCGCTGGAATTTCAATTGGGACCGTATCGACAATCTCCAGACCATAGCCCATCAAGCCAGCTCGTTTTTTAGGATTGTTGGAAATAAGCCGAAGCTTGCGAACACCCAGATCGCGCAAGATTTGGGCACCAATACCATAATCGCGAGCATCCATAGGCAGGCCTAATTCAAGGTTGGCTTCGACTGTATCACGACCCATTTCCTGAAGTTTATATGCCTTTAACTTATTTAACAAGCCAATACCGCGCCCTTCCTGAAACATATAAACGATTACACCTTTACCTTCGGCTTCGACCATCTCCATCGCTGTATGAAGTTGACCGCCACAATCGCAACGGCAGGAGCCAAAAATATCACCCGTAACGCAGGACGAATGAACACGAACCAGAATCGGTTCATTGGGCTCCCAGCTTCCTTTTATAAGCGCTAAGTGCGTATCGCCCGTATTACTTTGTTTGTAGGCAATTAGGTCGAAATGGCCCCATTCGGTAGGCAAATCAACGCCAATCTCCCGATGAATCAGCGATTCGGTACGAAGACGATATTCGATTAAGTCCTGAATACTAACGAGTTTCATTCCGAACCGATCTGCCATAACGCGCAACTCGGGTAACCGGGCCATTGTGCCATCTTCGTTAAGTACTTCGATGAGTACACCAGCAGGCGATAAGCCAGCTAATCTGGCCAGATCGACAGCGGCTTCTGTATGGCCACATCGCCGGATCACGCCACCTTCGGCAGCTCGCAATGGGAAAATATGACCTGGTCGGCCCAGATCGTCGGGTGTAATGGTTGGATCGACTAACGCCTGAATGGTTTTAGCGCGATCTGCAGCCGAAATACCGGTCGTACACCCATGACCCAATAAATCGACCGAAACCGTAAACGGAGTTGTGTGAACAGACGTATTACTAGTGACCATCATTTCCAGCCCTAATTGGTCACAGCGTTCCTGCGTGAGGGGCGCGCACATAAGGCCGCGGGCTTCGCGGACCATAAAATTGACCATTTCAGGCGTCACCATTTCGGCCGCGCAAATCATGTCGCCTTCGTTTTCGCGATCTTCATCATCAACAGCAATGACGATTTTACCCGCCTTAATATCGGCAATAGCCTCTTCAATGCGATCCAGCCGAATGGGTGCTATTTCTGACGAATTTAACTCGTTGCCAAGGGTTGTTTGTTGATTTCCAGTGGCTTCGGAGTTGGTACTATTATTGCTCATATTTTTGTCTAAGCGTGTCTGTGGGAGTATATTTGGTGTTCTTTTCTGAACGAACTGACCTGTGGATACGGTTGAATGGTACTCAGCTTGATTGGAAAACTGATTTTAAGAAAGATACGTTTCGCCAGACGCGAAAATGTCCGCTGATCCGTTTTAGCATAGTACTACTTATTATAACAGAACGATAAAATAGTTACCCTCTGTGCGAATTTTACGATTGTGGCCGATGGAAGTCGAGGTGGACACCAGTGGATTGACTCGATTGCTACGTTTGCCTTTATTTTTACTAACGTTATTGAGTGGCTTTCAGGCTGCACAGGGCCAGAATGCCTGTAACAATATTCTCTTCCCTGGCAACTTTACTGTTGATAAAGCAAGAGTTTGTGTGGGCCAGCAGATTACCGTTGGGACAGGTGCGGGTATTATTAATGCCCAATACAACTATCAGTACGATGGGAAAACGCCGATCGGCAGCGTCACACTCACCACAAATAGATTTAATACCTACAGTACCCCAGGATCATATACCATTATACAAAGTGGCAGTGGCAACGGTACGGGTACTGGCACGATTGCCTGTCGGGAAATTACCGTGTTGCCAGTCGATCCGGTAAAGTTTACGGTCAAGGTCTGTTCGGGCCGCCGAGCAATTATGGTGCCTGATCCATCTACATTAGGACAGTACGATAAATACGAAATTTACTGGGGTGATGGAAATCGCGAACAAAAGACTCGTGCTGAAATGGCTATCGAGTTGTCGCACACCTACACGAATTCAACTATTGTAAACTTTACATTAACGATTCAGGGTATTTATAATCCCCCCGCCGACTGCCGTTCGACCTTAACTCCAGTATCAATAACCTTGCAGGCAGCGGCAACACAGCCTATAGTCACTAGTTTAAAAACAACCAGTGATAAAACAATTGATCTTGATTACCAGGTCACTACCGGCACAACAGTGCAGTTGTACCAAAAAGTAAATGGTACATATGTGGCTACAGGACAGACGGGTACCGACGCTGGTAAACTGACGATACAGACGGATGCTAAACAAGTGCAGTGTTTTCAACTGGTTACCCAGGATGCCTGTAATAGCAGCGCTCCCTCACTCAGATCGGATGAAGTATGCAGCCTGGTTCCCGAGGTAAAAGCGACTGATAAACAGAATACACTAAGCTGGCCACCTTATGCGGGTACTGCTACTAATTTTCGATTTTACCGAGTTCGGCGAGATGGCGCTATAAACGGTCAGGCAAGTGTATTAAACCAGGGTTCGTATGTGGATGCCAGTAATATCCAATGTGGAGTTCAGTACTGCTATTCGATTGAAGCGATTGTTGGGCAAACGACGGTTACTTCGGCGGCAGTTTGTACCACTGGGATCAATAGTGGTACCCCCGGCGATTTAGGGACCACGGTAGTGTCAATTCAGGATAACAAACCTTATCTGGTCGCTATGGTTCCAACCGCTGCTGCCAGTTACTCATTGGTTATCAGTCGTTCTAATGGTGCTTCGGGCTCATTTCAACAAGTAGCTACGGTAGTTAATCAGAATACATACACAGATGCAAATGCAGATGCATCAACAGGTTTATACTGCTACAAAGTGAGTTATATGGCCGGTTGTGGTGTGGAGTCGACGCCGACAGAACCTGTTTGTACCGTTTTCCTGAACTCAAACTCGCCGAAAGGAATTGACTGGACCGCAGAATCTCCTTTCACACCGGAGAAACTCCAGGAATTTATAATTGAAGTGATTGATTCTGCGAATAATACGAGACGGGAAATCGATGGTCTCGGCATGAATCCACATCGTGATCTGGATGCTGCTGATCTGGATTCGCAATCGCAGAAGTACCGGATCATTGCTATTTCAGAAGATGGCACCATTAGTTACTCAAACTTTTTTACCTTCCGACGAGAAGCTAAAATCTGGGTGCCCGATGCCTTTACGCCCGATGGCGATGGCATGAATGAACTATTTTTGGCGAAAGGCATTTATTTTGATCGATTCCGAATGACCATTTACGACCGTTGGGGAGCTGTTGTGTATTCCACAACCGATAAACAACAGGGGTGGGATGGTACTGTAAATGGCCAACATGCACTTGAAGGGCAATACATGTATCGTATTGAAGTGATTGACCAAACGGGTTTGCAAACGGTACGCACAGGTGCGATATTGCTCGTTCGGAGTCGTAGATAAAAACTAACTCAGAGACTATGAATATGTTCGATATGTTCGGGAAAATGAAGGAAGTTCAGGCCCGGATGAAAGAGGCTCAGGAAACGCTCAGCACCGTCTCCGAAACGGGAGAATCTGGAGCCGGATTGGTGAAAGTGACCGTAAACGGCCTGAAAAATGTGCTGAAAATTGAGATCGATCCTGATCTCATCAAATCGCCAGCCGAAGATCGCGAAATGCTTCAGGATCTGATTGTTGCTGCTACCAATAAGGCGTTGGCGAATGTGGACGTAAAAGCCCGTGAACATCTTCGAGAGGCTACCCAAGGACTACTCCCTAACATTCCCGGCCTGAATCTGGACGGACTTATGTAATAAATTACGGTTTACGAAGTATGGAGTATGATTCTTGTAATCCTGCGATAGTCAAATCGTAAACCGTAATTCGTAATTTTACTGCGTGGATATTCTTGCCATTGTCATTCTTAATTACAACGGACAACCGTTTCTAGCCAAATTCCTGCCGACCGTACTGGCGAATTCCGATGGACATCCGGTTTATGTCGCCGATAGTGCTTCTACTGATTCATCGGTTGCCTTTCTGCGCGCCACTTTCCCTACCGTTCGAGTTATTGAGCTTGCCCGAAATGAAGGGTATGCAGGAGGTTATAATCTTGCCCTCGATCGGGTAAGAAGCCAATATGGCGGAGCCAAGTATTATGTCTTGCTAAATTCGGATATCGACGTAACGCCTGGATGGCTTTCTCCGGTAGTGGATTTGATGGAGAAAAATCCCAGAATAGCCGCCTGCCAACCCAAAATTCGCTCGTACGACGAACCAGAACTATTTGAGCACGCTGGGGCTGCGGGGGGCTTTGTCGATTGGTTAGGATATATATTCTGCCGTGGGCGCGTATTCGCTACATTCGAAACTGATCAGGGGCAGTACGATGATAATCGGCCAGTTTTTTGGGCTACAGGCGCCTGTTTATTCGTCCGATCGGCAGTTTTTCACGAAACAGGTGGCTTCGATGCCTCGTTTTTTGCGCACATGGAAGAGATTGACTGGTGCTGGCGTATTCAACGACGTGGGTACGAAGCCTGGGCGTGTGGTCAATCGACGGTTTATCATGTAGGTGGAGGAACACTGCACAAATCTAATCCGCAAAAAACGTATTTAAACTACCGCAACAGTCTATACATGCTCTATAAGAACTGGCCGGCTAATGGCTGGTTATGGCCCAAAATTCTTTTACGACTGACACTAGATGGTGTATCGTCGATCCTGTTCATGAAGGTAGGAGAATGGTTGGATGTATGGGCAATTTTACGGGCACATTTCGCCTTTTACGGCCATTTGCCAAAACTGCATCAGCAGCGACAACATTTAAAACAGCAGCAGACTACAACGGTAAAGCTGTACCCAAAAAGCATTGTATGGCAGTATTTTGCCGAAAAGAAGAAAACGTTTAAGGAGATGTATGATATATGAGATGTGTCTTTCCTGTAAGCGCTACATCCTAGATCCTATGTCGTACATGGTTCACAGTTCCCAAATGGTTGGATGGGCGTGTCGGCGGAGGTGTTTATTCATTTCCATCCAGAAAGCTAATATCAGGTAAATAATAACAGGGGAACCAAGCGTTAAGAAAGACGTATAGATAAAATATAGGCGGATGCTACTGGCCGAGATGCTCATCTTCTCTCCCAGAAAAGCGCAGACGCCAAACGCTTGATTTTCAATGAAATAACGTATCTTGTCCATTCTATTAATGACGAAGTATATAAAATTTGGGCAAAGATAAGACCTAATGCTAACGACTGACTTTAATAGATTGTTTGCTCTTTCGATAAAAAAACAATATAAACTTAGTGAAATTAGGCAAAAAGTGGCTTCAAACGCATTGCAGTAAGAACATTTTTGTTTTCTTTGTGTTGTAACGGCGTTGATAGTCCGTAAGTGCTATTTTCACCATTATATTTTAACAAAGTTCGTTGGCTCTCAACTAAGTATCCTGACCAAGGGGATGTTCTGGTATCTGTTTCCTGAATCTTTGTTAATAACTGACCCTTTAAATGTTTAATTGTTTAATTGTTTACGTTTTATGCAAACAGGTGAAGTAAAATTCTTTAACGAGAGCAAAGGTTACGGATTCATCGTTGAAGACGGTACCAACAGAGACATTTTTGTTCACATTACCGGTTTAAATGGAATTACCATTCGGGAAAAAGACCGCGTGCAATTTGAAGTGGTTGACGGCAAAAAAGGATTGAACGCCGTAAAGGTGCAAAAGATATCAGACTAGAATTACCCTCAGCATCGACTTAAGATATTGAAACCCCACCTAGTTTTAGGTGGGGGTTTCGTTGTTTAATTTCCTGTCCAGCTACGTACCTGATCCAAAGTAGGCATTGGTACATCCAGTTTTAATTTTTTGCGAACACCTCCTAAGTCATTGAAAAGCTTATTGGGATTAGCTGTACGCAACTGTTCAACAGTCAGAAAACCAAGCTTCTGGAGGGCAGGAACCCATTCCGCAGGAACACCAGCCGCTACATAATCACTTTCTTCTGATTGCTCAAGTTTCTTTTCAGGACGCATTTGTGGGAAGAATAGCACATCCTGAATAGAGGGTTGGTTAGTCATAATCATCGTCAGACGATCAATTCCCAAACCTACGCCCGCTGTTGGAGGCATCCCGTATTCCAATGCTCGTAGAAAATCTTCGTCTAGCGCCATTGCTTCTTCGTCTCCCCGCTCGGCTAGGCGAAGTTGCTCTTCAAAGCGTTCGCGTTGATCGAGTGGGTCATTTAATTCTGAATAGGCGTTCGCGATTTCTTTTCCGTTACAAATGGCCTCGAAACGTTCTACCAAACCCGGTTTACTTCGGTGTTTCTTAGTCAACGGCGACATTTCAACCGGATAATCGGTGATGAATGTTGGCTGAATCAGATTAGGTTCGCAGGCATCGCCAAACAGTTCGTCAATCAGTTTCGATTTGCCCATCGTGCTATCGACTTTGATGTTCCGATTTTCTGCTACCTGCCGAAGTTCAGCTTCTTCCATGTTCGATACATCGACGCCCGTATATTCCTGAATCGCTTCGAACATAGTCATGCGTTTCCAGGGACGCTTGAAATCGATAACGTTTTCGCCAACCGTTACTTTAGTCGTTCCAGCTACGTCCAACGCGACTTTTTCGACCATTTCTTCGATGGTATCCATCATCCAGAGATAGTCTTTATAAGCTACGTAAAACTCAACCTGCGTGAATTCCGGATTGTGGGTACGGTCCATGCCTTCGTTCCGGAAATCTTTGGCAAACTCGAATACGCCATCGTAACCGCCTACAATTAACCGTTTTAGGTATAACTCGTTGGCAATCCGCATATAAAGCGTCATGTCGAGTGTGTTATGATGCGTACGGAAAGGCCGGGCTGTAGCTCCGCCGTGAATCGGTTGCAAAATTGGCGTTTCGACTTCCAGATAGCCTTTTTGACTCAGAAACTGGCGAATCGAATTCACTAGTTTAGTGCGTCTTACAAACACATCGCGCACTTGCGGATTCACAATCAAATCTACATACCGTTGGCGATACCGTTGTTCTGGGTCGGTAAAGGCATCGTATGTTTCTTTTTCACCGTTTTCATTCACTACTTCTTTTACAACGGGTAGTGGTCGCAACGATTTATTCAGAATCTTAAATTCCCGAACGTAAACCGATAATTCACCTGTTTTGGTCGAGAATACATTTCCCCGAATACCGATAATATCACCAATGTCGAGGAGCTTTTTAAATACGGTATTGTAGAGCGTTTTATCATCGCCGGGGCAAAGATCGTCGCGTCGGAAATAGATTTGCATCCGGCCAGTTGAATCCTGCAGTTCGGCAAAAGAAGCACTGCCCATGATACGGAAACCCATAAGCCGCCCGGCAAGTTGAATATTTCCCCAATGCGCATCGTTCGAAAGATCTTGCTCAGGTTCAATTGTTTGGAATGCCTCTTGGATGTCGGCAATGGTGGCCGTAACGTCAAATAGCTCAGCGGGGTAGGGATCGATCCCCATCCGCATTAAGTCTTCGCGTTTTTGCCGGCGGTTTATTTCTTGTTCACTCAGGAGCATGATCGTCAATAAATTGGTCAACCTGTGTGCGTTGACCGTCGATTTAAGGCCGCAAAAATAGTGAAAAGGATTGGCGTTTGCAGAGTTAGTATCTGAACGGGCATTGGTTTTTCTATCAGCCCTCCGTGTCTGTGTCCTCACAGACACCTGTGCGTCAGCAAAGTTTGCCCTACCGGAAAGGTGTCTGTGAGGACACAGACACGAGGATTTTAGTCATTTAACGCGACCATTGCTTTAATAACGCCATTAGCCGGATCGAGCCAGCTTGCAAAGTCGTCGCGTACTTGCCCGTACGTTACTCGATGCGTAATATATGTAGTCGGATCGACAAGGCCAGCTTTCATGGAAGCAATTACGTGCTCAAAATCGGCTCGCGTAGCGTTTCGGCTGCTCATGAGCGTACCTTCCCGTTTATGAAATTCTGGATGGCTAAAACTGACTTCGCCTTTCTGAAGGCCAATCAGCACGTAACGAGCGCCGTGAGCCATGTATTGAAAGGCATTATTGATGGCGCGTAAACTGCCCGTTGCGTCGATGACAACCGTCGGCATTTCGCCGTTGGTGATAGCCGCCAGTTGCTCCATAACATCTGAATCGGTAGCCATTACCGTGTGTTCAACTTTCAGGCGATTTTTACAGAATGCTAATCGAGACTCATTGATATCCAGTGCAATTACTTTCCCTCCAGCAATTCGTGCGGATTCCATAACGCCCAAACCAATTGGTCCGGCACCTACCACCAATACCCACTCGCCAGGCTGAACTGCCGCCCGACGAACGCCATGTGCGCCAATCGCCAGTGGCTCTACCAGCGCTAATTCGTCGAAACTCAGGCCATTGCCATGCACCAGTGAATACGATGGAACGGATAAGTATTCGACCATACCACCGTCGATATGAACGCCAGACACCTGTAAATTAACGCAGCAATTGGGTTTTCCAGATCGGCAGGCAACACAATGGCCGCAGTTGAAATAGGGAATAAATGTAACGGCTTCGCCCGGCTGAAAACCAGGTGCGTTATCCACTTCAACGATCTCACCCGCTAATTCATGACCTAAAATGCGAGGGTAATTAAAAAAGGGTTGTGTTCCTTCAAAAGCATGAAGATCAGTACCGCAGATACCAATTCGGCGTATGCGCAGAATCGCGTGATCTGGGGATAATTCCGGTTTAATGCCGGTCTGATAGGTCAACTGGCCGGGCGTTGTACAGACTAAAGTTTGCATAATGTAGTTTAGAGTTTCAGGGTTCAAGTTGGCTGACGCATAATTCACCCGCCAACTTGAACCCTGGACCTATTTTAAGATGCGTTGGCTAAAGCGCGGTCAAGATGAACGTAGCCGCCGTCGACATATAGAAGTTGACCAGTTGTATGACTAGAGCGAGGTGATAATAAAAAGAGGGTTGTATTGGCAATTTCTTCAGCGGTCGTCATTCGGTTTTCGAGCGGAATTTTAGCGACAATCGAAGCTAATTTCTCGTCCGGATTTGGAAGTGTTTGAATCCAGCGTTCGTACAGTGGAGTCCAGCATTCTGCTACAATAATAGCATTGACCCGAATTCCGTATTTGAGCAATTCAACCGCCCATTCGCGGGTTAGCGCATTGCGACCACCATTTGCGGCTGCATAAGCCGATGTACCACCCTGACCTGTTTCGGCTGTTTTCGAACTTATATTGACAATAGCCCCTTTCGATTCTTTCAGAGCTGGCAGTGCATAATGGACAGTCAAATAATAATGCACCAGATTCTTGTGCAACGACGCCATAAAGGCCTCGTAGTTACCCGTTTCGAGCCCTACGCCATCATTTACCCCTGCATTGTTCACCACCCCGTCAATGCGGCCAAACTGTTCTAGTACGGCTTTAACCGCTTTTTCAGATTCGGTAGGCTGGGTCAATTCAGCAACGACCTGAAACGCCTGTTGACCAGCGGCTTCGATCTCATCGACAACTTTCTGATTGTCGGCTTCATTTCGGCCAATAATGACCGGAATAGCACCTTCGGCAGCCAGGCCTTTTACGATGCCTTCGCCGATGCCTTTGGCCCCACCCGTAACGATAATAACTTTGTTTTGCAGTTGTAAATCCATGGTTTAATCTAGCAAGTATGTAAACAAAAGTAGGGGTTTAATAGCTGTCTCAGACTGGCAACTACGGTAAAAAAAAGTCCGCACACAAGCCGGTGGGACTTTCCTAAAACCAACCTATGAAAATCGTGTACAGCTGCCGTGGTTCAGGCTACCTGTAAGCATAATTGATTAAATTCTTCTTCGTATATGTAATCGTCGGGATCGTATCGGTCTGATGCGGCTACCAGTACGATTGTGTTGGTCGAAAAGTGAATTTCTTTCCAGTGCATAGTCGGAATGTACAAGCCTTCACCCGATTCCGTAAGAATATATGTACTCAATTCGCCTGCTGTACTTCTTAAATTGATGGTCAGTTTGCCATTTAGTAACAACAAGTGCTCCTGACAAACCCGATGCGCATGCGTACCGCGTATTGCCTCTGCCGGAACGCCGTATATCCAGTAGAGCCGTTGTACCGGAAAAGGTACCTTATCCAATAATGAAGCGTTTGGCATAAGCATAACCAGTCGATTTAAAGCGTTGAGTGATGGCTACATATATACGCTAATGGGATGTAGTTAAGGCTACATTTTTTACCGCGAAATTTTTTATAGCGAAATACAGAATAGGCAAAAAGCAGACCGCTGGCACCAGATAAGCCGTTTGCATGGTCGTCAGATCAGAGATTCGGCCCATAATGACTGGGAATACGGCCCCGCCCATAATCGCCATAATAACTAATGAAGATCCCAGTTTGGTTTTAGAGCCTAACCCTCTAATACTTAACGCAAAAATGGTAGGGAACATGATAGACATAAAAAACTCAACGCCGATCAGTGCGTAAACAGGTACGAGTCCATGAGCAAATACAGCAATAGCCAGTAGGCCAATATTAAGTAAACTGTATGTTGCCAGCAGATGAGGTGGAGTTACGTATTTCATCAGAAACGTACCAAAGAAACGCCCAACCATAAAACCTAGTAAAGCAAATGATAGTATGTCAGCTGCTTCTTTTTCTCCCTTGTTCGCTACCTGTTCCAGGAATCGGATGAAAAAACTGCTGATACAGACTTGGGCGCCCACGTAGAAAAATTGTGCAACAACTCCGGTAATCAGGTTCTTTTCAGAAAAAATAGACCCCTGGACGATGGCAGGTGAATCATCTTCTTCGTTAATAACAGGCAACTTCGTCCGGCTGATCAGGAAAGCAACGAGCAAGACAACCCCACCAATGATCAGAAATGGAATCTGCACAGAAGCCGCTTCCTGATTCAGATACGCATCAAATTGCCCCGGCGACATAGCCTGCTGTTCGCTGGCCGATAGATTCTTTCCCGACAAAATAAATCGCCCACCAATGAGCGGAGCCAGAAAAGCCGCTAACCCATTAAACGATTGCGCAAAGTTGAGTCGCTGGGTACTGGTTTCGGCATCGCCAAGCACCGTAATGTACGGATTAGCCGCTGTTTCGAGCAGTGTTAATCCACTGGCAATAATGAATAGAGCAATCAGAAAAAAACTGAACTGACGGAGTTCTGCCGCTGGATAGAATAAAAATGTTCCACCTGCAAACAGCAGAAGCCCTAATGTAATCCCCATTTTGTAGCCGTATCGCTTCATAAACAATCCAGCGGGTATAGCAATCAGGCAATAAGCAATGTAGGAAGCTGAGTCAATTAAGGCAGACTGTAAATCACTCAACTGACAGGCTTTTTTCAGGTGTGGGATCAGAATAGGATTTAGATTTAAGGCAAATCCCCAGAGAAAAAAGAGAACTGTAATTAAGGCAATCGCAAAACGAGTTGTAGGTTTAGACACGTTGGTTCTTAGGGATTTAGAGGTACAAATAACTTCTGTTTACGAACTCCTATTTTGTAGGATTTTATCCAGATAGTAAGCTATTTTAGCAATATATCCGAGCGATCCTTTAGGCAATATAATCTTTTAGAAAGTTCAGTTACTAACTATAACTACTTTCTATTTTCATTCAGTGTGCAGTTATACACTCCGTCTGTCTCGTCTATTTGTTCTGAATTTCGAAATAAGCCACTCTCCTATAACAGGATAGGGATTGGGGTGAGGTTAAATAGATTCTGGAGTTCAGCTAGACAATAAAACCATTGATGGATTTGCCTGACCGTTCCTCTAGTTATCGTACAACCTATTTATAAATAATCTATCATTGCAATATCATTTTGATATCATTTCTAAACTAAACTTTACCGCAATGGAAGAGAAAAAATTAATATCGGTTTCGGGATACTTATTTGTGCTGATCGGTATCCTTTGTTTTATAATAGCCCCGTTTATGTTGAATTTCGGACCGTTTTTTAGCGGGCTTTTGGCCCTGACTGGCGCATTTCTACTGAAAGGAATTGTGGTTATCTATCCGAATGAAGGAATCGCTGCTACGTTCTTTGGCGATTACGTTGGAACGATTAAAGAAACAGGATTGCGCTGGGTAAACCCATTATATAGCAAGACCCGAATCAGTTTACGCGCTCGTAACCTAAACGGTCAACAGCTGAAGGTGAACGATAAAATGGGTAATCCGATTGAAATTGCGGCTGTCGTTGTCTGGCAGGTGGCCGATACAGCAAAAGCCCTTTTCGACGTTGATAACTATGCTAATTTCGTGCAGATTCAGTCGGAAGCCGCTGTCCGTTTTCTGGCTAGTTCGCACGCTTATGACAACATGGAAGATGAGCATGAAGTCACAACCTTGCGTGATAATACCGGCCAGATTAACAAATTTCTGGAACAGGAACTGGACGAGCGACTTGGACAGGCCGGAGTTCGGGTAATGGAAGCTCGGATTAGTCACCTAGCGTATGCGCCCGAGATTGCCGGAGCCATGCTTCAGCGTCAGCAGGCAACAGCAGTTGTATCGGCCCGGAAACAGATTGTAGAGGGGGCCGTTGGTATGGTCGAGATGGCGCTGGCTCGATTGGCCGAAAAAGATGTTGTGCAACTAGACGAAGAACGTAAAGCTGCGATGGTCAGTAATTTGCTGGTTGTGTTATGTGGTGAAAAATCCGTCAGCCCTATTGTAAACGCAGGAACTCTTTATCAGTGATGAGTAATGAACGATAACCGGGCCACTGGAACGGTGATGAATAACTCGCCGTTGCAGTGTTTGCGTCAGTCCACTCATTATTTATCGTTCATCACTCATCGTTAAAATAGAACTTATGCCCGCTGAGAAAAAAGCGTTTGTATTACGAATTCAGCCTGAGACCCTGAAAGAACTGGAACGGTGGGCGCAGGAGGAGTTTCGGAGTGTGAATGGTCAGATTGAATTTCTGCTGGCCGATGCCCTGCGAAAACGGAAAAAACGTCCATCACAAACACCCAATGATGCTCCGCAATCGCCGGATGAATAAGCTATTCGGGGGCAATTCCTGTTGCTTTGGTTGAAGCTAGTTTAGCATCCTGTTCAACCATCATATTGTATTGGTGAATAAGCAGCAATCGCCCGAATAAAGACCGATTATTGATATTATGGCGTTGTACATATGTTTGTAGCTGCTTATCGTAGGTTGTCATGAGGGGGAGGTAGACTTCTGAATGAAACCGATCTATATTACGTAAACGCCCCGCATCATATACGAAATAATCGAAGAGATCCGAGTTTTCAACCATCGAGGGTTGATCGGCATAGTAAGTGGGATTCGTAAACATATGCTTCCGCAACCCGCGTAATGGTTTGATTCGTCTGACAACAATCAATGGGCCATCCTGACAGATCTCAAAAAATGATTGATGAACCTGGTCTTTTACTTCATTGTTGTCAAGCGCTTTGAAATTTCGATACTTATGAACGCTGAAATCGAACCAACCAAACTGGCTAACCTGCTTTGTAGAAAACGTGAGTATGCGCCCGTCGAGCTGACGGAATAAGATTGATTCCAGCAACCAGTTATAGGATAAGTCGCCTTCTAAACTAGTCTTATCCCACAGAATCACCTTCCCTGAATACCAGATAGGCTTGGGTGTAGCTGCCTGAACAGAAAAAACATTGAAAAGTACAATCGGTAGTAGTATAATAGAAAAGAGATATTTTTTCATGACTGCGCATGTTTGGTGAGAAGTAGTAGTTGACACCCTTATTTATTGGTACCAGCGACAAGGCACGCTAGTCAAGTTAGAAAATAGGCAAGTAGCTTGTTATCAGCTAAAAAATAGTCCTATTATGACATGTTTAATTATATGTAGATACAATAGAATGGAGAAGGAAAAAGAAAAAGAATGTACTATTGTTCTGGCTTTTAATTCAATATTGGGCTTGTAATAAATCTACTAAACGGTATAAAATACTTTCTGTTGTTTTTGGTTATATTGATATAGTACAAAAAAATAAGTTACTATCAACTCTGTTTTGAGTAACAGAAGTTGATAGTAACTTATTTTTCGTTTACAGGAAAATAGTTGGTTTTTAGCTTATTCTTCAGAAGAATTAGAAACAAATTCGCCGATTAACCGAACACCTTCCAGGGTTAATGATGGGACGATTTCGGTAAAAACATCTCGCAAAGAGGGAATTCGACCAGATAAACCACCCGTGGCAACAGCCATACAATCACCGTTCAATTCTGCCTGAATCCGAACAACCAGAGAACGTACCAAGCCTTCGTAGCCTAAAACAATCCCAGCCTGAATAGCATGAGTCGTACTTGTTCCAAGAGCGGATTCAGGGACTTCAATGGGTACTTCTGGGAGTTGAGCAGTATTGGCGAAGAGAGAGCGAATAGCGGTTTTCAGCCCAGGTGCAATAGCAACACCCAGAATTTTACCCTCGCCCGAAACCGTCGTAAAAGTTAAGGCAGTGCCAAAATCAACCACTACGCAGGTGCGTTTATAGTGTGTATAAGCCGCCAGCGCATTCGCCACCAAATCAGCACCAATTTCATGCGGACGTAGGATTTCGATTGGTAAGAGCGGATAAACGCCAGGCCCAACTACGATTGGATCATAACTGAAGAGTTCGGTTAACATCGCCCGCATGGTAGGCGTCAGATCGGGGACAACACTACTTAATACAGTTGTTTCGATGGCACTTAAGGGGATGCTAGCTTCGAGCAACCAAAGCCTTAGACGGCGTTCGTAGGATTCAGCTGGTTCGTCGCGACGGGAAGGTGTACGCCAGATGTATTGCCAGGTTGTTTGATCGTAAAGTCCGAAAACAGCATCGGTATTACCAATATCAACGATAATCTGCACAGGAACGAAGAATAGACGGTTGCCGGGGCGAAATAAGGACAAAATCCCCAGATTCCCACCAATTCCTCTAACCGTCTGGTAAGATCGCCTACTTACAGAACCATCTTTTTGGGCTGCGTTGTCATGAAATCTTTCAAATAAAACGGCTCAAATGTGGTTAGATTTTCAAATTCACCTTCGGCAAAAGCGGCAATTGCTAATTTTCCCACCGTTCGGGCTGAGGGAATTACAGATATAGCTGGAAAAATAGCGTTAGCATTCTCGCCCAGCATGGATTGACATTTGGCTGCACCATCACCAAAAAATACGACGGGACCCTGAGCTAGCCACTCGCCAAATGAATCGGCGTCAATAATCTGTGCTGACGTAGGCTGGATTTCCTGACCTGTCGTATCGTAAATCGCACAATAGACTTCCATCCGTCGGGCGTCGATCATCGGACAAAGCCGGTAATTAGCCGGAAAATACGCCCGAATTTGTTCAGTCATAGCGGCTAATGTATTGACGCCCAGTAATGATTTATCCAGAGCGAAGCATAAGCCTTTAGCAGTTGAAACGGCAATACGTAAACCAGTATATGAGCCTGGGCCTTTCGCTACCGCTATCGCGTCTACTTGATTGAGCGCATAACCAGCCTGACGAACTACATTATCAATAAGCGTCGTGAGCATAGCCGCTGAGGTCCGCTCAGTAAACAATTCGTAACAACCTAGCAAACGATTATCCTGATGAAGCGCAACCGAGCAACTGGCTGTAGAAGTATCAATAGAGAGAATTAGCGGCATATTGATGAGTGATGAGTGATGAGTGATAAGCGATGAGTAATTATCCTGGTAGCTCGGATTTTGCTCATCGTTTATCATTCATCATCATCACTAATTACTCATTGTTTTCCTTTCAGAATCGACGTATATCGATTCATGTCTTTAAACAGATCCAAAGCAGCTTTCATTTCGGGATCAGTAGCGAAAGAAGATTCTTTAATCCCTTTTTGCAGGTAATAATGACCCGCAATTTCCTGTTCCAGCAATGTCTTGAGTTCGGGCTTAAACGTGTTCAAATCGGCATCTTTGCTGTGCGACATCTTCGTTTTCAGCGACTTCAACTGATCCTGAATCTGGTCAAAATATTTTTCTTTCTTAGCCGATGCTTCCAGCGTACCCAAGTCTTTTTCAACCTGTGTAGTGTAATCATACTCTTTATCAGCTACCCATTTCGTGAAATCAGCGTATTCCGCATCCGTAAGCTTGAATTCACGAGCGGGTTTGATGGTTGGATGTTCGTGTCGGTATTTTACGGCATAATCAAAAATCAGCCCTTTGTTTGTCAAGCTTAGGGCGATAGGCGTTGGCGTTTGGGCTTCAATCACCACATCAGGCAACACCCCACCACCGTCGTACACTACGCGACCAGCTTTGGTTTTGAACGCTGTCTTGAGCGAATCTGGAATTTTACCAACGCTGCCATCGGGGTTGCGGTGACTATAGTCGATAGCCTGAATGCAGCGTCCACTCGGGATGTAATATTTAGCCGTAGTGATTTTCAGCTTCGTATTAAAGGAGAGCTCCCGCGTGGTTTGCACTAAGCCTTTTCCGTAGGTACGCTGACCAATCAAAACGCCCCGGTCGTAGTCCTGAATCACGCCCGACACAATTTCAGCCGCCGATGCACTATGGCTATTCGTCAGCACGATAATTGGCATTTCGAGATCCAACGGTGGATTCAGCGCCGTGTAGGTTTTGTTCCACTCGGTGACTTTCCCCTTCGTCGTGACAACTTCTGAATCTTTGGGAATAAACGTGTTACAAATGTCGATAGCCATATTCAGCAGTCCACCCGGATTTTCGCGAACGTCGAGAATAAGCTTTTTCATCCCTTTGCCTTTCAACTCCTGAAACGCTGTGCGAACTTCCCGCGAAGCCGTTGCGGTAAAATCCTTCAGATCAATGTAGCCGACTTCGTCGTTGATCATGCCATAGTACGGTACGTTGGTCATTTTCACCACGTCGCGCACAACGCTCAAGTCAACGGGCGCTTTTTCGCCAAAACGAAGAACCGTCAACTTTACAGCCGTGTTGTTCTGTCCTTTCAACAATTTACCGGGGTCTGCTTCCTTGCGTGCTTTAATGTCAACGCCATCAATCTTTATAACCTCGTCGCCAATGCGCAGCCCTGATTTTTCGGCAGGCGTTCCTTCATACACCATCAGCACAATGCTTTTGCCCTGACGCTGACCAATCAACGCACCAATGCCGTTGTAGCGGCCAGTGGTCATGGTCATGTAATCTTCAATTTCGTCTTCCGCAAAGAAGTTGGTGTAGGGGTCAAGTGCTTTCAGCATCGCGTCGATGCTGGTTTTAACCATGCGATTTGGGTTTACCTCATCGACATAGTACAAGTTTAGTTCTTTGAACAATGTCGCGTAGATGTCGAGGTTACGAGCGATTTCGAAAAAACGGTCGTCGTTTTTAAACGAGAAGAAGCCAATGCCACCCGCTACAAGCGCCGACGAGGCTAAAAGGGTAAATCGTTTTGAGAATCGCATAAATTGAGTCGGAAGTCAGGAGTTGATAGTCGAAAGTTTTTAGTCGGCAGAAATGTCGTAGGAGTGCTTACGACTATCGACTGACGATTTTTTTCATTACTAATTTCATACCTTTTTCTATTTCTTCAAACGAAATTATTTGTTTGGCGGTATATAAAAAGGCAATGTGGGCCGGTGTCGCCGAAACGGATGCTTGCGATGTCTGCTCGAACAGGTGTTTGTTGAGTCGATAAGCCTCACGTACACGTCTGCGAATCAGGTTTCGGTCGACGGCTCGCTTAAATATCCGCTTCGGTACGGTAATGACAATGGAAGGTAGTAAAACGTTGCTTCCGGGGGGCGATTCGGGCTGAGGGAGATAAAGTACCCGAAACGGAAAAAGGTAGAACGTCCCGACGGTCGAACTACCTTTTTTAAATAATTCACTAAGAATCTTTTTGCTGCAAAGCCGTTCGGATTTGGAGAAGGTTTGCGGCATAGAGTTTAAAGTTTGTTGTGTGACGTTTGACGTTTTGTTTACAGGCTAAACCTCAAACTTCACACAACAGACGTCAAACTATTAGATTTTAAATCGTTCGCCTTTTTTCTCGTCCGAAACGGTCAGTTTCCAGCGGCCTTTAGCCCGGCGAGCGGCCAATACTTTGCGGCCATTAGCAGAGGCCATCCGCTCACGGAAACCGTGTTTGTTTTTCCGCTTCCGGTTCGAAGGTTGGTACGTTCTTTTCATGATCTATATTGCCTAAATATCCTTGTTTTCCAAATGAGTCCGCAAAGGTAGAAAAATACTTGCAGTTTACCAAGCCCCTGTTTATAAAAACGATTTGGTATCTTCGGCATCTCTTAACCAACGCTACTCAACTGGTCCTCTATGCATTATCGTCTGTCTGCCGACCCATTTTTGCCGAATTATATTGCGGTTGATGCACATCTATCGAACATCACAACCTCAGAAGTCGAATTGCAACTACCCGCCTGGCGACCAGGTCGTTACGAGCTACAGCAGTTCGCTAAAAATATTCAGCGTTTTGAGGTGTTTGATGGCGATGGAAATCCGCTTGCGTTTCGGAAAATCACGAAAGATCGCTGGCGTATACAGATGAACGGAGCGACGGAATTGGTTGCCCGTTATAATTATTATGCCATCCTGCCAACATCCCATCATCTAAATGCAGGGAGTAGCTACCTAGATAACACATTGCTGTATGTCAATCCGGTAAATCTGTGTGTATATGCCGAAGGATGTATTGACGAGCCCTGTACACTCGAACTCGCCATTCCTGATGGCTGGGCAATTGCCTGTGGTTTAGAACAGACCAGCCCGAATTCATTGTGGGCTTCTGATTTTTATGAACTGGTCGATTGTCCGCTGATTGCCGCGCCAGTACTTCGACATATTCAGTACGTAGTCAACGAGATTCCGTTTCATGTATGGATTCACGGCGGCTGGCGGAGCGATGGTACGCCGGTTTATGATGCTGAACGATTAGCGCAGGATTTCAGGCAGTTTACCCAAAAACAACTCGAATTATACGGCGAATTTCCTGAGAAAGAATACCATTTTCTGACGTTGATATTGACGGTACCCTACTATCACGGCGTCGAACACCGCAATTCGACGGTCTTGGTTCTGGGTCCAAACGATGAAGGAGAGGGACTCTATCAGGATTTGCTGGGGGTGTCGTCGCACGAATTATTTCATGCCTGGAATATTATTCGGATTCGCCCAACGGAATTGCTTCCTTACGATTTCACGAAGGAAAATTACTTCCCAACCTGTTTTGTCGCCGAAGGGGTAACGACGTATTATGGAGATTTGATGCTTCGCCAATCGGGCGTTTTTACAGACGAAGCGTATCTAAAAGAATTGCAGGTGCTTTTCAAACGTCATTTTGAACATAACGGACGTGCCTTCCAATCGCTGGTAGAATCGTCCTGGGATTTATGGCTTGATGGCTATGATAAAGGCGTTCCCGATCGTAAAGTATCCGTTTATCATAAAGGATCGATAGCCGCGCTAATTCTGGATTTGCACATCCGTCGGTTGACGAATCATGCCCGTTCACTCGACGATGTTATGCGATTGATGTGGCAGCGTTTTGGAAAGCCCTTTATTGGTTATACACTGGACGATTATCGAACTATTACCGAGGAAGTAGCTGGTGAGTCGCTCGACTGGTATTATGACTTGTGTATTTTCGGCAACCAGCCCCTGGAAACCAAATTGAATGAATACCTGGCGTGGGTTGGGTTGCAGGTCGTTTATGAAGAACCCACATTTGACCAGCCTGGTGGAATTCGGTTATTGGAGTTGGAAGAACCTGAGGGTGAGGTAACAGTTACGCGTCAACACCGGGCGAAATGGTTTGGGGGTACATTGACAGAGCCTATCATTGAGCAACAGGCAGAATTGGTACCGGAAGAAAAAGCTGGAAAAAACGTAGTTGCGAAATAAGCACTCGCGTAAGTTAAACCTAAAAGGTCTCGAAGACCTTTTAGGTTTGTATTTAGCCTATTTTATCCCAACCTTCTTTGAATCGATTCAGCCGAATCGTAGTTAACATCTGGCACGATTTTGCTTTAGTAACTAAAGTTCTTGTTTTATTACTCATGCGCAAACAATTATTCATCCTATTACTGCTTCCCAATTTGCTTTGGGCGCAGGCGAAACCCGAAAAGCCCTGGATGTTAGGCCCTTTTCAAAAAGAAAATAAGTACAACCCGATTTTGAATGCAAAGGCTAGTACTACGTTCGATTGCCCAGTGCGTAAAGAAACGATTCGCTGGGAGGAGAAAGATGTGTACAATCCAACAGCTGTGATCCGTAATAACAAAGTGTATATGCTTTATCGGGCCGAAGATACGGTTCGCCGGGTCGGTGGAACGTCGCGACTGGGATTGGCAATCAGTGATGATGGTATTCATTTTAAACGGCTGCCAAAGCCAGTGTTCTATCCAAACAACGATGCCATGAAAACGTACGAATGGGAGGGAGGATGCGAAGATCCAAGGGTAGTAGAAAGCCCAAACGGAGTGTATATACTGACCTACACAGCTTACGATGGCGACAAAGCCCGGCTGTGCGTAGCTACGTCGACCAACCTGACCGAGTGGCACAAACAAGGCCTGGCGTTTGGTGAATTTGAGAATGGGAAATACCGGAATAGCTGGTCAAAATCGGGTGCTATTGTGTGTAAGCGTGTTGGCAATCGGTTTGTCGCGCAGAAGATCAATGGCAAATATTGGATGTACTGGGGTGATCAGCCACAGCTCCGGGTGGCTACTTCCGACGATCTGTTGCACTGGAGTCCGTTAGAAACGGATGGTGATAAACCAGTCGTTGCGGCTGAATCGCGAAAAGGGAAGCATGACTATCGACTGCTCGAACCGGGGCCAATGGCCATGCTGATGCCAAAAGGTATTCTGTTGATTTACAATGGAATGAATGATGCAAAAAATGGCGATGTGAATTTGCCTGAAGGTGCTTACGCCGGGGGCCAACTGCTATTCGATGCAAAAAATCCGGCCAAACTCATTGATCGCTCGGAAACTTATTTTATTAAGCCTGATCAGCCATATGAGATTCAGGGGCAGGTCAATCAGGTTTGTTTTCTGGAAGGATTGGTTCCTTTTCGGGGACGATGGTTTTTGTATTATGGTACAGCAGATTCTAAAATTGGCGTAGCTGTAGCTCCTCAATAAACGATAATTAGTAACTGTTCTGAACGTATGCAAACCGCCAATTCCAGATCCTTATCTTTCGACGAATACGTAAAGTACGATGCTACGGCACTGGCCGAGCTCGTTCAGAAAGGCGACGTAAAGCCTGACGAGTTGCTGGAAACAGCAATTGCTCGTGCGGAAGCCGTCAATCCCAAACTGAATGCAATTGTAACGCCATTGTACGATAAAGGCCGGGAAATGGCAAAGCATCTTCCTGCAACAGGGCCATTTCGTGGTGTACCGTTTTTGTTGAAAGATTTGGAGATGGAATGGGCGGGCACACCTATGAAATCGGGATGTCGGGGCTATCAGAATTACGTTTCTACGGTCGATAGTGAAGTCATTAAACGGTTGAAAACGGCTGGATTGATCTTTTTCGGAAAAACGAATACCCCCGAATTTGGTCTGACACCCTATACGGAATCGAAGCTGTATGGCCCGGCGCATAATCCCTGGAAACTCACACATTCACCTGGCGGATCGAGCGGAGGATCGGCGAGTGCTGTTGCGGCTGGTATTGTTCCGGCAGCTACGGCCACCGACGGGGGAGGTTCCATACGGATTCCGGCTGCCTGTTGTGGGTTATTTGGTTTAAAACCGTCGCGGGGCCGTGTTACGCTTGGTCCAAACTATGGTGAACTTTGGAATGGAGCCGTCACCGGACTTGCCGTTACCCGTAGCGTACGCGATAGTGCCGGTTTGCTAGACGCCATTGCTGGCCCTCTGGCTGGTGATCCGTACGGCATTGCTCCACCCGAACGCCCTTTCAAAGATGAAGTGGGTCGAGAGCCGGATAAGTTGCGTATTGCCTTTTCTACACAGGCACTGATCGAATCGCAACCGACTGACCCTGAGTGCGTAGAAGCCGTTCTGAGAGCGGTCAAGCTGCTCGAAAAACTGGGACATACAGTGGAGGAAGTTCCGCTGCCCTATGAGAAAACGATAGTTACTGAAGCATTTTTCCTGAATGTATTGAGCGAAACAGCTGGTGTTTTGCGTGAATTAGGACAGTATTTGGGCCGACCGACTCGTCGCGACGATGTAGAATTAAATACCTGGGCGCAAGCTCGTTTGGCAGAGGGCTTTTCGGCGGCTGATGTTGCTTTTCAGAAACGGCGTTGGAATTCGCTCAACCGGGCAATGGGCCAGCTTCATGAAACGTATGATATGTTTTTAACCCCGACATTACCCCGCCCGCCTATCGAAATTGGTACGTTCCAGAATACGGCGTCTGAGCAACGTTTGCTGAAACTGGTCGATTCGCTTGGCGGGTTGAAATACCTGAATGGCAGCAAAACTGTAACGGATTTGGCGGAGCGTTCGCTGGGCTATATTTCGTTCACCGTAATTACGAATATGACCGGGCAGCCGTCTATGTCGGTTCCCTTACATTGGTCGGCGGATGGCTTGCCGATTGGTGTGATGTTCGCGGCTAAACTTGGCGACGAAGCTACTTTATTTCGATTGGCAGGGCAATTAGAAAAAGCGCAACCCTGGTTCAATAAGCGACCAAGCTTGTAAAAGAGCAACGTTCATTAATGAGATTTTCTCTGTTTCAGCAACTTCATGTTCATGAACCGCCGACATTTCCTTGCTCTGACTGCGGGAGCAACCATAACGGCCCCCTTGGTAAGTTGGACGGAAGAATCCGCCATCCCGATTATTGATACGCATATTCATTTATTCGACCCGACTCGTCCGCAAGGCGTACCCTGGCCGACACCAAAAGATGTTATTCTTTATAAGCCAGCACTTCCAGACCGCTACCGGAAGATCGCGATGCCGCTTGGTGTTGTTGGGGCAATTGTCGTAGAAGCCAGCCCCTGGCTTGAGGATAATCAGTGGGTACTCGACGTTGCTGAAAAAGCTAAAATAATTGTTGGCATTGTAGGAAACCTTGAACCGGGTAAACCAGGCTTTCGTAAACAACTTGAACGCTTCCAACGAAATCCCCTGTTTCGCGGCATTCGCTATGGAAATCTTTGGGAAGGGCACGATCTTTCCCGTCAAGTAACGAATCCAACATTTATAACCGACCTGAAGCTTCTCGCCCAAACCGGACTAGTGCTGGATACGGCCAATCCAAACCCTGCATTACTTGCTGCCGTAGTTCGTATCACCGATCAAGTGCCATCATTGCGGGTAGTCATCGATCATCTGCCTCAAATGACTATTCCAGAGGATTCTAGTGTACGGAAAACTTACGAAGCTAACTTACAGGAATTGGGAAAGCGTCCCCAGGTTTATGTGAAGATTTCGGAAGTCCTGCGCCGAGTGGACGGAAAAATTCCGCAATCACTGAGTTTCTACCACGAGCGATTGGATAATCTGTTCAACATCTTTGGTGAAGACCGACTGCTATATGGTAGCGATTGGCCGAATAGTGATCAGTGGCTGCCTTTTGACGCTGGATTGAATCTGGTGAAAGAATACTTTGCCGCAAAAGGTCGAACGGTAGCTGAAAAGTATTTCTGGAAGAACTCGATTGCTGCTTATCACTGGCAAAAACGCGACTCGTCTCAGCCGGGGTAGAACTGGCGCGATTTCTATAGGGTCTAATTACTTACCTGTTTATAGGTAACCGTGAACTCATAACTGCCCAGTGCGCCCATACTGCATACTAATCGCGTAGGAAAACTCAGTTCATTGACGGTCACGGCTCGAATATGCGGTTCGTCTATTTCCTTACACCCATATTTCGGATCGCAGTTTTTACGTTTCGTATATGTCAGATTATTGGTACTCAGACTGCTACCTAATCCGCTTAAACCGCTCGAGGTAACATATCGGTTAACCGAGCTTAACAAACCATCTAAAAGCTGCATCTCCCGAATTTGACTGAGCACCGCCCGATTGGCATCATAACGCTGTTCAATAATTTCCGTACCAACTAACGGAAATAGCTTCGATTTAGTAACGAAGTCAATATTCCCCTTATCATCAAAAAACATTTTTTTGAAACTGCTTTTCACAGGCAAGCCTTTCTCATCGAGCGTAAGCAAACTCTGTTGTACTTCTTTACCCTCAATCAGGAGCTTGGCCAGTACGTCCTGACCAGAATACGTTAACTCAAAGCGAGCCGGTTTTCGATCTTCAACAGAATTTGGTTCATCTAAATTTGCCGAAATAGATTTTACGTCGATGCTGGACACCCGATTATCGGTATAATTGAATCGAACCCAGGTTGAACTGTTGCTACCCGGCCAATCGGTCAATTGATCGGTAATGTCTAGCAGCCTGTTTTGATTATCGTAGGTAAAGGTTGACCGGTAGATTAGATGCTGTAACTGTCCCTCATAATCATGATAATCAATAGTTGTAGGGAGACTAATTGATGGAGCAATTGATTGAAAATTCTTCTCAACAGTCTTAGTTACCTGAGGCTTTTGTGGAATGGGCGTTAGTTCAGGCTTTGGTTGGCAAGAGGTCAGTAAACCAATACTGAACAAACAACTGTAGAAAACAACGTAAGTCGAGGAAAAAAGCTTCATAAGCAACGAGTAATAAAAGTCGAGTTTTAAAACAACGTACTCTGGTATCTTCTGTTATAAAAAAGATGTTACTTCGTTACTATTACTCGCAATAGTCCAAATCCTTGCCATAGGTCTCGTCAATTGTTGCGAGCGACCAGTATCCTAGCGCGAAACAAACTAGCGCAACAATGGCTGCCGATTCGGTAACACCCAGCGATAACTTCATCATCTGAAAGGCTGGAATGGTAATCAATGTAGTGGCTCGAACGTTGTTAGCAACCGAGGTCGTAGCCGTAGCGCGGAGGTTGGTGCCGTAGCTTTCTGCGGTAATAGTCAGGAACATGGCAATGTATCCAGTGCCAAAACCCATGATCATCAGAACGGTGTAGAATGCGTTGGTCGAATTAATACCGCCAAACAGATAAACAGCAATACACAACAATGTAAAGCCCATCATCAGCCCAACGGCTTTTCGACGAGACTGTAACCACTGACTCAGAAATCCACTGAATAAGTCACCTGCTACAATGCCGATGTAAGTAAACATAACGGCCCGGCCGGGAGGGATGGGTTCCTGAATACCCAATGCTTTTCCGAATTCGTTGCTGAATGTAGCCAGAATACCAATCACTAGATAGGTAGGTAGGGCGATACCCATGCAACGCAGGTATTTTAACACAGCTGACCAATTCCTGAATAAAGCCCAGAAATTACCCCGCGATATATTGGTTGTTTGTAGCCGGGTAAACATCCCGGACTCAAGTACGCTGATTCGTAATAATAGTAAGCCAAGCCCGAGTCCGCCACCGATAAAATAGGTAATCCGCCAGTCAAAAAGCGAAACAGTAAAGTAAGCAACAACTGCCCCTAGTAAACCCACGCTGGCTACTAATGAGGAGCCATACCCTCTCAAACGAGGGGGTAAAATCTCACTTACCAGTGTAATGCCGGCCCCTAACTCACCAGCCAGACCAAAACCGGCTATAAACCGGAGCCAGGCGTAGAGCTCCGGATCGTGAGCAAAACCACAGACAATATTGGCTAATGAATACGTAATAATGCTCCCGAAAAGCACCGAAAGTCGGCCGCGTTTATCGCCCAGAATGCCCCATAAAATACCGCCGAGCAATAAGCCCGCTTGCTGAAAATTGAGAATTCGCCCGCCAACCAATGAGATATCGGCTTCCGACAAACCCATGTCTTTCAGGCTAGGGACACGAACAATATTAAATAATAGCAGGTCATACACATCCACAAAATAGCCGAGGGCTGCTACAATAACAGGCAGTGCAAAAAGCGGGCGTAGTGAATCGGAGGAAGATACGGTAGTAGTGTGCGGCATACGGGCCAACGGTTCGGAAAGCGTAATTATAAGGTCGAAAGTACGGCAAAAAATAGAATCCGGAAATTTTACTACAACCTCCCGCCTTTTGGCTACGAGCCGAAAATCTCTGAACCCCAATTTTGACCCATCAAAACGTTCAGAAAAATGAAAGTAACCTTAATCACAGGAGCATCAGGCGGTATTGGTGAAGCGTTCGCCAGACGATTAGCTAACGATAAACACAATTTAGTACTGGTTGCCCGATCGGAAGATAAGTTGAAAGCTTTATGCCAACAATTAAATACGCAGTATGCTATTTCTGCCCAGTATATCGCCGTCGATTTGGCTAAAGCGGGCAGTGACCAGCTAATCGCTGATGAAATAGCAAAAAGAGGTCTGGAAGTAAATTGGCTGATCAATAATGCCGGGATTGGTACAGGCGGTGATTTTCTGGAATATAGCCTTGAGGAGTACTGGAACATGATGCACCTGAATATGGATGCGATGGTTGCCCTCACATACCGCTTTTTGCCGCAGATGCGGGCGCGTAAACGTGGAACCATTATCAATGTGGGGTCGATGGCGAGTTTTGGGGCTATCCCGTACATGAATATTTATGCCGCTACGAAAGGGTTTGTTAAATACTTTACCGAAGCCCTTTGGGAAGAAAACCGGCCATACAATATTCAGACCATGCTATTGTGCCCCGGTGCTACCGAAACGGGCTTTTTCGATGCCGCAAAAATTGGAAGCGATCGAAAAAGTAGCTTCTCTACCAGAAACATGGAAACGCCGGAACAAGTGGTAGAATCGGCGATGAGGGGCCTGGAAAATGGATCGATTGTAACGATAAGCGGGTTTCAGAATAAATTATCCCGATTCTTTTTGCCTCTTATTCCAACCAGATTTGGATTGAAATTTTGGGGAGATATGATGCGTAAAAATTTGAAATTGTCAATCAGCTAACATTCCAGCAATGAAAAGTGGTGAAGTTTTGCAGGTAAAAACCATAGCTCAGTATTATGCAGCCTGTGGTCTGGGTAAGCCGAAGCATCCATTGATGGGTATTTACCAATTTGGGGAAATGCCTATGCCGTCGATTCAGAGGCCGGTACGGTTTACGCTTGGGTTTTATGTGATTACAATCAAATACAACTGCACCTGCAAATCGTTGTATGGTCAAACGAGTTACGATTACGACGAAGGGGTAATGGGATTTACCGCACCCAATCAGGTATTGGGCCTTGATAAAGAGTTTACGGCACCGGATAGCGGTTGGTGCTTACTGGTTCATCCAGACCTTTTACTATACCATGATCTGGCCAGAAAAATCAAGAATTACCATTTTTTTCATTACGAGGTCGATGAAGCACTCATTCTATCAGAAGCTGAAGAACAGGATGTTGAGGGATTATTTCAAAAAATAAAACAGGAACTCGACCGACCCATCGATAATTTCAGTCAGGATGTGCTGATTGCCCAGTTGGACTTATTACTGACATACAGCAACCGTTTCTACAACCGACAATTCCTTACCCGAAAGCCCTTAAATCATCACTTGCTATCGAAATTTGAAGTCCTTTTAGAAGATCGCTTTTCAGGAGAGACCATAACCGATGGCTTGCCCACAGTAAGTTATTTTGCCGATAAGCTAAGCCTGTCCAGCAAGTACCTGAGCGACATGCTGAAACAGCTAACCGGGCTGACGGCTCAGCAACATATTCACGAAAAACTCATCGAAAAAGCCAAAGAAAAGCTATCCATTACTCAGCTTTCTATCAGTGAAATAGCCTATGAATTAGGGTTTGAACATTCACAATCGTTCAGCAAACTCTTCAAAGCCAAGACCAAACAGAGCCCGGTAGAATTTCGGCAGTCTATGAATTAAGGCTATTAACTATAGTGCTACAGGAATACGGTGAAATACCCTTTTTTCCCTTGTTGAGTGCCCATAAATAGCAATCGTTCATTGCCGAACCAGCGCGGCACATAGTCATCTATTGGTGTCAAACCGGGTAACAATTCGATCCGACGTACCTTGCCAGTTGCTAAATCCCGAACCCATAAACTATAGGAAGTAGCCGTGGGGCCGGTTCGTGTACTCAGAAACGCAAGCTGTTTTCCATCGGGTGAAAATGCGGGAGCTGTATCAATCCAGCCGGGTTGCGTTTCAAAAAAACGCACTTCACCAGTTCCATCGGGCGAATAAAGTGAAACAGTTGCACGCCAGTCGTTTTGATTGGGGCTATTGCTGCGGGTGCGTGACACCGCGATAAACTGACCGTCAGGTGACCAATCTATATCCGTTGACCGAATATTGTTTGCCTCTCGAATCGGTTGGGGAGGAGTCAAGGGCGTCGCTGATCCGCCCGATGTGGCAATTTTCCAAAGGCGAGATTCGTCGTTGGTAACCGTCAAAAAAGCAATCCATTTGCCATCGGGCGACCAGTCTACCCCTTTTATGAAGCCTGCGTTTTCTACCGGCAAGACTCGTCTATTCTCAGACGTAATATCATAGATAATTAGGCCATTATCTGCTCCGGAAGGGTAGGCAAGTTGTTTGCCGTCCGACGAAAATGTAGCAGCCGATCCTAGTCGAGTAACAAGCTTCGTTGAAACAGGGCGTTCATATTGCATGTCGGCTACATACAGCGGAGTAACATATTTACCGGGACTTTCTTCAACTAGCAAAGAATACGTTGCTTTCGTGCCGTCCCATGTCACATCTCCTCCGATCATCTCCCCCGACAATCCGGGATAATAAGCGGATTGCGATAGAAATCCACTTGTAGCCATCACCGTATTGGAGTTCACAGATGGGGCAATTTTATTTTTCGATACGATTCGGGCCACCAATTGCTGGCCACCCTGAGCGACAGGAATACTAATTGATTTTACGCTGGCATCAACGGTCTGATAGGGTTGAAATGATCCCAACTCACTGTTGGCAATCTGTACTTCATATTGTTCGGCTTCTACATCCGCAATATCGGGGCAGGGTGCCGTGATACAAATAATACGATTCCCCTCCCAACTGAGCTTATAATCAGCTCCACTTACCGAAATCTGCAATGTAACGGGCCTGACTCGTTTAGTCGGGTCAATCACAGTCTCTTTGCACGAGTTCAAGAGTAAGTATATAGTCAATAAGAGAAGAAAATGTTTCATGATCAAACCAGTAGTCTGTTTAGGTAAAGATGCTAACTGGTTCTAAAAGGTTGGTATATTGACGATAAATATTATTAATAATTTGCTAAACAGATCGGCAAAATGAGGTTGCCGGGATCTATAGGCGAACTCCCTATATCCCAAACTTTCGCAGGTTATACACGAAACTAACCAGCAGGTACCGACGGAGAATTCGACTTTGTATGTCTTCGATATACGTATCGCTCGTGTTACGGATCAGGCTACGATTCTGATTCAATACGTCGAAAACCTGTAGCCGTAATTCGCCCGTGTTGCCTTTAAAAAACTGTTTTGCCAGGGCTACGTTCCAAAGCATAAATTGCTGATTATAGCCCGACGCCCGACCAGTTGTGCCTGTATAGGTCAGATCGCTGGTGAGCACGAAACGGAACGGAAGTTTCCAGAATAAGTCGGCTGTTGCATATTGTGACCAGAACGCTGTATTCTGCTTCGGGAGTAGCGAATAAGTAGCGGTTTGGTAGGTTAGGTTGCCACTGATGCCGTATTCCAGCGTATTGTTGAAATTAGACTGTAGCCGGACTCCTTGCCCAATGCTGGTGTTCTGCGTTTCATTCGTCTGGTCGTTGATGAAACTAATCGACCGGCTCAGTCCTATATTGGTGGAGAACGTAAGCCCCAGTTTCGAGGGTTGCAGCGTTCGCCCGATGGACATTGCTCCATTGGCCGACCAAAAACCACCTGCGTTTACAGGTTGCGTTGTCTGAACGCCTGACGGACTAATTGTAGTTGCCGTAGCAATCCGGTTATTGCTTTGATTCAGGCTGGCAAATACCGAGAAACTTTTGGTGCCCAGCCCGGTCGAGCCATTGTACGTCAGAGTCGCTGTAGTATAAAACTCTGGCGCGAGCAATGGATTTCCAGCTCGGATATTGAGCGGATTTGTATTATCGATAACGGGCTGTAATTGGGTCAGTAAAGGCGCATTTAGCCGAGTGCGATATTGCAGACGAAGATTTCGATTTCCGGAAAATGTGAAACTTAATAAAGCGTTCGGCAATAGATTGAAGTACTGTCGTCGCTGACTGGTATCCACCGACCGATTATCAAGTTGTAACTGCGATTGTTGAACATCCAGGCCAAGGGCATATTTATAGCGCAGTCGTTGGGTCTGGAATGTAGCGCCCGCCCGATGATAGTTAAATGAGTTACTAAAATTGTTTGTCAACGGTAGATTGACTCGATCGTAAAGCCCCGTAGCTTCATTTCGGTCGGTAACCAGCCGATCAGCACGATTACTATTAACCGAATAGGCGTATCGAAGTTCCAGTTTCTGCGTGAGCGATAACGGTTCGGTGTACGACAACGTCAGCGTGTTTTGCAGATTGTAAGCTGTTTGCCGGTTCTGCTGATTCAATACGTTCGGAACGGGATTGGCACCAGTGGAATCGTAAAATGTATTGACAGACTGATTCAACGCCTTCGTTTCACCATCGGCTACTACCGTATTCAGGTTGACCGATAAGGTTCGTCCTTCGAGTCGGAATTTACGCATGAGCAACAGGTTATTGTAGCCATTCAAACCATTGCCTGACGATCTATAGGCTGTTTCGCCGGTATTTACCAGTTGAGCCGTTTGTCCCAACAAGCCGGGTAACGTAGAACGGCTGGAAAGTCGGCTGCTGTAATCGGTATTTTGCCACGACAGACTGGGCGCTAACCGAAGGCTGGTCATCGAATCGAGTTGCCAATCGAGACGGAGGTTCAATCGATGGGTCAGCTGATTGTTCTGTGAATAATTCTGCTGATCGGTTGTGAGCGAACGTTCGGGCAAAATGCTCGTGCGACGACTCTGTTGATCGGTAGTTGTGATGGCCTGATTCAGAAAATAACTCGTTGCGATTTCGGCTCGCTTTCCCAATTTATCCCGGTAGTTCAGCCCAACTGCGCGCACTTCGATCACATTCGTTGGTGTTTGACTGCCGGGTGGTCCACCGCCACCTTCCAGGCCGCCAACGAAAACCGGGCCTTGTGCTGGTCCTGCACCCAAGGTGAAATTTTGCTGATTTAGGTTATTGGCCTGGCCAATCAGGGAAATTTGTCGTCCATTATTAAAGCGATTCAGGTTTAATCGGCCCTGATACCGATTATCTTCGCCATCGCGGGCCGTACCCAGTCCGATCGAATTCTGACCGAAATACCCTTTTCGTTTATCTCGCTTGAGAGTAAGATTGATCGTTCGCTCCCGATTCCCATCATCAATACCCGAAAATTGAGACTGATCCGACGATTGGTCGTACAACTGAACCTTATCGACAATATCAGCAGGCAGGTTTCGGGTAGCCATTTTAGGATCATTGCCAAAAAACGGCTTCCCATCTACCAACACCTTACTGACCGTTTGTCCATTTGCTTTTATCGTCCCATCGCGACCTACTTCCATACCTGGCAGTTTCCGAATCAATTCTTCCACGGCAGCATTTTGCTGCGTCTTAAACGACCCCGCGTTGAATTCCAGTGTATCCCCTTTCACGGCAACGGGCGCACTTTCCTGCTTAACAACCACTTCCTGAAGCTGATTACTTTGTTCGGCCATTCGCAGAATGCCCACGCCCGTTGTTGACTCTCCTAATTTGACAGTAACCGACTGAGAAACATTTCGATAGCCAAGGAACGTAATGAGTAATCGATAGCTTCCTGGTGCTATGTTCCGTAGTTGAAACAGCCCATCGCCATCGGTGATCGTTCCCGTTATATAGCTCGAATCGCGGGCTATCATCAGCGAGACAGACGCTTGCCGCAGCGATTTGCCACTCACTGAATCAATAACCATCCCCTGAATGTCGGATTTAGTTGTTCCTTTTTGAGCTAACAGGTTGGTAGCAAAGCCAATAAAGAGGAGAAGAAGGACGTATTTCATAGGTGTAGTGGTGGGGAACGGCTCACCTCACCCCCGGCCCCTCTCCTGGTATTAGGAGAGGACTCGGAATAAACCCCTCTTCTAATACCAGGAGAGGGGTTGGGGTGAGGTAAAACCGCTAATTCCGGTCGTTCAGCTGTAGTTGTTGCTGAAAATCGGTGATGGCTTTTTGGCGTAGCTCGGTTAATTGAGCCGGTGTTACAGTCTGCGCTTTTGAATTGGGGGTAACTGTCGATGCATCAGGCGAAGTAGTATCTATCTTGGTTGCTTTAAATTGCTCTTTGCTTCCCTCAATCAGCAAGACCGCGCCAGTTTCGGGGGTGAGTTCGTGGATGGGCGAGTAGGTAATGGGTAGTTCGGTCGTGATCCAGACCGTGTACGTTTCCTTGTTGTAAGGTACTGTAGCTTTCCGGCACGTATAGCCTGCAATTTTCCTGGTTTGATCAGTTAATTGCCAGCCACTTATGCGCTGAATCGGGGCTTCACTCTGATACGTTTTGGCATCTGCATCTTTACCAACAGTTAGTAGCGTTACTTTTTTCTGGTCTTTCAAGTCCACAAAAATCTGTTCTGTAAATGGACGTGGAAAGCTTCGGGTTTGAGCAGGGCCACCGTCGCCCCTTACCCGAACAACGGCTGCCTGTTCGTCGCGGCTTTCTTTCGCATAAGTACCACTAATCAGTACTTTCTGACCAAACATGCGTGAATCGGGGATATCGGCTGGAAAGTTGGGATCACCGGGTTTTACCTGCTCACCGTTAATAACGATACGCATTTGGGAGGGATCGATTTTTCGAACACCTTCGTAAGTAATCTGCCCCGACCACGTAGTCGCAGCCGTTTGGGCAAAAATAAAGTTGGTTGCCAGGAGGAAAAAAAAGAAGCTGATAGCTGCTCGAATAGTCGTTTTCATAAAAATAGTTTGGTTTAATAGGTTAGGGCAGAGGGCATGGGGGTTATGGATGAGCTTATGTAGTGATTTTTTTCTCACCCTTTGCCAATTAATTCCGATCGTTCATGTGGAGCTGTTGTTGAAAATCAGCCATAGCTTTCTGACGTAGATCATTCAGTTGCTCTCGGGATACAACCTGAGCCTGCGTAGTGGGGGTGGCACTTGCGGCATCAGGTGCGGTAGTACTAACTTTCGTTGCTTTGAATTGCTCTTTGCTGCTTTCGATGAGCAAGACCACACCAAGTTCAGGCGTAAGCTGATGGATGGGTGAGTAGGTGATGGGCAATTCTGTAGTGACCCAGATAGTGTAGGTTTCTTTTTTATGAGACACCGTCGCTTTCCGGCAGGTAAAGCCAGCAATCTTCCTGGTCTGATCGGTGAACTGCCAATCGCTTGCCTGCTGAATCGGTGCTTCAGCCTGATACATTTTGGCATTTTTACCTTCGCCAATGGTCAGTACCGTAATCGTTTTTCGGTCGCTTAAGTCCACAAAGAACTGTTGAATAAAAGGGGGAGGTAAACTTCGCGTTTGCGTAACTCCGTCTTTTGTATCTGTGAGGACGAACGTATTTTGGCCATCACGAGTCTCTTTAGCATACTTGCCCAGTACAGCTACTTTCTGCCCAAATACTCGAGAATTGGGAGCGTCGGTAGGAAAGTTCGGATCACCCGGCTTCATCTCTTCGCCGGTTTTATCATCTTTAAAAATAAAGCCCAACGCGTCGAGTTTTTGGGCAACTTCGTAGGTAATCTGCCCTGACCACGATGACGTCTGAGCCAAAAGTGGGCAGGTAGTCAGGAAAGCAATCCATAGATGAATAACTGAACGAATCGTCGTTTTCATAAACAGTCGTCTGTTTGATTTGACGAAACAAAGGTCAGGCGGAGTTTTGTAACGCACTGCTACATAGTGTTAAACAGTGTTAACGCTCGTGCAAAGACCCGATCAACGACGTAGTTTTGTTTATGAACCAGCGCATTCGTTCCATTTTCTGGCTGATGACTTTTTGCATCCTTGGCATCAATGCCTTTCAGGTGTATTGGCTCTGGAATACCTATCAACTCAACCGCCAGCAGTTCAATCAGACGGTTCAGGATGCATTTTTTAAGGTGCTGGAACAGCAACAGGTGGCTCAGGCGAGCCGATTGTTGGGTAAAAAGCAACTCGACAGCCCTAATGGTCCATCGCAGATGATTATTCGTGATTATAATGGATTAGGTAGTAGCGCTTTGAACCACGAACAGACGCATGTGATTATTCGTACACGATCGGACAGCTCACTCAGTGACATATCGGCGGATAGATCCGTAAAGGGAAGAACAATTACCTATAATGTTAAACTTGCTGAGAAACAAAGCGATACGCTGGCTCGCCGAATCTCAGCGCTTGTTTTGCTTGACTGGACAAAGGGAAAAGGAGTAGATCTACACAAACTTAAAGCGGCTTATCATACTGAACTCCTGCGACGCGGAGTCGATACTGATTTCCGGCTTGATACAATCCATATTCGCCCCCAGCAGACGGCAAAAAATAGATTGGTTTTTCAATCGCAATCAAGTACAAACGAGCGTAACTCACCCGATACGGTCTATACCGCTCCTGTACTCCTCAACCCCGTTCGTGACCTGTTTGCTCAAGCCTCGTTTGCGACGCCTACATTCTATCTGCTTCAACGAATGGGTTGGTTGTTAGGTAGTTCGGTATTTTTGCTGTTGCTTACTACGGGCTGTTTTCTGTTCATGCTAAGTACAATTCTGCGTCAGAAGAAGTTATCAGACGTGAAAAATGATTTCATCAACAACATGACGCATGAGTTGAAAACACCTATCGCTACGGTTACGGCGGCCGTAGAAGCCATGCAGCATTTTGGTGTGTTAGACGATCCAAAGAAAACCCAAACTTATCTGACCATTTCCCGAAATAATCTGCAACGCCTTTCCGATCTGGTCGAAAAAGTACTGAATCTGGCTGTTGAAGAAAAACGGGAATTGGCCTTGCAGCCCGAGTCGGTTCATTTGCTGGAACTGGTTAATGGACTAATTGCCAATCATCAACTTCAGTCATCTAAATCCGTTTCGTTTTCCATAGACATTCCTGCCAATGCCGTCGTTCAGGTCGACCGGGTTCATTTTAGTAATGCGCTCAACAACCTGATCGACAATGCCATCAAATATTCGAATGAGGAAGTACGTGTCCGGGTGCAATTCGGACAAACCGATACCAGTTGGCAGCTTTCGGTGCAGGACAACGGCATTGGTATTCCTAAAACCTACCAGTCGGCCATTTTCGATCGCTTTTTCCGGGTTCCTACCGGCAATCTGCATCCCGTTAAAGGGTTCGGCCTGGGATTGGCCTATGTTCGTCAGGTGATCGAACGACATGGTGGGCGCATCAGTGTGCAAAGTGAACCTGGTCAGGGAAGTGAATTCTTGTTATCATTCTGACGTATGTCAACTGTTTTACTGATTGAAGACGAAGCCGCTCTGGGAATGATTGTCCGCGACAGTCTGGAAGTACGTGGTTTTCGAGTGCTGTATGCTGCGAATGGTGAAGAAGGGCTGGCCTTATTCCATCAGGAACGCCCCGACATTATCGTGGCCGATGTGATGATGCCGCATATGGATGGTTTTTCGTTCACGCAGCAAATTCGCCAAACCGATCCTGACATACCGATAATGTTCCTGACAGCTCGTTCGCAAACGGCCGATGTAGTGCGGGGGTTCGAGTTGGGGGGAAACGATTACCTGAAAAAACCGTTTAGTCTGGACGAATTGATCGTACGCATCAACGCCCTTCTCCGGCGTAATGTTGGTGTTCGTACTAGTGTAGCTAAATCAGATTGGGTACGGATTGGTCGGTATCAGTTCGACGCACCCAAACAAAAGCTCTCGCTTGATGGGCGCGACGTACTCCTGTCGCATCGCGAAGCCGAATTGCTACGCCACTTGTATGAGCAACGTAATCAGGTACTGGAACGGAATACTGTCTTGCTAGAACTCTGGGGAGACGACAGCTTTTTCAACGGCCGCAGTTTAGATGTCTTTATCACCAAACTCCGTCGCCACCTCCGCGACGATTCAACTGTGCAGATCGTCAATGTGCGAGGAATTGGTTATAAGTTAATTGTGTGAAAAAGAATAGCCGTTGTAAGCACTTACAACGGCTATTCTTTTTTTCTGCTTTTAATGAATTTTTTCTACCAGAATCGGACATACAACACTGTCAGAATCAGCATGATTACCGTAATCATAGCTGTGATAGACGGAGGTAATCGGAACATTTTCGTGTCAATCTCGAATGCTTTGGGGCTAACTGCCGGACCAGCTAAGCTAATTAACACCATCGCCAGAACGGTGAACACAAACGCCCAACCCATCGCTACCAGAAACGGAATTTCATATACGCCATCACCATTTTTGAAGGCGGTATACAGAATCGTTTCATGGCCAAATAATTCAGGAGCGAAGTTGTTGAAGAGCGTTGTAAGCGCAAATCCACCCAGAATACCGACAATGGCAGCGGCACCCGTCGTACGTTTCCAGAAGAAACCTAACAGGAACACCGCAAAAATACCAGGACTCAGATAACCCGTATATTTCTGAATAAACGTAAATCCACCTTCTCGTCCGATGCCCAGTGCGTCTTTCCAGGTAAGAGCAATCGAAAGCAGCATCGCAATTAAAATAGTAATCCGTCCAGCCCAGACAAGCTGTTTTTCGCTGGCGTCTTTTTTGATGTACTTATGATAAATATCAAGCGTGAAAATCGTTGAAATTGAGTTCGCTTTACCAGCTAGTGAAGCCACAATCGCAGCCGTCAACGCAGCCATCGACAAACCTTTTAATCCATTCGGCAAGAAGGTCAAAATGGCAGAATAGGCGTTATCGGCGAGGAGTTTTCCACCTGGAGCCATTTCATTTTGGAGGCTACCATTTTTATACAATACGTAAGCGGCAATACCGGGCAGCATCACAATCAAAGGCATAAATAACTTGATCATGGCGGCAAAGAGAATACCCGTACGTGCTGTTTTCAGGTCGGCACCGAGGGCGCGCTGAGTGATGTATTGGTTACAACCCCAATAGTTCAGGTTCACAATCCATTGACCCGCAAAGTACATCGTAATGCCCGGTACAGTCAGGTATTTGTTCACTTCAAATTGCGAAGTATTTGGACCTGGCTTTTCGAAAATCAGGTGGAAATGGTCGTCGGCATCGCGCATCATGGCAGAGAAACCCGCTACGATATCATCTCCTAATCCAAACTTTTGGCTTACCAGTGTTAGCGCGATGTAGCTCGTAACCAATCCACCAATGACCAGAACAACTACCTGAAATACGTCGGTATAACCAATTACTTTCATACCGCCCAGCGTAATAATCAGGGCGAAAATGCTCAAACCAATTACGATAGGGTGAAACGATTCTGGCCCAACCAAACTGCTGATCGCCAGGGCCCCCAAAAATAGAATTGAAGTTAGGTTAACGAATACGTAAAGGAACAGCCAGAAAACAGCCATGATCAAACTGACTGTTTCGTTATACCGCGTTTTAAGAAACTGCGGCATGGTGTAGATGTGGTTTTTGAGGTAAATGGGCATAAACCACACGGCCACAATGATAAGCGCTACAGCTGCCAGCCATTCATACGCTGCTACGGCTACGCCAAACGTGAAGCCGTTTCCTGACATCCCAATAAATTGTTCGGCAGAGATATTTGATGCAATGAGGGAAGCTCCGATCGCCCACCAGGTTAGAGATCCTTCGGCCAGAAAAAAGTCTTTAGTATCGAGTTTGGTCTTCTGTTTTTGTTTGTAAATCCAGTATCCATACGAGGAAACCCCAATGAAATATAGGAAGAAAATAATGTAATCGATCTGAATAAGTTGGTTCATGTTTTCAGCACGAAAAATGGTTTTGGGAATCAGCCTGTAAAAAAGCAATTATTTCTCTAAATAGGCTTACTTTATGTCAAAATCATTTAGAGATTTGACAATCCAATACCATTTTTTCAGATCGTTCATCTAGACCTATTAAGCAGATAGTACAAATTTTGTCTATTTTTATTGTGATTTTGGATAGTTAAAGATAAATGCGATGAAAACAGCAGGTAAAGCTAGCCCGTCAGCTATTAATCCTACAGGTGTTAAAAAACAAAATATAGCCTAACCTAACAGTAAGCCTAAAGCTGAACTTGGCACTGGTAGACATTTAGGTTTTATCTCAGATACGCTGTTCGACGAAGATTTGAAAGGATGAAGTCTTAGTTATTGGATACCCATATTTTTCTCAATGCGTATATGAAATCAGAGAAAATTGGGCAAACCATAACTCGAATCCTTCAGGGTAATAGCCCTAAATTTCTAAGTGCCATTTCGTTAATTGAAATTGCCCAACTAGTAGAATCAAAGCCAAAAGACTTCAAAATCAACGTACCGCTGTCAGCATTCATTGACAAAGCGTTAATTGACTTACAAGTTCAGTTATTGGCTATCACGCCTGACCACACGCAACGATTTTATGAGATTCAATTAATGAAAGACCACCGCGATCAGTTTGACCGAATTATCCTTGCTCAAGGGGCAAGTACAGGATTTACTGTTTTGTCTGCCGACAGGAAATTTCCTTATTATCCAATCACTCTGATTTCGAACGGCGATTGACATCAGATTATTAACTTACGCCTTTGCTTCTTCGACCTTTTTCTCAATAGGGATTTTTGCGACGTCGCGCTCACGTTCGGTTTGCTCTACGTAAACAGCATAATCAGCGGGCTCGATTCGGATGCCAAATTGATTGGCGTAGGCTTGCGTAAACTCCGCACCGAAGTATAAAATAGCCGCTGTGTAATAAATCCAGGTTAGGATAACGATCAGCGATCCGGCGGCTCCGTAGGTCGAGCTAGTGCTGGTTGTTTCGATATAGAGACCGATCAGATAACGGCCCAGCATAAAGAGGAGAGCCGTAAAAATAGCTCCTAGTCTCACATCTTTCCAGGCAATTTTAGCATCGGGTAATACTTTGAAAATCACGCCAAATAAAATGGTGATAACCCCTGTGCTAAGTAGGAAATTAAATGTACTAATGATATAAACCCCAAGACCCGGCAGAAACTGCGTTAGTTGATTACTTAGTGCCAATACTAGTCCATTGACAACCAACGATACCAGTAGTAAAAAGCCCAGGCTTACCACCAAAGACGATGACAGCAGCCGATCTTTTATGAGTTTCAACCAGCCGCGTTTGGGTTTCGCTTTCACTCGCCAGATCAGATTGACCGAATCCTGAATTTCGATGAAAATACTGGTAGCGCCAAGAATAAGAGTGACAATTCCTACGATTAATGCCGTACTGGTTTTGCCCGACAGTTCAACACTTTTGATCATGTCCTGAATCTGTTTAGCGGCTTCATTACCCACCAGTCCATTGATCTGGGTGAAAATCTGACCCCGAACGGCTTCCTCGCCAAAAAAGATACTGGTGAGCGAAATGATTAATACCAGCAGAGGTGCCAGTGAAAAAACGGTATAATAAGCGAGCGCTGCACTTAGTTTCAAACAGCGGTCATTTTGAAAGCCATTAAAGGCATCAGTCAGGACGATCCAGGCATTGCTAAAGAATCGTTTAACAGTCTTCGTTGCCATACGATTGCTGGTTAAAATCAGTTTTTGGCTGTATAAGGGCCAAATCACATCATGTCATTGATAACTGAAATAACCAAAATAGATCGGGGTTGTTACCGATTAACCGTATTTTATGTGCAAAGTGATTGAATTGTCTTATACTACCCGATAGTGAATCTTATGACGTTTTAGTAGGACCTAATGAGGCTAACCAACCAATCAAACTACCCAGCATAGCTAAAATACCTAATACAATCAATATCCATTTAAACACAGTGAGGAATGGCCATTTTGCGAGAAAGCAGAGCGCAGCTATGAAGCTAAGCGCAAGTAATATCATTACCCCAAGTCCGATAAATGCCATAAACGCCGTTCCAATACCCGAGTCGCGGCTATCATTATAACGGGCAGCTTCGCATAAAAAACTGATAATTAGGTACATGCCAATCAAACTGGCGATGCCAATTCTGGTTAGCCACCACCAGCTACTTCCAGTTGCCCAATACAAAGTGGCGAATGCGAGAAGAACACCCAGTCCTGGCAAGAACCAACCAACATTCAGTAGCTTATCATGGTCGTTTGGGGGCAGCGGCTGACTGAATGAAATAAATAGGCCGGTTAAGGCAAGTAAGACTATCCAAACGAGTTCAGGACCAAGTAGATAAGTGAGCGTACGGGTCATTTGTTGATAAGTGAAAGTGTGAATAAAACCAGGCTGGCAATGGTCAAAATTCCCATACTGACTGTAGCTAGAATCAGCAGAACTCCATTAACACCGGCTTTAGGAGCCAGCATTAGTTTGTCTGTTTCGGTAAAGCGATCGGTAGATGCATTAAGGACTCGAAACGTGCCGGGTTGATCAAAAGTCAGTTCCGCGATTGGGACAATTCGATTGCCTGACATATCAGTTCGCTTCAAGTTTAAGAAAGTATATGAGTCAACCGCAATAGCCGCTCCTGTCTGGCGATTGCTTACCTGAAAGGATACATTCCGGGGAATGGCGCTGAAGATGGCAGATCGTTTTACGGCAATCTCATAAATGCCCGTCTTATCCAGTGAAAAATCGAATACCGGCGATTGAGCAACCCATTCAACTCTTGGTCCTGATGTGTAGACAGCTATCAGGCCACTTATGCTTTTCCCTAAAAGTACTACACTGACTAGTAGCAGCGGACCAAACACATAAGGTGACCAAATAGCACTCATAATCAAGCTAGTTAAGAACTAAAATGCTTTGTAATTTTTGACAGCTTCCTGAAGCGCAGCCAGGTTCTTGTTAATTTGCTTATCCAGTTCTGCATAGAGCATCTGTAGATCTTTGTCAGATTTCTGGCAATACATTTCAATCGGAGTCGATCGGGAACTACCGCCTTCTTCGAGTGTAATCTGGGTTATGGTTGCCCGGTATTTCCGATTGCTGCATTCAATGACAAAGCTGTATCGGAACGAATACACCCCACCAATCGAACTCTCCGAACGAGGTAAACTTACCACTTGCGTAACTCGCCCAACCAGATCGCCGGTTTCTTTGTCAGTAAGTGTAAACGTATCGTTGGCCGAATGGTACGATTGCATAAGCCACAAGCGGGCTCTCCGGAATAAATCAGCTTGTGATACACTACCACAATCAACTACATCTGTGTAAGTTACGGTCTGATTAACAACGGGTAAAGTGCCGTGAAGTTTTCCATTGGCGATGGCAGGAGGGCAATCGGCCTGAGCCGAGCCAACCATAAATAAACCAGCTGCGAGTAGGGGAAGAAATAGAGCGTTCATTGATCGTTTAGTCATTGGATTTGTTGAAATTGGATCCTGCCGGGAAGCTACTATTTCCCGACAGGACCAAAAAAGTGAGTGGTGAGTTGTAAACCGATTCAAAGGTAGAAGACAAGGAAAGGCTCATCTAGCTGGATTTGGTAATCGGTTGTCCTCAGTCAATAAGTAGTCGAAAAATCCGTTTCTCTGTCAATCCCGGTCAGCAATCCAAACGGTTAGTTTTGATCTATGTATTGCTGTAAACGGTTACGCTTTACAATCCTTAATTCCTCTGGTTGAGGCTTTATTCATGTTCTTTTTTCGATTACTCTGGCAAATTCCGCTTGCCCTGATTCTTGTCGTAACAATTGTATTTATGATCAATGAATACGCCATAGCCCGATCTAGTAAGCGAACGAAAGACATTCCCTATATTGCTACAACAACGATCAGCTTCGATGCTGAACGCAACGTGCTGGACGTTTACACACCCAAGCAGGTATCGACTGCACCGAAACCCGTTGTTGTGTTTATTCACGGTGGAAGCTGGGATAGTGGCAGCAAAAACTTGTATTCGTTTATTGGTCGCCGTTTGGCAAAGCAGGGTGTAGTGGCCGTTCTGATCAATTATCGATTTGCCCCTTCCGTAGAAGTGCCTGATATGGCTACCGACTGCGCCAGTGCCCTAAAATGGGTAACGGAACACATTCCCGAATACGGCGGTGATCCGGCCCGGATTTACCTGATGGGACACTCGGCCGGTGGTGGGTTGGCCGCATTATTAGCTACCGATAATCAATTACTTGCGAAAGTAGGATTAACCCAAAAATGGATAAAAGGACTTATTCTGGACGATCCGGCGGGTCTGGATATGTTTGATTATCTGACCAAAATGGAGTACCCAAACGATGAGCAGTATCTGATCCCATTCGGTAAACAACCCGAAATCTGGCGATCGGTATCCGCTCTGTATTTCGTTGATGACACTACTCCGCCCATGCTCATCTATGTAGGAGAGAAAACGTATCCGAGCATTCTCAATAGTGCCCGACGATTTCACCAGAAACTTCAGCAATTCGGTGTGAAGCATGAATACACACTACTGCCGGATAAGAAGCACGTCGGTATGGTAACGCAATTGTTCTGGAAAAACAATCGCATCTATCAGGATTTAGTGAAGTTTGTAGGCGTTTAGATTGGCGTTAATGAGTGATGGGCTGTTTATCTTTACAGAAAACCCCATCTTCATGACAGATCTTGACTTACTGAGACACGCTCTACAGGCGTTTGCTGGTATTGATGACGCGGCCTTTAATCTGTCGCTTCCTTACTGGGAAAGAAAGCAGTATAAAAAGGGAGAGTTTTATAACGAATACAAAAACGTTTGTAAACACCTCGGATTTATTCTGGATGGATTTTTCCGGGCGTACTGCGTAAACAACGAGACGGGCGATGAAAAGAACGTCTTTTTCTTTTCCAAACACCAGATTGTCGTCTCGTACAAGAGCATGATCAATCAAACACCTTGTAATTACTTTACGGAATCGATGATCGATTCGACTATTCTGTACATTCACATCAACCATTTAATGCAGCTGTATCAGCAGTCTCACCAGTGGGAGCGTTTCGGGCGATTGGTTGCTGAGAAAGCATTTAATATTGCCATGAGTCGTACCGAAGATTTTCTGTTTCAGACACCTGAGCAGCGGTATACAGAGCTGATCGAGCAGCATCCAGAGATTTATAATACCATTCCGTTATATCATATATCGTCGTATCTGGGCATTCAGGGACCGTCGCTGAGTCGTATACGAAAAAGAATGTCAACGCGCTGATCGATTTTAACTTAGGTTAAACTGATTCTTCCGGGGTAGCCTGACCTTTGTTCTGTTCAATCGCAAGATAAGTGAACAGACAAACGTCAGGCTGCTTGCGTATTGGCCATTGACTAAAAAAATCTTCTCGTAAACCATAAAACAGTACGATCATGAAAACTAGTAAAACCAAAAACGTTGTCTTTGTTACCGGAGCCTTTGTTACGCATCACGGCTGGGATGAATGGAGAGCTTATTTTGAAAGCAAAGGATACAATACCATTGCGCCAGCCTGGCCCTATAAAGATGGTACTGCCGCCGAGTTGCGCGCTCGTCAACCAAATGACACCGATCTGGCTAATTTATCACTAGCCGAACTGGTAGATCACTACGCAAACATTGTGAAGTCATTCCCCGAGAAACCAATTGTAATTGGGCATTCGCTGGGCGGATTGATTACGCAAATTATTCTAAATCGCGATCTGGCAGCGGCCGCCGTCGCTATTCACTCGGTACCACCTCAAGGCGTTTTTCCCTACGAATTTTCGTTTCTGAAAGCGGGTTGGAAAGCGTTGGGTCTGTTTACCGATCTAGAAGAAACCTACCTGATGTCGTTTGAAGATTGGCAATATGCTTTTGTCAACGAGATGCCATTAGAAGAGCAAAAAGCCGCTTACGAAGCCAATACCATTCCAGAGTCGAAAAAAGTAGCTCGGGGTGGATTGACCAGCGCTGCCCACGTTGATTTCGATAAACCACACGCACCGTTACTGCTCACGTCAGGGAGCCTCGATAACATAATTCCCGCTCACCTGAATAACCGTAATTTCGAAGCGTATAAACCAAACAGTTCTGTACTGAATTACAAGGAGTTCGAAGGACGTAACCACTTCGTACTCGGCCAATCGACCTGGAAAGAAGACGCCGATTATATTCTGGACTGGCTGGATAAAAATGCCTAGATTAGGACTAAAATTACACCTACTGAAACTTCCCGAATAGTAAAGACTTTCGGGAAGTTTCGTTTGTACCCTTTATCCGATGAGACGATTTCTTCTACTGACTTTCGCAATCTATCTATTGTTGCCAGTGCTGCTTAGCGCTCAAAACCAGCAACTTGATGTAGGCGATCACCGAAGTAAAGTTGCGTTTCAGTTAGACCAAACCGGCTTGATTACGGAAGGCATCGCGCACGATCCGCAGACGGGAGCGTTTTACATTAGTAGTGTACACAAGCGAAAAATCATCTGCTATGATTCTAAAAACGGCGCTATAGATTTCTCGAAGCCAGCCGATAGTTTGTGGGGTATTTTCGGTATGAAAGTAGACCCGTCCCGTCGGTTATTATGGGCCTGTAGTTCGGCGTTAGTGCAGGCTGAAGGCGTAACTGCTAGCCTGGATGGACGAACAACATTAGTGGCATATGATCTGAAAACCAATCGTCTACTTCATACTTTCCCTGTATCTATCGATGGGAAACCCCATTTGTTGGGCGACTTGACAATTGCGAAAAACGGAACGGTTTACAGCACCGACAGCCGAAGTCCGTGCATTTACCGACTCGAAGCGGGCGAAAAAGCAATTACCCCATTTCTAACCGACACCTTATTTCGGTCATTACAGGGATTAGCTCTATCTGACGATGAACAAACCTTGTTCGTCGCCGATTATCGTCGCGGATTACTGGCTGTAAATTTAGCTACCAAACAAGCGACCTGTCTCTCCTGTACGCTAAGTACTGATTTAAGTGGCATTGACGGATTATATGCTTATCAAAATAGTCTGATCGCTATCCAGAATCGAAAGAAGCCTTATCGCGTAACCCGCATTAAATTGTCTAAAGCGCCGTTAGCAATAGAACAAGTTGATCTACTCGACTCCGATCATCCGCTGACTACCGAACCGACATTGGGCGTCGTTGTGGGCAAGCAATTTTACTACATCGCGAATAGTCAGTGGGATGCGTTTGACAATGCAGGCAAACCCGTTCCCAATTTCCCCGCCCAAAAACCAACCATTTTGAGCCTTTCGTTGGATTGATGCTATTCAAATTGGAAAGCGAAGTACATGCAACTTCCCTGACTCATGTTCTGGAGCGCGTGTGGTACGTTGGATTCCAGAAAAATTAGATCGCCTTTGGTGGATGGTAACAGTTTTCCATTGATACTTTCCTGCGCATTGTTTTCAACCATCAGCAAGATCTCTGCCGCTCGGTGCGTGTGCGGATCATGGCTCCACAGGCCTTGATTCAGCGTCGTGACGTGCATTTCAAATCGCTTGGTCATGGCGGTAGCGCGGTCGAACATCCGGCGGATTCCACCTTTAGCGTGAGGCTGAAACGGAACTTCGGTCCAGTCAATCCAGAACGACCCGCCCGCTTTTTTGCCGCGCTCCAGATCAACCGGTTCTTTGGACGTATAGCGCATTACGTAATAGGTAGCTGGTGCGCCATCGTTATTCGTAAAACCGTGTTCGTCACCAGGCATAATCAGCGCAATGCTTCCTGGGCCTAGCGTTTTCGTTTTTCCTTCGATGGTGATTGTCAGTTTACCTTCTTTAATAATGATTAACTCTTCGTCGTCATGCTTGTGGGCTGGGTGCGGAGCCTGATGTGGAGGTAAAGTAGTAGCATGTACTTCGAGGTGGCTGAAATCCAATGTATTGCCTTCCAAAATAGCTCGTTGCTCAGACGGCCCTTTTTTGACAACGGGCGTAGTGGCCCATACATATACTTTTGATTCAATAGATTGTGCTACTGATAGGCGAACTGTCAGTAGAATGGCAAGAAGAAATACAATGCGTTGGTTCATGGAAGGAATGGTTTGCTAGGCTATAAAGTTCTAGTGAACAGTTGCTTACTCTTAGACAATAGATCGAGTGTTTGACAAAAAATAGCCAATCTGAAAAGGCTACTGACATAAGGCTGTCACTACTCTGCGCTTACTTTGTATCATACTAAACAACATCGATATGGTACTCGAAACTTCCGAAAAAACCGTGTTTACGCTGGCTTCTTTGTTGAGTGATTATGCTGCCTATAATCATTGGGCCAATAAACGACTGGTCGATTGGCTGCAAACTAAACCTGTAGTGCTCATGGATCAGGAAGTGCCATCTAGTTTCCCAAGTTTGAAAGAAACGCTGGTGCATATCTGGGATACCCAACGCTTCTGGCTGTCGGTTATTCAGGAATTGCCCTCGCCGAAATCATTTCGATTAGAGGGGTTTTCGGGTACGGTAGATGAAGTATTCGAGGCCATTGTTGGTCATTCTGAGACGTTTGCTGAGTTCGTTGCATCGCTCTCTGAATCGGAACTTCAGGAAATGGTTCATTTTGATACCCCCTGGGTGTCTGGTACGCGTACTCGTATTGAATTTATTCAGCACTGTCTGAATCATAGCACTTACCATCGTGGCCAAGTCGTAACAATCGGGCGATTAGTTGGCCTGACCGATGCGCCCATGACCGATTACAGTTTCTACAAACTAGTTGGATAAATAGGTTAGGCAAGACATTAACAGAAAAGACTCCGCTACAAATGTGCTGGGGTCTTTTCTGTTTTTAGTGTTGGCGTGTATTGCAAAAATCAGCTATTTATTGATTCGTTTCTACCAGTTGTCAATTCTCTCGTTGATTCCGTTTCTGAGCCTTGTTGTTTTGCGCCCACTAACGCATCATCAATTAGCAAGGATCGCTTTAAACGTAATCAACAAAAAGCAATGGCAAACGAAAAAACAGTAATCGACGAGTGGTCAGTTCGGGATTTAGAAGATGGTTCATCCTTAAAAATTGCGGTCTTATCGTGTACTGAGCTCGGCAATCAATCCGTACCCGGTATTCAGGTGCATTACATGGGCTATATTGTCAATTACGAACCCTTGATTGTAGAGCGATGGGCTTATCAGGCTTCGAAAAAAGGGGTAGAGGAATATTTGCTGGAAGATCACTCCTGGATGGTGCACGAAGATCAATTCGTGAAAAATTATTTGGTCGTAGGTTCTCCGCTCAAAGCGAAAGTAGAAGTGAAAACACGCAGTTCGAAGGTGATTGCGAAAGAGTACGAGTTGCCGTTCGAGGTATAGTCCTAGACAGTCTCTCACAATTGTTACGGGGTAATAACCTTTCTGATTACCAACAGTTATTTCAGTTCGACAACTACAAACGTTATGACTGTTTCAAGACAAACGAAAGCCATGCTGTGGGGTATGGCCGGGATGGGTGCCTGGATGGCCATCAAGGCTGTTCTGGCTAAAAAGCGTGAAATTGATTTCCGGGGAAAAACGGTTGTCATTACAGGCGGATCGCGTGGACTTGGAATCGAAATGGCTCGATTACTGGCGCAGGAAGGAGCGAATCTGGCCCTCTGCGCCCGCGACCCTGCCGAACTTGATCGAGCCCGACAAGAGCTACTAACCTACGGTGGCCTAGTTTATACCCAAACCTGCAACCTGACCGATAAAGCGCAGATTGAGGATTTTATGGCTGATGTTAGTCGAGAACTTGGTCCGATCGATGTACTGATCAACAATGCCGGAATTATTCTCGTAACCCCATTTGAACATGCGACTGAAGCCGATTTTCGGGAGTCGATGGATACGAATTTCTGGGCTGCTTTCCATGCCATCAATGCGGTGTTACCCCAGATGCGTTTCAGGAAATCTGGCCGAATTGTGAACATTGCTTCAATAGGCGGGAAAGTGTCGGTGCCACACCTGTTGACGTATTCAACCAGCAAGTTTACACTCGTCGGTTATTCCGAAGGGTTGCGGGCCGAAGTGCAGAAGGATGGCATTTATGTAACGACCATTTGCCCCGGCCTGATGCGAACGGGAAGTCCTCGAAACGCAATTTTCAAAGGGCAGAACGAGAAAGAATATGCTGCGTTCAAAATCAGCGATTCGATTCCATTATTTACCATAAATGCAGAGGAAGCAGCCCGCGAAATTGTGGATGCCTGTCGGTATGGCGAAGCCGAGCGAGTAATTTCCCTGCCCGCTAAAGTAGGGGCTTCCCTTCAAGGCGTTGCGCCAAATCTGATCGCTGAGATTATGGGACTTGTCGCGCGAGTTTTACCAAACCCCGGCGGTATCGGCACAGAACGGGCGATGGGAAAAGATAGTGAAACCACACTATCAAAATCAGTATTGACCACACTGACCGATCAGGCTGCACTGCGTAATAATGAAATGGGTAGTTGATAATTCACTGAATTACCCAACTGACTAAAGTGTCAAAAAAAACGCCCGGCCTGAAAAGCCGGGCGTTTTTGCGTAATTGAAAACGAGTGTTTTTTGTCATGCTGAGGAACAAAGCATCTTAACATAGCCTAACTTCTAAGTTTAGAAACATTAAGATGCTTCGTTCCTCAGCATGACAAAGAATAGCTTAATTATCTTCAATCTCTACGTCGTGTTTCTTGGCCGCCTTTTTGATCCGTTCTTTAATCGTACTCACCTCGTCAGCGTCGTACTTTGCTGCGTTGTCTTTGTGATTGATGTAACTCCACGCAGCTCTGACATGCTCCGGCGTATCAATCGGATATTTCTTATTTGTCCGATCGGCGAAATCAACGTCGCCATATTTGTGTTCACCTTCTGTCGGACTAGTGTCGTCACGCCGACTAATGTTAGGGTCGTTTGCCATGATCGTTGAGTTAATTGATTGTCATTAACCAACAGTGGTCATTGTTGAATGTTTATTAAAAAATGGTCAGGTATGGCAACGGTCCAATCAATTCGGAGTTATGTCTGCCAACGCATAACCCTCATTTGAGCCTCTTAAAACAAACTCGTATGTCTGTTCTTTTTTCGCCACTTTCCATTCGAAGCATTCAGCTTAAAAACCGTATTGTTGTCTCGCCGATGTGCCAATATTCCAGTCAGGATGGCTTCGCAAATGATTGGCATTTGGTACATTTAGGTAGTCGGGCGGTTGGGGGAGCAGGATTAATTATTTCCGAAGCTACCGCCGTTTCGCCCGAAGGCCGGATTTCACCCGATGACCTGGGCATCTGGTCGGACGAGCATATCGATGGACTCAAACGCATTACGCAATTTATCCAGCAGAACGGCTCGGTGGCCGGTATTCAACTGGCGCATGCAGGTCGAAAAGCGAGTCATCGTCGTCCCTGGGACGGTGGCAAAATATTTTTACCAACGGAAGAACGAGGCTGGCAAACCGTGGCGCCGAGTGCTATTCCGTTTCAGGAGAGTGAACCCGCTCCTCTGGCATTAACTCCAGAGGGTATTCAAAAAGTGCTCGCTGACTTTCAATCGGCAGCACAACGGGCAGTAACGGCTGGTTTTCAGGTTGCTGAAATTCACGCTGCACACGGCTATTTGATTCACCAATTTCTTTCCCCATTGAGCAATCAGCGGACAGATGAATACGGCGGTTCGTTTGAGAATCGCATTCGGTTATTGTTGGAAATCATTGCGCGTGTTCAAACCGTATGGCCAGAAAATTTGCCGCTGTTTGTCCGTATCTCGGCAACGGAATGGACTGAAGGAGGCTGGCGTATCGACGATTCGGTTGCCTTAGCTAAAATCCTGCATGAAAAAGGCGTGGATGTAATCGACTGCTCAACAGGAGGAAATATTGCGGGCGCCAAAATTCCAATAGGTCCTGGCTATCAAGTGCCCTTTGCTGAACAGATCAAACAGAATACCGATATCATGACTGCTGCCGTAGGCATCATTACATCGGCCGAACAGGCAGAAGCGATTCTGACTGCTGGTCAGGCTGATTTAGTCCTTTTAGCCCGCGAGTTTTTGCGCGATCCTTATTTCCCGATGCACGCGGCTCATCAGTTGGGTGAGGACATAAATTGGCCTGCGCAGTATGAACGGGCCAAGCCTCGATGAATAATTGCACTAGGACTAAACAATTTATCCACAGAAACAGTAATCTTGCCAACAGTAGTAAATAATTAGTTGTGTAATCACCATTTATTAACTCAGAGAAATCATGCGTTGGTTAGGAGGACGTGAAAGTGATAATGTCGACGATCGCCGGGGAAGCGGTGGTGGAGGACTACTCGTTGGCGGTGGCATTGGCACCGTTGTGATTGCTATTATTGTTACGTTGCTTGGGGGCGATCCAACTGAAATTCTGAATCAAAGTTCACAGTCATCCGCTCCAGTTGATCAGCAGGCCGACGATAAGGCTGCTTCCTTCACGCGAAAGGTATTAGCCAGTACGGAGGATGTCTGGACAAAGCTGTTTGCCGAACAAGGCTCTCAATACCGTAAACCTGTATTGGTTATGTACCGGGGAACTACTACCTCGGACTGTGGCACCGCGCAGGAAGCTATGGGACCCTTCTATTGCCCCACCGATCAGAAGGTGTATATCGATCTATCCTTCTATGATCTGCTTGCCGAGCGTTTTCAGGCGCCTGGGGAGTTTGCCATGTCATACGTTATTGCGCACGAGATTGGTCACCATGTACAGAAACAGCTAGGTATCATGGATAAAGTAGACCGATTACGACAGCAGCTCAGCAAACAAGAGTACAATCGGGTTTCGGTTCGACTGGAGCTTCAGGCTGATTTCTTCGCGGGTGTTTGGGCGCATCACGCTCAGGGACAAAGTATTTCAATCGATGAAAACGACGTAGAAGAAGCCCTTACAGCTGCCAATGCCATCGGCGACGATAAAATTCAGGAACAAACTCAAGGCCGTGTTGTGCCAGATGCGTTTACTCACGGTTCGTCTGCTCAGCGCGTATACTGGTTCAAGAAAGGCCTGAAAACCGGCGATCTTAGCCAGGGCGATACCTTCAACAGCCGCGAGGACTCGAATTTGTGATGTTGATTTGAGTTTAGGACATAATAAGCTGCAAAGTAAAAATAACCCCGTTATACATCCATATATTGGATAATAACGGGGTTATTTTTACTTTCCTAATTCCACCAAAAATTCCTTAAACGCTTTATCCAGGCCCTGTAGTGCTTCGGCTAATCCGCTCGTATCGGCTACTTTGAGTTTGCCTTCAGCGGTTCTGGCAATGTCAGCTACACGAGCTACGCCAATGGTTCCGGCGCTGCCTTTGAGAGTATGTAAATGCCCTTTCACGGTTGGAATATCGCCCAGTGCATAGGCTGATAAAGAACTGTTAACTAAGTCAGTTGCTTCGGTCACGAATTCTTCCATGATGCTATCAACAAGTTCCTGACCACCAATGTCGCGGAGCTGTCCTACTATTTCTTCATCGATAATGGGCAGCGCTGGTTCAGCAGGCACAACGACTGGTTTAGCCGGTTCTGGAATTGTGCCTGATTCTGATTTAGCCCGGGCTGCATCCGAAATTTCTTTCACCTTAGCAATCAGACTCTGCGCACGAATCGGTTTGGCGATATAATCGTCAAGACCCTGACTTAGGAATCGTTCACGATCTTCCTTCATCGAATACGCCGTCATTGCGACAATAGTCGGCAGCTCTTTACCAAACTGCTCCCGCAACCGACGGGTAGTTTCAACGCCATCCATATCGGGCATTTGAATGTCCATAAAAATTACGTCGAAGGGAGGGAGATCCCCATGCCCCTTGCCTTCTGCCCGCTGCGTTACTTCCGCAATTGCTGCCGGGCCACTATCGGCAGTGGTGACGACGCAACCTGCTTTGCGTAGGATTTCGCTGGCTACTTTTCGGTTTACGGCATTATCATCAACCAGCAATACATTCGGATGATAGGTACTGAAGAAATTAGCCAGGGCAATTTCAGCTACCTCTGTTGTTTGCTGTGTTGGACTGATAGACGTCTCTTTCAGTTCGATCGTGAACCAGAACGTGCTACCCATCCCGACAGTCGATTCGACGCCCACTTCGCCCTTCATCAGGTGAGCCAGCTCTTTCGAAATGGCTAGCCCTAACCCGGTACCGCCAAATGATTTGCGTGATGACGTATCGACCTGGCTGAAGGAGTTGAACAACAGATTGATGTTCTGGGGCGAAATGCCAATGCCCGAATCGTTTACCGCCACCCGAATTCGGTTGAATTTACCCCGTTTGCTGAGTAGTTTCGCTTCTACCTGTATGGTGCCATGTTCCGTAAATTTGATGGCGTTCGACGTTAAATTCGATAGAATTTGCAGCAACCGCGTTTGGTCGGCAATGACAAAGGTTGGTAGATCAGGGTCCAGCTTATAGGTCAATTCGTTGTTTTTCGAATGAGCTTGCTGGCCGAAGAGCGCAATCAGCTTATCAAAAACCTCTTTGAACGCGATCGGCGCTTCGTGAAGCACCATCTTACCCGCTTCAATTTTGGAAAGATCCAAGATATCGTTCAGGATGTTGAGCAGCGTTTCGGATGATCGCTTAACGGTTTTTACGTAACTGCGTTGCTCTTCATCTAATTGTGTATCATTCAGTAGATCGATCATGCCGATAACCCCGTTCATAGGGGTTCGGATTTCGTGACTCATATTAGCCAGGAATTGCTCTTTTACTTTGAGCGATCGTTCGGCTTCGTCTTTTGCTTTTTCCAATTCTGCCGACTGGCGTTTCAATTCAGTAATGTCGCGGGCAAGTACAGCTACGACTGAGCCGCTACTTGGCTCGTCGTTCAGCATCAGCATATTGAACATGTATTGCCGCTCACTGCCGTCTTTTCGGCGCATACTGGCTTCAAAATTCCGCAGGCTCCGATTCCGACCCACTTTAAACATGGCCCGACGAATGGCGCTCTTATCAATAAAAAACTGGCTTATTTCATGTCCAAGCACTTCGTCGGGCGTATAACCCATTCGTTTAAATACCGACGGGCTGATCATCGTGATGCGGCCTTTTCTGTCCACACGAGCGTAGATATCCTGCAGGTTCTCGAAGATGCCTCTGAATTTTTCTTCACTCTGGCGGGTCGTAATCTCGGCTCGTCGGCGGTTGGTAATATTTCGGGCAATGCCGGATACTTCGTCGATGGCACCACTCGCGAGCAAAATTGGATTGAGGTGAAACTCGAAGAACGTTTCACCACTTGGGGTCATGAAATGAAGCTCGAAATTCTGCGGATGCCCGTGAAATGCCTGTTTATAGCGTTCTTCAAGCCGTTTCAGATTTTCATCACCAATCATTCGCCAGCCTAAGTTGGTAAGGTTTGCCTGAATAGGAGGGACGCCATTGGTCTGATAATCAATAAGCTTAGCGTAATTCTTATTATACGATGTTAGATGCAACGCTTTGTTGACCGACCAGATCAGATAGGTGCTACTATCAAAAATGGCATTCAGTCGGGCGTTTTGCTTATCTAACCGAGCCTCCGATTGTTTACGGGCAATAGCCAGCGCTACCTGGCCCGAAATAAATTCCAGCAGTTCCAGGTCACGAGGGCCATACGTTCGCTCATCATCATACGATTTTACCCCAATAATTCCGGTAATCTCGTCGCCAATTCGAAGCGGAGCTGTGAGCATCACCTGCGGCTGACGTTGACCATAGAGATCAATATGGTAGGTTTCCTCTAACCGGCGAATGTCGCGTTCGTACAGAAACAGTGGTTTATTGGCATGGATCGTATATTCAATGATACCATTTCCCAACTTCCGTTTCGTGAATCGCATCGTACTGCCGAAATACTCATCGACGTAGTACGGAAAAGACAGATACGTTTTGGTGGAATCGTAGAGGGCGATGAAAAAATTTCGGGCATCGATGATATGTCCCAATTCTTCGTGAATTTTCTGGTAGAGTTCACTCAGGTTTGGGGTATTGATCGTCCAGTTTGCAATACTATAATACAGCTTCTGCGACTTTTCAGCACGGATTTTTCCCGTCGTGTCGTGGAGAATACAGCGAAACGTTGTTGGACGGCCGTTGTCGAACCGGCAGTTAATACTTCCGGACAGGAATAATGTTTTACCCACTTTCGTCCTGAAAACCGTTTCAACATAGGGAAGCTTTTCTCCTTCCTGAATCCGTTTCAGTGCCCCTAAAGTGCTCTCTGTGTAATCGGGATGGAGTACGTCGCGTAGGTTGAGGGCTGAAATCTCATCGGACGTATATCCCAAGGCTTCGCGCCAGGCACGGTTCACAAAAATAAACTTGCCATCAAGCGTCAATAATTGGATCAGATCGGAGGTATTATCGACTAAATCCTGTAATTGGGCGTTGGTATTCGATAAAGCTGAGGCTACCCGTCGTTTGTTGGTTACGTCTTCGCCAATAACCGTGAACGACGAGACGTGGCCATCGACATCGTTAATAATGACCGAATTGAGTTGTACACTGCGTAGGGCACCGCTTCGGGCCAGCAGCGTAATTTCCCGTTGTTCAGGAAAACCACCTTTCCCGAGTGCTTCTTCAAAGTCAATTTCGAGCCGCGCACGGTCGGTAGGGGGAATAAAGATTTCGAAGAAGTTTTGGCCAATAACTTCGTCAGGTTGCCAGGCGGTTACGCGGTAGGTGTACGGGTTGGCGTAGCTAAGTGTGCCGTCTCGCTCGATGGTAAGGCCAACAAGGTTAAGTTGATCGACCGTTTGGCGAACATCGAATATTGGTTGCGTATCGGCCAGCGGTTGGCCGTCGCGTTGGTGGTGTAGTTGTTGAGTATCAGCCACTAATTCATCTTGGGGTTTAGCAGACCGGGGCATGGTTGGGTAAGGCAATGAGTTAATTAAATTTACGAAAATGTTGGTTTTAGGAGTGACTCAATCACATATATTCAGTATATATTCAGAAATTGGCGGAGTAATGGATTTGCCTATAGACTGTTTTACGTGGCATAAGTATTGCTTACTTTGAGTTGTTTTAGTGACTAATTATGCAAAAACGCATTATCTGCTTGTTGATTTGGATCATTGCGGTAGCTTGTGAGCCGTACGATCTGACCAAAAAAAACTTTCCCGTTTGTGCGAAACCCTCGGCTTCCATTGGCTATACGTCAGATGGTTTGGATGTTACGTTCTTTCTGGAAAATCCTCAGGGCGATATTGGTGTTGTGGGCTGGGACCCTGGCGATAACAAAGGGAAAAATCGAGTTGGAACGCGAGTGACGTATAACTATGACAAAGCGGGTACGTATACTGTAACGTTGCTGATAGCTAATTCGTGCGATGATAAATTTTCAATAACCCGGCAAATTACCGTCAGCAACTAACCCATGATGCGTCTATTTCTACTAGTAATTCTTCTCCTTTCGTTGGTTCTGCCGGGCCATGCACAGGAGCGTGTGCGTAATGTTCGGATACGGGTGGTTGATGCGGAACGACTCGAAATTCTGTATGATCTGACTAATTCGCAATCCGGCGATTCGGTGTATGTTACGATGCGTAGTCGGTTGCGTGGGCCTTTACGTATCCTGCCCGAATTTGTGCGGGGTGATATAGGTATGAATGTGACGTCAGGAACTGATCGACGCATTGTTTGGGAGGCACTCGCCAACGGCTATCGGCTGGATGAAGAAGTGCAGGCCAGGGTTTTTGTCAAAACAGGAACGATTCCGGCATCAACAACACCTTCTAAACCAGTAGTAACAGCACCAATTGCAACGCAGCCTTCACCGTCAACAACCTCGAAACCAGAACCTGTAGCTACGAAGCCAGAACCGTCAAAATCGGTCGCCGTAGCGGAACCACAACCAGCCGCATCGCAACCAGCTGCCGTAACATTAACGCCACCACGATCAAGACGGGAACGGCGGGCCGAACAATCAAAACCGTCTATTTTTGCCGCCGACCCTGCTCAACCTGAGCCTGCATCACCGGCCGTAGTAACGAATCCGGTGCCAGCTACTCAATCAGCAACATCGCAAACAGCTACTACTCCTGTTGTTCAAACGAATCCGCCAACTGTTACGACCAGTCCACCGGTTGTAACAACTGATACCGTTAAGGCAAGAAAAGCCCGTTATGCAGGGCCAGCGTGGGCGTTAGTATCGGTGATAGCGCCGGGTGTCGGGAATATTTTTGTGCAAACGCCTAAACCTAAAATTGGTCTACGACCGTTAATGGCGGTAGGGTGTTATGGGCTTATTGCGTACGGGTTGATGGAGCGGAAGAAGGCGCAGGATGAGTATGCTATTTATGAAGACCAGAAGAATTTGACCGCAGCTGAGCCTTATTATCAAACGGCTAATGATCACCATCATCGGTATATGATAGCGACGCGCGGAGCAATTGTGGTAGCCGCTGCGGATGTTATTTTGACATTTATCAAAGGTCTTCGAAATGTAAACGCTCAAAAGGCTGCTCAGCAGAATCAACCTGTTTCGATAAGACCAGGAATTCAGGCTGGGCAACCTAAACTGGTGTTACGTTATTCGTTTTAAGTAAATCTAAAAGGGCTCAGAGATCTTTTAGGTTTGTAATTAGTCGCTCTTTACTACTATGCGTTTATACTTGACGATCAGCTTATTCGCTCTCCTGTCGATCAGTAGTCTGGCGCAATCGGGCCAACGGGCAAAATCGACGCTTTATTCAGCTTCCAGTCAGTGGCAGAAAGTTACTCTCAAGCCAACTGCTTCTCTGGCGACTAATCCGTCAACCAATAATCCGACGATACCAACTACGACATCAACGAATCGGACTGAGTCAACGACAACCTCCGCTCGCCCAACGCCAGCGGAAAACGTGGACTATCGGCCTGCCTTTACCGGCGATTTTGCAACGAACCGAAATGGCTGGAAAGCGGGTAATCGGGGTGATTATTATTATCAGATCGGCCTGGGGCGGTATAGCATCCGCAAGCGCGACCCCGATACGAAGCAGATTGCCTTTAGCTCCGTGGAATTACCAACGGCTATTAACCTGAACAGTGCCGATATTTTTACCATCAAGGTCGATGTGCTGGCGGATTCGGGGCAGGTACCAACGGGGGGGATTCTGTTTGGCGTAAAGGATTCCCTTAATTATTCGGCGTTCACATTAAATGGTAAAGGAGAAGTTTCCGTTATGCGGATTGCCAATGGCCAAACGGTTAGTGATTACATGACGGGCGAGTTTTATATGCCGGGGGTAACAGTCGATAAAAATCGTAATCGGCTCACGATTCAACGAAAAGGTGAAGCTTTACATTTCTATATTAATGACCGGGAAATTCGCAGCAGCCCGTATCCCTTCAAAATACTGTCGGGAAATGGTATTGGCGTAACGGCTTCCGGTTATTGGACTTCTTTCCAAAAGCTGATCGTTACGCTGGGACCGTAAAAAGTCGATAGCGGATAGTCAATCGTTGCCAGTAGCTGACATTGGCGGCTTACTGACTCTAATTCTTCACGAACTCGCCAGATCGATTAATGGTCATCAGTTGACCGTCCAAAAAAACAGAAGCCGTATTCCCGCGAAAGGGCGTAACGGCTTCAAATTCAGGTTTAATAACCCATTCGTCGGCTTCGTTGATATATCCCCATCGGCCATTACTACGCGCTCGTCGCCAACCCTGCTCGTCGGTGCCCAATTCGACTTTGTCGTAGGGTTTACCGCCAAAAGCCTGTTCGTATTTTCCCTGTCGGGCATCTGAAGGAGTAGTAGATTGAGTTTCCGACGAATGCGAAGCGGTACTCTCTTCGGTTGGTTTTTTAGCCGGTTTCTCAATGGATTTCGGAGGAATAGTTAAGGCAATGGCCGAGTCAGCTGTTGAGACTGGCGTATCATCAGTAGCTTCCGTTGCTTCGATCTCTTTTTCTGAACTGGACGGGCTATTGATCGCTACTTCCTTCGAAGAATTGGTTGATAAGGATCCTGTTGATTTCTCAGTTTTGGAATTACGATCAGGTTCCCGATTCGGTGAGCTGGAGTTATTGCTTTTAATGAACCAGTAAATAATCGCCAGCAGAATCAGCGCAAACAATACGCCATAAATACCACTCCGATCACGCGGAATAACGTCAACCCGGACAGTACTCAGTGGATTATTATTCGCATCGAAAAGCGTGTAATCGGTACTTTTTGAGGGTTTTACCCAACCTCGGTTAATAGGTGATAGTCCTTCGCCTAAATCATCAATCGTTACGGCTAGTAGATTGTCAACTTCCCATTCCAGCGTCACCGTTTGGCCTTGACGGATTCGGGCCGGTGTCGCTGTAAATGAGCGAACAATTGGCTGAGGCTCATCATAGGTTGATGATTCTGAAAACGTTGGTGATTGAACCGGAACAGGTGGTGGTGAAACTGGCACAACCGGCTCATTGACAACAGGTTTTGCGGTTACGGGTTCGTATTTAGGAACGATAGGTTCTCGATCAACGGGTTGCTCAGGAGCTTTGGGTAATACAACAGGCTCTCTATCGGCTGGCTTTTCAGGTGTTTTGACTGGCGCTTCGACAGGGGCCACAACCGACTCGATTGGCTTGGGTTCGGGTACTGGAGCAGGCGTAATTCGCTTTAATTCCGTTGGTATCCAGCGGTTTTTAACAAAATCAGCCGAGAGTTTCAACGACGTAGCCGCGTTGACGATCTGGGCTGTATCCTGCTCTCTCAAATGGCTACGCGATGGCTGAGCCATTCGAGCGATCCGTGTCTGTATGTTCTGAAACAACAGGCTATTATTCGCAACTTCCTGAACAATTTCAGCCGCCCGTTTCTGAGCATCAGCCAGCGACAGACCTACCCGTTGCGCGTCCTGAAGATACCCGTTGGTACGCCAAACGTCGGGGCCGTCGAGCACAATGGCTTCGCGTAGTCGGTCGATCAGTTCGGTTTCCGTCATGAGTGGGTAAAGTTTGTGTCAGGTATTTGCCAACGATTTTCTGTCATCCTGACCGTAAAGAAGGATCTTTAAATACCCTTACTTCAACATCAGGAAAGAGTAAGATTCTTCCTGGCGTCAGAATGACAAAAGGGTTTAGTTACGTAAACAACAAAAATCAGTCGAACGTCACCACATTTCGTCGATAATCCAGGGAAATTTTTCCAAATTTCGATAATGCCGACTGTCCAAGCAACAAAGGAGCCTTAGTGCTGCGTACCACATTGGCCGAAACATTTTCAAGAACGCGGTCGCCAATTTGAACGGATTTGAGCCGAATGATGTCGCCTGGTGATATATCGCCGTTAGCATCCTCAAACTTCGAATGACCAATAATATCGTCTTCGGAGATCGTACCTTGTTTCGCCATGAACTCGGCTTCGGTACTGGAAATTGAAATCAGGCTGGCACCCGTATCCAGAATAAATTTCATCGGATGCCCGTTGATCAGAACCGGAATTTTATACACGCCTTTTTCCTTTTCCATCACCACTTCCGTAGGCCCACTACCCAATTGCGTAAGCGTTGGTTTGGGGGCCGACGTTGATGCCGGACTAGTTTCTGCTTGGGTTTGTTCTGTTTTCGCCCGCTTCGATTTTTTAGGCTGATGACTACCCGAACGAGAACAGCCGGAGCAGCCTGATAAATAGAAGGCGAGACACAAAAAAAGCCCACCCATCAGGAAATGGGCGGTTATTCGAGGAGTAGTGGAGGTGTTCATCAGGTCGTACCAAACGATAGGTCTGGATGTCTGAAAACGGTTGGCTAGGGGTGGGTATTGTCCGCAGGGCCTTTATGAGCGCGTTTATGTACTTTTGCATGCTTAGGTTTATCATGGTAGAGCTTTTCAAATACCTCCGTAACCGTAGCAATGTAAACGCCTATGATAATCAGATTAATCAGATGATTGAAGAATGCGATGGCTCCTAACAGAACAACAAACGCCAGTAGATAGGCTCGTTTTTCAACCATATACTGCCGAACTCGATACCCTATTTCCCGAATGGAATCCCACACCACAATCCACGGGCCTTTTCCCTTCGACGGAATGTGTTCATTGATCGGATGAACTTCCTGAATTAACAGATAGCCTATGCCCCAGAAACCGACTAGAAGGTACAACAAATACCCATAGCCGATCAAATGACTGCCCGCCAGGAGGTTCATAAACATGTTCAGCAGGAGTACCGATCCATGCATTGGGCCTACCAATGTATGGTGCATATCGCGCTCAGGATCTTCGAATAAGCCAATAAATACGATATTCCGTTTGCAGCGGTTGTAATTATCCCGAAGCTGATCCTGAAAAGCGCGTCGACCGCTGAATTCAGATGTGTCAGTATCCGTCACCTGGCCGAGATAGTAAAAACTGTCCCGAAGTTGCCCGGCGGCTTCCTGCAAATTCTCTTCCGGCTCAGGATTAATTAACTTAAAGAGTGAATGCCACATCGGATGAGGCTCTTCGGAGCCTGCTTCGGTTTCGCGACTAACGTCTTTATTATCTATCCAGAAATCAGGTACGAAGGTGTCCGATAATACAAATCCGCTGGGCTTCTTTCTCAGTTTTGGTGGGCAACTCTGGTGTGGAATAGGTGTTAAATGCTGGATGCTATCGTAGAGAACGTAGGCCAGACTAGGTAGCGAATCGGGATTTTGCTCGTAGAGTTTATAGCGGAAAAATTTGCCTTCATAATATTTCCTAATATCGACCGAACCACCTGCCATTGCATCGGTATCAATGCTCAGATTGCCTCTTATCGACCTGCTTTGGGCCAGATCACTTTTCGCGATTAATAACTTTCCTTCGGAATTAAGTGCATTGAGTGCGTCCTGAAGGGCTTTGTCTTGCGTCCGATCAGTCGAAAAATCGCCAAAGGTTAGATCACACACCACCATGCTGACAAAATCGCGGGCGGAATCCTCTGTGGTGTTGAGGGAAGTTAAAAATTGAGCCAGTTTCTGGCGATCGGTAATAAGTTGATTGGCTCGCCAGGTTGCGTTTATCGACGAGTCAGGAATCAGCGCGAGGTCGTGGGAAACATCGACCAAGAGGAGCCGATTATCACCTAATAAGGCATTGATCGACTGATTCTGATGGAGTTGGCTGTGGAAATGGTGCAAGCCCGAAAATAGAACGGCCTGTTCGCCAAGTAGCAGTGGAAATTGTCCCGAGCAACCGACTGTAAAAACGGTTAACAAAATCGAATTCGCAATCGGAAATACCCAACGAAAGGTTTTGCGGGAAACCGATTTTAACAGCACATAAACCGCCGTGAAAATGGCTAAAAATAGTCCACTTTCGAGTAGCCAGCCATGTTCTGCTTCAAGCTCCAGAATGTTCATGGTGTACAGCCAATATGTTCAGTACGAAGCAGATTACGGATTACCTGACGTTGAGCTGAATGATACAGAGCCGGGCTAACACATTGTTTGCCACCCCAATTATGCGTTAAGAAAGTCACCAATCGTTCTGGTAATTCGGTACACGGCGGCTGATCATCCCTTGTCCAGGCGCGTAAAGAGCGAACCAGTTGTGCCCGATTATCAGGGGATAAAAAATAGAGCGTAACAGGTCGTACTTCGTCTTCAATAGTCATGGTAATTGGCAAATAACGTCCGGTTGGTGAGTCGGGTAGAAGGCTCGCATACAACAGCAGTTCTGTTTTTTGAGCATTCAACGGTAGCGGATACGATTTTTTATCAACAATAAGGGCAAACCGAGTGGCGGGAGTAAAATCGCCCAATCGAATATGCAGTGTATCCAGAACAACGGTGGTGTCCTGAAAAAAACAGCGCTGATTATCACCGGGTTTTACATCCGTATTCAACTCTCCCCGACCGGCTGCCGTACTCACCGATTCATTGAAGAATGTTCCCTCTCCGCCCGAAGTGGGTTGCCAGAATCGAACTTTTTTATCGGGATAATGAATAGCCACCTGATAGCGGGTTAGTTTTTCGGCCCGTACCCAATCGGTCAAATATTTCTTAAGTAGCGGTTCGTTTTTCTTTATAACTTCCTCCATTTCGCTTGGAGTGCTGTTCGGTTTGGGAACGGGCAGTGTCGATACTTGTTTGGCTAGCGTCAGATAAGCCGTCGCGGAACCGGGGCATAAACCCACCCGGTATTTAGCCTGACCCTGTGCGGTTAATGTGGCCAGAAACGCAAGGGAAAACACAATCTTCAGAATACGCATGGCTACTTCTATTCGGAATATTAAAACCTCGCTAGTACTTGTTCATACCAAATCTCAGACTAACTCCCGTGTTTGTGTCCTCACAGACACCTTTGCGTCAGCCAAGTCTACCATCCGGTTTGGTGTCTGTGAGGACACAGACACGGGAATTCGTCTGAACGCTAAATGGGAAGTGCACTAGGGTTAACTTCTCAAAGCTGACCCACGAACAACAACCTATTTATCAAACTTTTCCAGTATTTCCTCCAGTCGGCGGATGATGGACGGTAAATCGCTGCGAGCCTGCTGAACGAGTTGATTAGGTCGTTGCGCATACTTCTGGATAACCTGATACCGCTCGTTCACTTCGTCCGTATTGGCTTTCACCCACTTCGTATCGTTGTCGAGTTGCTGCTGGCAACGGGGCGACAGATCACTAATTCGATTGAACAAAATCCGATTCAGACTTTCGTAAAATGGCTTCTGGTTCTTGTAAAATTTTGAGAACGACGCAGCATAGTTATTCGCATTATTGCTGTTAATCGAATTGTTCATGTCGCGGAGCAGCGGCATATCTTCCTTAATTCCCGCCAGCGCAATCTCATTCACAAATTGATTGAGCGGGGGGCAGGGCGCATCGGGTGGGCGATTAAAGGTCGGAGAACGGCTTGCGATGGTTGGTTGAATCGGTTGTGCAGTACTGAACGGCAGAAGTTCCAGCTCAAACTGTGGAGTCTGCGTTTGGCGATTTTGTCGGGCGGTGGCTTCTGTTCGTTTTACTACATCGTCGAGCAGCATTTTCCAGGTCAGCGTCCCTTTTCGATTGGCCGAACACCAGTCTAGAAATGCGTTTTCAAACGAAACACTCATCCAGCCGCCTTTTGGATCACTATGCGAAAACTGATTCCGTTGCGAACTGCTCATCAAAAAACCGCCCTGCCAGTTTCTAAACAGACTTTTAATTCGGTCAGGGCTCAGATTAGTTGGTGGCATGACATCAATTGGACGTCCGCTGGTGATGGGGGATGGTGGATCAGTGCGTTCTTTGTTGCAGGCATCAGCAATGGCAATTGTCAGTCGTGGTTTTTTAGCTCGAATACGCGCATACAACTCGCGGAGGTTACGGGCCGATGCGTCGATAGTAGCAATATCGGCGGTGGCTTTCCCAAAAATGAGGGATGGATACGAATTCTGACGACTGTTAAATCCGTGTCCAGCGAAATAAAACAGCACTACATCATCGTTGCCCGGCGTCAGTTCTGCTAATTTTTTATCGACTTCAACCGACTGAAAGCGAGGTCCGTAGAATCCCGCCATATTCAGGGTGAGACCGCTGTATTGGGCAATGGTTTGCGCTAATCCGCCGTTTCCTGTGAGCGAACTGTAGGTTTTCATATCATTTCCGCCAACAGTCGGATCGTCGGTATCGGCGAAAACAATAAAATGCAGCGTCTGACTCTGAGCTGTCGGAACACCAGTCAGGAGTACAATGATCCAGATTGCAAACAGCAGTGCGTATTTCATGGTCGAGGCCGTTTTGCCGTAGATGGACGCGTTGAACTGGAATAGCTACTCAGCAGACTTAGCATACGCTGGTGATGATCGGTATTGATCATCTTCGTACTCAAATTGGCATTCGCATAAGCGGTTGACAGCAGAAAGCTAACGTGATTAAATCGATCACGCGAACGAGGGTGCGATGCATAAATCGACTCTCGTTTTTCGGTCGATTTACCCGATGTTTCTTTGGCCTTGGTGGGCTCGTCCATCATCTGCATCATCATAGTTGTGGCGGCTACATCCTGCTTCGCGTTTAACTCATCCTGAGCCAACTTTTTCCACGTATTGGCCGCTTCGCGCGGGTCGTAACCCGCATCGTACATATAGCGCAGCCCAATTCGGTCGGCCTGCATCTCCTGCGAACGGCTGTATTCGCTGACGTACATCTCCGAGATAATGTTCAGAAAAGCAATGGGAAAGCCACCGTTTATGGGTGTTCCACCCCGTTGATTGGGCGTGTTTGTTCTGACCATCTGGTTCTGCCGATTGTTCCGATTCGCCGGCTGGTTAGGCATTGTAGTGCCCATTACTGTAGCCACAGACAATACGTCCGTAATGGTTTTCCAGCTTTTCTGATTGCGGAAATTTTTGGCCTGATGCTTCTGCGTAACGTGCGCAATTTCGTGACCTAAAATCGCTGCCAACTGCGCTTCATTAACCACATTCCTGAGCAAACCCGTATGAATCACCACCGTTCCATTCGGGAATGCCGACGCATTCATCGATTCGTCATTGACCAGATAATATTTAAAATCGATGTGATCCGGATGGTCGATGGGCAGCGTTCGTATGTATTCCGGTACCAGTTTTCGCCCCACGCTATTAACATAATCCTGAAGCGTATTGTCGGTAATAAAAGTCTTCGTGAAGGTCTTGCCGATAGTAAGTTTGTTCTTATCGACCTTCATGCCCAGATCGACAGCCTTGCGCATCATCTGATCGTCGGTATCCACTTCGACTGGCTTGACGGTGCCTTTCGATACGTAAATAATGCCATCCGTTTCCCGCTGGCCATGCAGGCTTAATTCACAACCGAGCTGGAGTTCACTAAAGGCGTTGAATTTTTTATCCTTCCATTCATTCTTTCCTGACAGTACAGCACCCTTTTCGAGAATTGCCAACTGCCCATCGACTGAAGCGCGCTGACCGTCTAACAACTCAAACAAACCCGTTAAAGTAACAGGGCCGTAATAGTTGTCGGAAAGCACTACTTCTTTTGCTATATTTTTCAGACTCCGCTGATAATGATCGATATACAGATCGACTTTCATGCCGGACACAACGGCTGCCGATATAATTTTGTCTTCCTGTTTAACCTTGTCGAGCTTGCGGAATTTCTTTAGAAACAGTGTGGTATTATTCACCATTATGGTTGAATAGCGTCCATCCGGATCGTCTTCCAGATAAACCTTCATCTCTTTATAAGGTGCCCCAAAGCTGAGAACCGTAGCATTCGCAATTTTTTTGTCGAGCGGTACTTCATTCATTGTCGTTTGCGCTGTTGATGGCAACGCCAGCGATAAAGGCAGTAGAAAAAGTGGGAAAAATGCCGGTTTCATGATGTATGGATCGAATCAGATAGCGTCAAAAGATAAGATCATCGGTAGTTTGGTTCAGATACTCAGGACGTTGCAAAGCCCCCGCTTTCTGCGATGTTTCGAGTACATCATTACGGACATTTTTTAGGGCCTGTTCCAGATTACTCCCTTTTTTCAAATATCGTAGTAACGCTTCGGTATAACAGCCGTTTCGTCCCGGCCCATTCCAGGCCCGACTTCCGGCAGTGGTTGCCTGGGCCACGCAACAATTACGAATAAAATTCTCGACGACAATGGGAGTAAACGGTGGTGGGGTAAATCGAGCCAGATTATCAATACCTTCCTGCGTAACCGTTTTGATCTTTTTTAAGGGATCTTCGCGACAGGCATCGAGCATAATGACGCAGAATCGGGGATTTTTCTTTTGTAGTTGCTCGATCAGTGTTGTGAGTAAAAACGCATGTTTCGTCAGATCTTCATCGTATCGTTTTGGAATGGTTGGATGCACTTCAATGTCCGTTGGCAGCAGGTAATTAGCGCCATTATACTGGAGCCCGTGACCAGCGAAGTAGAAAAAGACAACGTCGGCAGTGGCGGCATTTTCGTAAAAATCGGTCAGTTTTTTACGAAGCGTAGTTTCATCGGCATCCGTTTCCAGTGTGGTCGAAAAACCTAACTCTTTGAGCCGATTCTCAATCGCTTTCGCATCATTGATCGGCTGATCCTGCAACGGTGGAGAGATATTCAGGTATTCAGAATTACCAATCACCAGCGCGACCCGTTTGCCCGTAAAGGTAGAAGCCAATCCGGTAGTATTCGTTCCGGAAGTTTGCTGATTTGACCCTGTTTTCGATGGTACCAAACCTTGTCGGAGCAGGCCATGCTGCCGCGCTTCAGCATCGGGATAGCCAGGTTTTAAGACCAATGCTTTAGTATAATAATCGGCTGCCCGAGCGTAGTCTTTTTTACGTTCATACGCTTCGCCCAGATCAGTCAGCACGCGATATGCTTCGCCATGTTTAAGGTCTAAACTCGTTTGAAAGTCAGTAATCGCCTGAGCTGTTTTGCCACTGTATAACTGCGCCCGCCCCCGATTTCGATAGGAATAGGGCGAATTTGGATTAAGTGTAATGCCTCTTTCAGCAATATTAAGTGCTTCGGCCAGCCGATTCTGCTTAACGCGGCAATAGCTCAGACCACTGTAGAAATTGGCTTCTTTGGGTTTCAGTTGGATGGCACGTTCGTAATCCGCAGCCGCGCGATCATATTCGCTGACCTGAACCAATAAATAACCTCGCTGGGCATAATAACGAGCAGCTGTATCGACAAGCGCAATCGCAGCCGTAGCATCCGCAATGGCATCAGGATAACGACCGAGTTTGCCACGAACAATTGCGCGGGCAATGCGTACCGCGTCGGCGTTGGGAAGGAGTTGCAGGGCTTCGGAATACAGCGCTTCGGCTTTGGCAGGGTCAGCCTCTTTATCGGCAAGCGAAGTCAGTTGCTGAACCTTTCGCTCTACTGCCGTTTGCGCGTAGAGCAGATTTACTCCCGAATAACCAAGGAATATCCACCCGAAAAACACCCATCGAGAAGCCAGCAGTTGACTATAGACGTAAACAGACCTTGCCATTTCGCCAGTTGATGTTTGAGTGGATACTTGGTTATTTAGCGCTCAATCGACATGATTGTCAAGTTGATAAGAGATTAAATATAAGCGAGTTTGTTGACAAATCAATAGACGTTCGATAGCGTAAAATACTGATTCTCATCGCTATTTTTTTGCCAGAACATTGTACGTCACTGTTGTCGAGGATTCTACGCCAGTCATGGTGCCGCTTAAAGTTGTGTTATTCTCAGACGTGCCCGAAAATGTATAGGTGGTTCCGGCGGCATCGGGTTTTAACGTCGTACTTAAAATCGTCCCGATGATAGAACCCGTTATTTTTCCCGAAGCGTTATTTAGTTTGTAGGTTCCCGCAACTGGATTGTCAGAACTGGTGATCGTTACGCTCAACGGCTTCTGGTCACTACTGTTGGCCTTATTTGTTGCAGTACCATTGTAGGTTCCTTTTAATTCGGACTCTTCTTTTACTGGAGCTTCCTCGATACTACAACTGAGGAAAACAATCGAGAAGAGGCTGCAGACAAGGAGGAAAGCGATTTTGGACGAGCGAATCATAACGTGTTTCTGGTTTGTTAGTGGACATTAAATGAGCCACAATGTTACAGGCAAACATTCCGTCACGAAATAGTTAGTGCTAACTACTTTTCGAATTATGCAGACTCACATAGTCTTTCTCAGAAACCAGGAAGTAGTATAAAGGTACGTCTACATACGACGTAAAAACCATAGTTGAATGGGTACTAACGAAGCCATGAAGCGTCTCTTCTTTTCCGTTACGAATCTAATTGTTTTAGCTATTTTCAGTTGTTTATCCTGTAAAACCAGTCAGGAATCGGCTCCGGCATCGGTCAAAGAAGTAATGGATGGAGCGGTTACTCGTCTGTATACTACGCTAAAACCAGAGCAACTGGATACGATTAGCCATGCGTATGTACTTCATTTTCTGAGTGATTCGGAGAAAAAAATACTGGCTACCCAATATTGGACATTTGAGGTTGATGTGCCTGTAACCGTTTCGCTTATGCGGCATCAGGATCAGAAAGTATTACCATTCTGGCTGAACGAAAGTGGTTTTCGAAAAACCGATCTGCTCGTGAAAAATGAAGAATATACTTACGAAGTGTGGCAGAAAGCATTTCAGCCCGGCAAAATACAGCTCGGTATCAATGGATTCGATAAACACCGCCCTGTGTATTTCATCAGTGTAGGCGCGCAAAAACCGGGCGATAAAGTAACTATTTCAAACGTTTATCCAGCGCATCAAACGTTCGATACAATGCGTGTCGGTGCGTTCACCTACCACGACTGGAGTGACTTAACGTTGACAGAAGTGCCAGCATCGTTACGTGGACAGACACTGTTCCAGACGATTCGCGGACGGGCCAGAGAAGCGCACCTAATTGGTGCATTCCGAAAAACTAATACACCCTCACAGGAACAGCCCGATCAGATTTTGCTCACGTGGAGTAATGATCCGGCTACCACACAGGACATTCAATGGCGAACGACGGCTTCGGTTAAAGACGGTTGGGTGCAATATTGGGTAAAAGGCACGACGGATACGCTATCCAAACAGGCATCTATTTTTCGGATGGAAGATCGCTTATTGCAGAATGATCGCTATGTGAATCGGTTTACGGGGCAGTTATCAGGTTTAAAGCCGGGCGAAACGTATGCGTATCGGGTAGGCTCAAAAATAGGCCAATGGTCAGCTCCGGCTTCCTTTAAAACGCAATCATTAACGTCCGATGGCTTTTCGTTTATCTGGTTTGGCGACACGCATAAATCGCCGGACTGGGGCGCTATGGCCCGAAAAACAATAGCTCGACATTCAGATATTGCCTTTTACTCGATTGCTGGAGATCTGGTTAGTACCGGACTGCATCGAAACGAATGGGATGAACTCTGGCAGCATTCAGGCAACATTTTTCGCTATAAACCGCTATTGCCGATTCCTGGAAATCACGACAGTCAGGATGGATTGGGCGCGTGGATGTATCAGGAAATGTTCAGTTTGCCCAAGAATGGCCCTGCTCATCCAGAGGTTCCTACCGAACAAACGTATGCATTTACCTATCAAAATGCGCTCTTCCTGATGATCGACGCTACAGCACAGATTGAAGCGCAAACGACCTGGATCAAGGAACAACTTGCTACCTCAAAAGCGGAATGGAAATTCGCCTTTTTTCATTTCCCTCCCTACAATTTTGAGGAAGATTACGCCGACATCCGTAGGGAATGGTGTCGGCTATTCGATCAATACCACGTCGATATGGTCATGAGCGGACATGTGCATTATTACCAGCGAACGAAGCCGATGTTTGCCGAAAAACCCGTTGCGACACCAGCGCAGGGTACGATTTATGCTATTTCCATTGGTATACCCAGCGAACACGAAATCTGGCCTGATGCCGACTATGCCCAAGTTCGCTATAAAAACGGCCCCTTTTATCAATACATGAAAATTGACGGGAAAACACTGAAATATACCGTGTATGACGCCAACGAAAAAGTAGTGGACGAATTAACGATTATGAAGTAATAAAGCTGAGTAAATCAAATTTTGTTATTCTGAACGTAGTGAAGAATGACAAAAATAGTTAGTGCTTCTATTCGTATCGAATTAGCGCCTTCGTTTTCACTCGCCAGACACCGTTTTCGAGTACGGCTTCACCATCCCGGCGCATAGAAATTCGGGTGTAAGCGGTGCTATAGCTGTTTTCACTTTCGCAGGCAGGCTCGATCATATAATTCCGATAGGTCAAAAAACGCGCCAGGCGACTTGGCTCCGCTTCGAATCGAAAAGTAGCAACAGACGGATTATCTGCATTTACACTAAACCGATAAGCCGACTCGGGCGACAGTGCGCTAGCCTTCTGAGAAAGATCAAACTGCCCGGATGGATCGGGTGGGGGAAAATAAAATACTTCAGAACGATTGAGTGGGGGAAGCGGCTCGAGCGGTGGCAGTGGAGGTAAAGCTGTTTGCGTCTGAATAGGCTCAGGTGGCGTAGTAGGCTTCGTTTTGGGCTCAACGGTTGGTTCGCCGGAACGAGAAACGGGTGGGATTTCTGTTCGTTTACTGCCGGCCTGCTGTTTCAGCTGTCGGATGGCAATCAACGGGTTTTCACCCCCTAATTCTGCAACAATTGCGTCATAAGCCGAAGCTTTCTGTCGGTAATCCGTCCGAATGCTATTCACATCATTCCCAGATTTTGCTCGCTGAGCGGTTTCTAAAGCATTTCGTACGCGATTGTTTTCATCCTGTAAGGCGTTGATTTCGGCTAGTGCCGTCCGATAAAGTAAAAAATAAACGGCTCCTCCACCAGCCAGCAAACCACCAATCGCATATAAAATCATTGTCCAAAGATCTTTGTCGTTCCGTTCTTTTAGCTCTTTTTCTAACTGCGACAGCCGGAACAACGTCGGATCAACGTCTGTAGTGTCTCCTAGGCTACCATCTTGTGTAGGGGCGGGAGCGGCAGCTGTTGGTGCGGTTTCTGACTCTTGGTTAGGGGGCAGTAAACCATCAATTTTTTGTAAGATGGCCAGTTGTACAGCTGGACTAAGTGGTTTACCGTAATTATTATCGTTCTTATAACGGGCGTAAAATTGAGCTAATTGCCTGCGAATTGCCGCGTAGGCATCCGCAGATGACATAGCGGCAAAGGCAGCTGTGTTTTTCAGCATACTCAGCTCTTCCATTTTTGCCCCGACCGCGTCCCAACCACCAACCGATCGGATAATCGTTTGCGGATCGCAGCCGTCGCCACAATCTAAAAGCTGGTCATAAATATCCTGTGCTTTCGGCTGATTAATAGCCGCAAACACGGTTTTGGCAACGTCCTTTGTCAACGTATCAACAGCCGCCTGATTGGCATTTTGGGCAACAGTACACGTTGCGAATGCGAGTAAACTTAGTAAGGTTAAGAAAAGGGGAGTTGTTCGCATAATGTTGTCAGAACTAGAACTAAGATTAAACTCCCCGTGTCTGTGTCCTCGCAGACACCCGTGCGTTAGCAACGTCTACCATTCGGCAGGGCACCTGTGAGGACACAGACACGGGGAGCCAGCATGACAAAAAATAGTTGTCTATGCTAGCGCGTTGGCCAGTTTATTGATCGCACCGATTAGCGGATAGAAAAACAACGTTTCTTCAATCGGAGCACCCAACGCATCGGTCATACCGCTGTATTCGGCCATCAGATCGCCTTCTTTGCGTTGAATGCCATCCATGAGCGATGTATCCAGATGCGTCCGCAATTCCTGCTGTGCCACGACCAGTGAGCGGGAGGATACGTTCAGATTTCTGGCGAAGCTAAACTGCTGATTCACGGCAAAGAAGAAATCGATGAACGCATTGGTTTCCTTAAGCAACGAGTCGGTCACTTCTGGTTTACGCAGATCTGCGTAACTCAGGGTTGGATACTCATCGTTGAACGTGGCTGGATACACATAGTTGATTGCTTCCGTATCGACCGGGCGGTTGTTGGCGGGCTGCATCAGCGCCCCTTTGCAGGTTACCTCCTTTGGTCCTTTGCGTTCGTAGAACAACGTCAAACCGCTGGCATCGTACGTTTGCTCATACACTTTCTCGAAAATCACCCGCGCCAGTTTGCCCAGCATCTGATCGTCGGAGCTAATGATTGTCAGTAGTTTAGAACCCGTTCCACTAAAGGTAATTGCTCCTGGTAAGTTGATTCCTTTGTGTTTCATCAACCGGGCAATGTGATAGAGCAGCGCCGTGTAGAAGAGCACAAAAACCACTTTCAAGTCTTCATCCTTCGCCAGCATCCCGTTGAACGACAGCATGCTTTTGGCTTTCACATCGTTACTTTTTTCAATCGAGAACCAGAACGCCATAATATCTTCCGAGCGATTCGTATCCAGGATTCGTCGGTTATTATCGCTCAGATTACCAAGGCTCTGGCTGTCGAGCAGCGTCTGTATGCGATCCGCGTATTTGCGGACGAAACCGTTATGGCTGGCTGCCCCGTATTCGCTGAACGCATCACCATAAATGGCATTTCCGGCAAATCGGAAGGAAGTCAGGAGTTTCGGCTCATTGCGCTCATACACAACGACATCCGACGTACCACCGCCAATGTCAACATTAATAACGGGTCGGGCGGAGGCACTCAGGGTTGGATTCTGCTTGTAATAATAGAACGGAGCGACAGACTCGGAAACTTCACGCAACCGTCCGGCTGCTCCGCCAATGTAACGGTCGTAGAGCGTTTGCCAATCGGCCCGTAGTTGACTAACGCGACCGGGTGTCATGCTGGCCGGGAAAAACCAGTAAACAGTTGTGTTTGCCAGATTACCGCCTTCCGTCAATACTTTATTTTTAATGAGCATCAGCAATTCTTCCAGGAACGCTTCTACACGACGTTCAGTCTGATCGCTGGTTTTGGCCCATTTTAGGTTGGTCGTAATGCGGTTGGAACCTGCTGGTTGACGCTCAACGTAGAACGGAATATTGAAGTCAGCCAAGGCCTGCGTTTGCTGATTGAAACTCAGGTTCATTGGCTCCGCAATCGCGGTGCGCGTCGGGAAATTGTCGGGCTTGCCGGGGCCAATGGTTGGTGGTACAAATTCCAGATCGTAGAGCAAAAACAGCTCAAATAACGCCGGATTATATTGCGCCGGAGCGACTAACGTAGCGACTTGTGGAGTCAATTCAGCCACATCGAACGGTCGTGGTGAACCACCGTCTACTTTGTATTCAACGTGTGTGTTCGTCGTGCCAAAATCGACCGAAAATTCGAACTGCTTGCTACCGCCATTATAAATCTGCCAGCGCGGAATCAGGAGACCGTTCATCTCTTTGCCATCTCCGCGAATGTGCGCTTGCAGGTAATCGAACTCATTTCGCAGTACATAATACACGCTCGATCCGTCGGTATTCTGCTGACGAACGGTGCGCTGATGCTTCGATTCAATAGTGATCTCAGCATTGCTCTGCTGACCGAAATACGTTAGTTCATATTGATTCTGGCTGTCAAAACCCGACTCGATTAACTGAACCCGATAGTCGGCAGGAACGGTTACAGCGCCGGAGCGAACAAACGGATAGATATTAACCGTGAACGAATTTTCAACAATAATGCCCTCGTTCGTCAGCTCATTTGGCGCACTTGATCCGCCAGCCGTGGTGCTATACAAACGCTCGAACGTGACGAACTGATTGCCGGGCTGGCTAGGCGCTGTAACAGGAATGTCGAGCGTAACGGCAATGCCACCACTTTGCGGAGTCATCTTCAGTCGAACGCGTCCATTGAACAAATCGTCGACGTCGAAGAAATCGAAGAAATCCTTTTTCAGTGGTAACAGAAAGCCTTTGTCGGTTGCGGGCGTTTGCAGATTTCCGTCGAAGAATCGACCCCGATCGGTTGGGAAAGGAAGTCGAATCAGGTACGGCTCCAGGAAATCGCTGACAGTGAGCCAGGGGTAATTTCCCGGCTGACCCGGTAACGGTCGCTGATTATCCCGCCATGATTCACGAGCGTAATAGGGGACAGGAGTATTCGAATTCCACAGCGTTTGTGGTACGTAGGTAAACTGCCGGAAAAAGCGGTTCTGCAACACCATCGGGCGCGGCAGGGAACTCCCATAAATCCGATTATATTTATCCGACTTGATGATGAAATCGCTGACCTGACCAATAGCGCGTGAGTCGGATTTCTTCTTGCGAAGTGGAAAACCCAATACTTCAACAATGTCGCCTGGTCCAGTAGTTAACTCATCGAAATCCTGATCGAACTTCTCGCGCGTCAGTAATGGCTGGCCGTTATGGGATTCAATATGTTCGTAAAACAGGCCCGGATTATGCTGCTGTAATAACGCTCGACTTCGGTTCAGGTAATCGTCAACCTCGCGGAAACGGTCGCGGAAATTCGGCATGAATTGCTTAATCGCATACCAGAATTTTTGGTACTCAATATCGCGCTGATATAACGGGCAAACCGACGAATCGAAAAGACGGTCGTTCCCCATTGATACATCAACCCAACTCAGGTCATTCCCCGAACTAAAAAACAGCGTTTTCGGCGACGTTCCACCAACTACGCGACCGCGATAATTCAGCACAAACAGACGGCTGATATCGCCAAAATTGTATTCCGGTGCGTCCTGATCCAGGAACAATTTCAGCGCATCGCCCAGTCGTTTATGCCCTAGGTTAGTCGATTGCCGGAGCCGTTCGAGATCGGTGCGGATATCAAATGGGGTGATCGTAACGTAGGTTTTGAGCTTGTCGTAGTTGAAAAATAATTCGCCCACGTCGAGCGCGTCGGATACGATACGCTGGTCGTTCACGGTACCGCTCAGATCCGGCTTAAGTGCCAGATTCAGGAACGCCGACCGGACTAAGTCCATTCGGGCAAATGGGCTGGGAATCGATGTCGGTTGCTTGACCGTCTGACCGCCTTGTGGATCGCGAATAGCCGCAATTTGATCCGTGCCGAACGGTTTACTAACGTACCAGTGCAATCCCGGTACCGGGTTATGTAGGCTGAATGTTGTTGGCATCTTTTCTGTTTCAGATTTCGGGTTTCAAGTTTCAGGTTAGCCTAAGACGAACGTGAAACTTGAAACCCGAAACATTGAACAATTAATAATCAAGCACTTTAGGTAGCTTCTCCCGAACAAACTGGTCGGTGGCTTCCGAAAATAACTGAATGAATTTGTCGGCTTCGCTGCCGTAAGCTTTTCCTTCGGCAGTCTTGTTGAGCATCTGGTCGAAGTCGTCCACGATGTCGAGTTTCACATCCGATTCTCCGCCGAAAATACCTCGCTTCTTAGGCTCGAACCCGCGAACGGTATGGCCGAGATTGCCCGCATCGAGCAGGAACGGTTCGAACGAGCGTTTGTTTTCGCGCATCTCGGTAAGCCATTGCCGGAAAGCCGCATCGAAGTTTTTGACGCTATTGAAAAACGACGAATTCAGAAAAGACGTCGAAATGGTCGGATTCGCTTTGGACCACTGTACCGTGCCGGCCGCCTGACGAAGACGCTGGCTTAGATACGTACTGAACAGGGCCATTTTCGATAGCGGCAAGCTGATCAGTTGTTTGGTGGCCGCTGCCAGATTTCCCAATTGGATGCTAATGCCATCCTGCTCAATGCCAAATTCTTTAAACACCGGATTCACAGGCCGACCATTGGAAACGGCTAAGCTACTATCGTCGGTATTCATAAAATCGACTATAGCTAAAGCCGACGCCATTTCCACAAAATGCGCTTCGTTTTTTTGCCCGCCCGCACCCGGATCGTAGGTGTATGCTTTCGTCTGATCATCGCCGATGTAATACAAAGCGTTGACCGACGGATTCACACCTTTCTGGTAATAGTTCAGCGCTGCTTTGGTTTTGGCGATGAACGAAGCTGGATCAATCAGTTTATTCTCATTGGTCGTCAGACTGAAGTACGGCATCACCGTGACGGCACCAATTTTCGCATCGCGCAGAAACGCCGGATTAGGAATCTGCCCCAGCGACTGTGCTCCCCGAATGTTTTTTAGCAGAATTGGAAAACCTGCCGCACCCGTTCCCCCAAAAATTGAACTGACGATAAAAATGCGGTCGTTCGCGCCGAAGTTCTCCGCAAAGGCCTGAAATACATCGGAATAGCGAAACTGATTCAGAACTGTACTTCCAATATTTGGATTGCCGACGAAGCCAATGTCCATTTTCGTTTCCAGATTTTCTTCCGAAAACAGGAGACTCGCAAACGCTTTGGCAGGCGCGTCCAGCCCTTCGTAATTGATGTAATCCCGAAACTTCTCCTGTTGGACGCCCTGTAATTCAAATACATAGCTATCCGCAATCGTAGCATTGCCGCCAATGGAGCGATTTAGGGTTTTGATTTCTGTACTAAAGAAACCCGATGTTGGCTTGGTTTGCAGATTTGCGCGAATGTTGCTGTATTCCCGCAGTAAATCTTTTGTGCGCAACAGATCGTCGTTGGTTGCATGGGGGTCTAATACAATCGGAATGATCTCGTCGGTATTGTTCAATTTCACGCCAGAGGCCAGCAAAAACGTGAGTGCTTTCAACACCCGCGAGCCCGTTCCGCCAATCGCGAAGACAAATAGTTTAGCCATTAATTTTTATCATTTTGATGGCCACAACATGGGCCGGTGTTTGGCATTTTTACTGAAATTTTTCATCACCATCGAGATGATGAAGAAAATGATGACGGTCAGAAGGGCCATCTCGAAGGCATAGCTTAGGAAAACGCTGATTCCCTGATCGAAAAGTGTGCCTTGGTCGGGATCGGCTTCGTCGCGTGGAATATCCTGCCCTGCTTTCTGGTAACAGGTGACCAGTGTAATGATAAACACAAAGATGGAACTTACACCCATCATTAGTAACCAGCTACTCATTTCGCTGAAACTCACTTTGTTGAAAGGCCAGATGTAGAAGGCAAACGCAACGACGAGCGAGATACCAATGGCCGTCAGAGTAAGTGGAGAGAGCAACTCTTCCTGATATAAATCTTCAAGCAACGCGCTGTTTACGAACAGGTTGTAAAAATTATAAAGCGATTCTTCCATAGTCCAATGATTGAATGAGAGAATGGTAGAATGAGTGAATAATATTGGCGAAAACCCTATTCAATCATTCTACCATTCTCTCATTCTAAATTGATTGTTAGTGTAAAGTAGTCGGTTTGATTGTTGGGATTGTAGGCTCGTTCGACGCCTTGTAATAGGTTTTGGAGGCCGAATGTTGAGCTGGCATCGGGTGATAGGTCATTAGTCGTGTTCGTGTTGGTAATCCATCGAGGAGGAAACTCGCGACGAAGCCGAATGGTTGCGGTCCGTTCACCCCGAGCGGGCTTATCGGTCGTTAGTAACAGCTTGTGTGTGGTGCCGTTTGCCCCTGCGTACGACTGAACCGCCGATACTCGGAAATTATCTTTCCCCGACACCGCATATTGACTGGCATCGGTCAATAAACTAGCGGGGACGCGCAAAGCGGATAAATCGACAGCTACCGGAATGGTTAGGCTTTTATCCGTCACATCAGGTTGTATATCGGTCAGCGAATGAATCGCTTTGGAATGGTTTTTTACTTCTTCAGCCGACCGTTTAAAGCGCCCTTTCCGGGCTGGATCGGTTACCAGAATGCTATAAAACGGCGTCACAGCTTTGTCATCTCGACCGAAAAACCAGGAATCCTGATAGCCTGGTAATTGCTCAAAACGTCGAATGGTTTGGTAGGTTTGATCCTGATACAATCGCTGCATCGCTTCGTTGCGGCCAATCAGACAGAGGTAATAAGGACGTTCGCCAGCGTACTTTTTCTTCGCATTGTTCCAGCTATAATACGTACCATCAAAATCGCTTTTGAGCTTGATAACCAGCATCGAATGCGTATTAGCGTATGGGTTAAATACCGTAGTTAGTAAGGAACTGGCGGCATCCAGCGTTTTCTGCGCACTCATGCCTGTCAGGCTGGGGTCTGAATAGATCAGGTCGGAAACCAGCACGCTCAGATCGTCGCCAGACGTGTTTTTGAGGATGTCGCTGAAAATGCCTTCAAAATCGGTGCTGGTTGTTTTTCCTTTGGTTTTGGCGACCGTAAAAATGTCGCGCTCCTTAAAAAACTGCGACAGCGATAAACCTAAGTCGTTGACTTCGGTATTCACCACAAACAGTTTCCCCTGATTGGGATTCACCGCGTCAAATTGCGTCAGTACATTATTGAGTGTTCGCTTAAAGGCACCATTGCCATTGGGCGCATCGTACGGAAACATACTGGCGCTGGCTTCGAGGTAGAGTTTCAGCCGAAGTGGTTTGCCCGAAGTAGCTGCGCCCGATAAGTTGATCGTAGGGTTTTTACCGTCTTTCGCTAACTTTCGATAGGTGCGATTGCGCTTGATGTAGGCCACTAATGCCGATTCATCCAGCTTTCCATCGGGCGTTAGCAACGCGACGGTTTTCTTGTCCTTGCCTAATTCTTTGCTTTCCTGGCCAATAAAAACCCGGAGCGCATCGGCTTCGGCTACGTCGATGGTGTTGTCATCCAGCGCATCGCTAATTTGCTCGTCCAGCTTATCGGTAGAGCTGGAACAGGCCACCAATCCGCCGAGCGAAGCAATGAAGAACAGCAGTGCGCAAAAACGGGTACAAATCATGAATGGTTAAAATTTCTTAAATTTCTATAGAACGTAACGAAGACACCATCCATTTTATGTCAATCGGTACGCTTAAACGATGAACGGACGTTTACCTTTGTAATCTGATTACACCCAATATGACGTTTCGCCATTTCGTTTTTTTTCTTTTACTGGCTCTCCCGATTTTTCTGCAGAACTGTGCACAGGTTGCTCAACCCCCTGGTGGCAAGAAAGATACGTTGGCGCCCAAGTTAGTGAGCAGTATGCCAGCCAACCGGCAGTTGAATTACGATGGCAAGTTCGTTGAACTGGAGTTTGATGAGTACGTGAACAGTGAAAATCTTCAGCAAAAAATTACGATCACCCCGCAGGACAGCAATACGTTCGTCGTAAAATCGCTTCCGAAGGGTATTCGACTGAATTTTAACAAGCCATTTCTCAAGAACACAACGTATACCATCGACTTCGCCGACGGCATCAAAGATATTACCGAGCGGAACATTGCCAAAGATACGAAGGTGGTATTCAGTACAGGGTCAGTAATCGATTCGCTCTACCTGACGGGTAATGTGGTCGATGATGAAAGTCGGACACCGCTGTTGAGTTTTGTCGTTGGGCTATTTGGTCCAAATGATACGCTGCCCATCAATCGAAAACGTCCGCAGTATTTTGCCCGGACGGATAGCAACGGCAATTTCCGAATCGAAAACGTGAAAGCTGGGCCTTATAAAGTGTATGGGTTCGATGATAAGGACTTGAATTTGGTGAATAATACGCCCGGTGAGCGAGTGGCTTTTCGAGATAGTGTGTTGAACCTGAACCGGAATTATACCGATATCAACCTGGTAGCCTTTCGCGGATATGGCAAGCCGCGCATTAGTCGGCGGGAGCGTACGGATGAAACGCTTGGTCTGGAATTAAGCAGTGCTATTGCTGGGTACACTATCCGATTCGGAAAACCCGTGTCTACATCGGCTACGGCTACTACAGCCACATCTACGTCGGCTGCCTCTACCTCCGCGACTTCATCAACCGTAACATCGACCACAAAAGCAACGACGACGGTAGCAAATTCCTCGTCAGCTTCATCAGGAGATACGTTGATTTCGTTTCTGGAAAGCCCGAAGATGATTCGGTTGTTCCGGCCAGCCAATCGAGCTGCTGATGATACAATTCATGTAACGATTATGGCCGAAGATTCCGTGGGCAACGTGACGGAATTGCGGGAGCGCGTTTATTTTTCGCCCCTAAAAACCCGAGCTAAAAACCGAACGGGCTTAAGTGTGCAAGTGAGTCCGCCAACCAGTGATCCGATTGATAATAATCTGGAATTTACACTGACATTCAACAAACCTGTACTGCAATATCATATGGATCAGGTTATTGTCGGTCCTGACAGTACAAAGCCGCTCAAATTTTCAGCTGCTGATCTGGTTTGGAGTAATAATTTCTCCCGATTGGTAATCAAGCAGAAAACGACCCTAAAGGATAGTTTGCTTTTCAGGTTAAAGAAAGGGTCCTTCATTAGTGTTCAAGGCGATACATTGCCCCGGTATTCAGCTCGTTATACAATCGCCACAGATGACGACTATGGATTGCTCGCCGGACGGGTAAGTCTAGCCACTGTTGGGGCCGCGGGAAATAAGATTATTGTCGAATTATTAGATGAAAAATACAAAGTTGTCCGATCAGTCTACGGAACGCCTAATTACAGCTTCGGGCGATTGAAGCCGGGTATGTATAGGATTCGACTGATTATCGATGGCAACGGTAATCGCAAGCGCGATATCGGGAATGTTCAGAAAGGAATTCAGCCCGAACGAATTATCTACGCACCGGGTACCGAAGAAAACGGAACCATCCGAGTCAAACAGAATTTCGAACTGACAGATATTGATTTTTGAGTCAGTCTCTGATTACCTTGTTGGCTTCAATTAAGCCGCAACCCAGTTTTCTAACTTTAACCCTTCTATTCGTTGCATTTCTTTGGTATTAACACTAACGAGTGTATAGCCATGAACAAGGGCGGTGCTTCCAATCAATAAATCGAAATCGCTAATAAGTAATCCTTGTTGGCGCAGGGTTGTTTTCTGTTCTGCAAATGCGTCAAATGCTAAACGAATTGGGATGATTCGACCTTTTAGCGAATTTTCTAATGCTTGGACTTTTGCCCGATTTTCAACTCGTTTGGCTAGGCTGCTATTAGCTACTCCATACAAAAGTTCAAGGATACTAATTTCAGAGATGAAGCAATTTGCAAACCCTATTTCGCGGATTTTCTGACTGATTCCATGTCTATCGTTTAAGTGATGGATCAGAATATTGGTGTCTAGCAAATACATTTAGAGCCGTAAGTCGTCTGTTTTGGTCGTACGGGTAGACTCGATAAGGTGAATTAATTCGTCAGTAGATTGGTCACTCTGCCAACTCCCTGCCAATGCGAAGAAGTCATCTTCCGTTGACGCTAACTCCTCTAGTGATTGCGGCTCCTCTCGGTAAGCAATCTGAAGACGTTTAGCCAGTTCAATAAAGAGCTGGTAGTCGGCTTTATTTTGAGTCTCCAGAACAAGTGTCATATGTTTGGGCTATTTTGTTATAAAACTAAACAACTTCTACGCTTATTTTGATCATAGACGGTGAAATACTACAGCGATAAGCAGTATATCAGGATATTAACAAACGCGTCAATCGCCCGAAAATCCATGTTTTTAGGGCGATTGACGCGTTTTGTAAACAGGTTATTCTCAAAATAAGCGCTTGACTTTAAACGATCCTTCAATTGTGGTCTTCTCCAGCATTTTGCCGGTCTTGAGGTTGAAAATTCCGGCTGACGTTGCCCGAAATGTTCCTTTGACAAACCCGTCTTTCTCGCCCAAATCTTCGATAATAATTCCTCCCTCACTATTTAAAAATCCTTCCTGTTCATCATACCACCAGGAGGCTAGCCCAACCTGATGATCAATTAATTGAACCACGTTCGCATGGTCTGGGGTAGGATCTGATTGTGTGTTCCAGGGATGAGTGCCAACGCCCCCTTTCCAGGTGAGTGTAAAGTGAAATTCTTTCTCAGGATGAGGAGAGGTAATCGTAAATACGTCCTGATTCATTTTGATCACGGATGCACTTTCCGCGAATTCCCAGACACCGCCGTTGATGCGATAAATGGTTCCTCCTGTAGGTACGACGGTAATAGTCGATACCAACCAGTGTTTTCCTGGATCGTCCGGATTTGGATTGTTTAGTTCTACCATGACATTTACCTGCGTTGGTTTCGCGACGGATTTCGGTGATCCATACGTTGCTCCAGAACCTATCGCCGTTAATGTACCGATGCCGCCCAGCGTCCAGGCTGATCCTTTACCTTGGTTTTTGATGTATTTGGGATCTAAAGGAACCGCATCGCCCATAGGTCGCTTTTTCTCAGGAATAATTAACGGAGCGAGTAAGTCATCCGCAAAATACGTTACGACCTGTAGTGCTACGTCTTCACCCGCCATAACGGACGTTTTTACCGGAATGAGTTTGTAATAATGGGCCATTACCCAATCGCTGAAGTGAGTCGTTGCGACCGAAACTGTTTTTGCGGTCTGGTCCACGACGGGTTTAGCCGCAAATCGCCAGATGCCGGTTTCCTCCTGAAAAGCCAGTCCTAGCCCCAATGTGTTTTCGGGCATGCTTTCTTGTTTGGCATACGAGAATTGAATCGTGACAGGACGCTCAAATTGTATGTTATGTGGAAGCAGTCGAATACTCGGTCCAGTGCCAGCAGGGGCCGTATTTTCAACGGCTTGCATACTGATTTGAGTTTCTTTGCTAACAGCCCCAGCAGGAATAATCAATTTGACCGACTGATCGGGAGACCTGAATTCGCCCCCGGCTGGCGTAACAGTGAAGGTCGTTTGAGGACTCGTAGGCTCGCCAATAGCGTAGGTCGGAGTAATGGGTGCGACAACAAGTTCGGAATCGTGTTTACACCCTATAAGTAGGCAAGTTAGCAGGGCTATGCCTGATAGGAAAAAAGAGTGAGTAGACATGGCTCTGCGCTAGTTTTCGCGTTCTACGTTGGCCTGAGCGTTTTGATTAAATGTGTTGCTGGTTGCTGCATCGGCATTGAGTTCGGCACCGGAACCCACATAAATTCCATAACCACCGCTACCACTGATCAGCGTTTTACGAACCAACATCGTAACGTTATCACCATAGAGTAGTAGGTTGGCTCGGTTACCAGCGGCTAATGGCGTACTTCCGGCGTTTAGAATCTCGGCGTTTTCAATAGCGTTTTGCGTACTTGGCGACAGGCAAAGAATTCCTTTCCAGTAAGCCGCTGTATTACCCACGCTCGAGAAGCGAATCTTCTGTGTATCTGTTCCTTTCGCATTCAGGTAGCCCGACTCGTTGATGTGAATCGACACATCGCGGCCCAGCTCAACAGTTACACCTGGATTCAGTTTCCAGGCCGACCGTACGGCTACATCGTTCAGGATTCGGTACGGCGTTTTGTCGGTAAATCCACCCCAGATTATTTCATTGCGCTGGCCTGTTTCGCCAATATAATCGCCGTTAATTTCGACTACGTTACGGCCATTATTACCCGTAAATGTCGACGCTGCATCCAGTTTAGCGACGTTGTCAGTGGAGAGAAGAATACCGGCTTCAGTATTGCTTTGAAATGAGTTCGTCGAGAGTTCGCGTAATTGAGCCCCTTCAGCTACGAACAGACCATAGCCATTGTTTTGAGCGAACAGTGAGTTTTTCACAGCTAACTGGCTTTCTTTAAATAGAACCAGTCCTGCCTTTTTGTTGTCGAGAAGCGTCTGACTACCAGCATTGCGGATTTCTACATACTCCAGTACGTTAGCGCTGCTTCCTGAGAAAAGCATGATTCCTGTCCAGAAACCTTTGGTCTGATTAACACCATCGAAACGGATTTTTTGGTCGGCGGTACCCTGAGCAATCAACTGACCACCGTTGGCATTGATGTCGAATCGAACGTCGCGCTCGAAGGCAATGACTACACCGGGTTTGATAGTCAATTGATGTTTGACCGCAATGCTTTTCGTGACGATGTAATCCGGTAGGGCGGGGTTCAGAATGCGATCTTCCAGCACCGTTTGTACGGTAATATCCGCGCTGATTGCGATGGGCTGCGCTACCGATGCTGAAATCAGTACATTATCGGAATGCGTCTCTTTGCCGTTCGACACTGTAAGCGTCAGTTCGTATTCGCCAACTTCATCCGGCTTGAATGTTGGTTTGGCGGTTGTTGGAGCTGTTATGGTGACAGCGCTCTTGGCAGGTTTGCGAATGAACGTCCACTGATAGGTGAGGGGCGCTCCCTGAGCGTCGCGGGAAGCTGTTCCGTCGAGGGTTACGAGTTGGCCTACCTGAACAGCTTGATCAGTACCAGCATTAGCTACCAGCGTAGGTATTGGGTCAATTTTATCCTTTTTGCAGCCCGTAAGATAGAGGCTAGCTAGCACAAAGAATAGGAAGAAGCGACGAAGGCTTATACTGGAAACAGAGTCTGCCGGGCAACCCGACGAAAACGTAATTTTTGTTGAAGAGAACATTGTATTGTTGTTTAGAAAATTGAGAAAAAGAGAAATTGAAAGAAAAACTTGGTGTTCAGAATCAGCTCCGATTCAGGCAAACATGGCCACTAATGGACACTGTTCGATCTGGATTTTTGCCACTACTGAGCGAGAGCAGTGTACCCGTAAATGTCAGTTCGACCAGCCTGTTGCGATCAAATCGTTCGACTATGACCTGACCATGCGTGAGTATCGATTCGGAAGTTACCCAGGCGGTAGATCCGTAGGATGAGTAGATGAATTGGCTCGACGAATAGGTCATTACACCCATTCCACTTTGTTCAGGCGGATTATTGCCGAGTGAAAAAATGCCCTGGCAGTCCCCACAAAGGGCGATGGACAGATATGTTGTGGTGCCGAAGCCTACATTGAGGTACCAGAATTGGGTAGTACCCTGTTCGGTAAACTGGCAATCATTTACGTTATCGTATCGTCGTGTATGGCCGTCGATTATAAGTTCAATGTGGCTATCCCGTTTGGTTAGGATTGAACTACTTCCTGATTGCGACCTGCTGGACTGGGGATGCGGTGGGCCTAATCCCATTAACAGAAAATGGTTGACTATCATGAGATTGGAGATCATCAGATGAGTGGCAATGAATACCGGTATTACTGAATCGAGCGGAAATAGCGGTAAAGGGAGGCCAATTCTTTGTCGCTGTATTGAGCCGTCATCTTCCAGGGCATATCGTCATTATTGATCTGATGGCCCGTCGGTGTTTTACCTGTGCGCAGCGTATTCACAAATTGAGCCTGTGTCCATCGACCCACGTTACCTGTGCGGGTAATATCCGGTACGGGCGGCTGCCCAGGAGCCAGTGGATCACCACCTTTCAGGGAAGGCTGATGGCAACCCGTACACGATACCGCCAGATATTCTCCTAAGGCAATTCCTTCGGTCGTATCCACGCGAGCTACCATAGGTTTGGCGTGATCAATCTTCTCGACTGACAGGAGAGGCATCTTGTCAAAGTACGCCATTACATTGACCACAGGCCCGAGATCATTGCTCGGAAGGGTATTATCAACAGAAGGGGCTTGCTGACAATACGCAATTAAAGCTTGCAAATCGGCTTCGGAGAGTAGCGTCGTTTCGTGTGAAGGCATAAACAAAAGCGGTCGTCCGGCTCGATCAACGCCATGTCGGAGTGCAGTGAGCCAGTCGGTGGTACTGTAATCGGCAGGTAAGCCGCCTTTGCCTTTTGTTAGATTTGAGGCTACCAGTCGGCCCAAAGCTGGGTCATCGACCATAATTTTCCCGGCCAGATTGGTGCCGTGGCATTCAATACATCCTTTGATGGTTGCCAAATGCTCTCCCGCCTTCAACGTTGCGCTATCGTGCGAGATGGGTAAGGATTCTTTGGCGAATGCGTAGGTTTTCTGGGATCGTTGATTGATGTTATAGGCTATAAAGCCATAGGTCAGCAACCCAATGACGATCAGCGTTAGCAGGCTGAGGCCAACCCATTTTCCAATTTTTTTACGTGTGTTCATGAGGATTTGTTGAAGGATGTCCACGCTGGTATTGCGTTTGACTGGGACAAAATTCAGCCTTCAACCGGCTCCGATGCCTACGCAAAACGGATTAGCACCTACGCAAAAGGGATTACCAATCTTAATGCGCCTTGTTGAACATGCTTAAACAGTTTATAACTGGAAAAGCCCATTCCAGAGGTAGGATTTCACCGTTCAAAGTAAAATGGGTGGGGTAGCGATAAGCAGTTTGGTAGATTTACAATTACTTAGAATCAGGTAATACAACTGATCAACCTCTTTTCTTTTCGATCTATGGCAGCGCCAGTTCTACAAGCCAACGCTATTTTTGACCCGCAGTTTCTGGTTCATTCACCAGCTGATCCTGCTTTGGGCTTTTGTTTTACACATCCTGAAGCTGGCCAAGTGCGGGTTAAACATACGGCTTTCCCCCATTTGCAGCTTATGGATTTACACTGGCAAACGAATAGCGATTTTACACTGCTTGATCCTGATCCTGTCGAAACGATTAGCCTCAATTTTGTCGAAGAAGGGCGGTTGAATTCGCGATTTAAAGGCTTGTCGCATGAGCTACCAATGCGTTCGGGTACGCATAATCTGGTCCACACGCCCGAAGTGGGTCATGTGAATCAGATACACGGAGGGCAGTCCCTATCGATGCTCCTGATTGATCTGGAGAAAGATTTTTTTACGTCGTCGATTGGACATGATGATGCCTGGAGCGAGGCTGTGCATAACGATCTGGAGCATCAACGACCTGTTATGGGCGTACGCGAAACGCAATCCATCACACCCCAGATGGCTTTTCTGATTGACGAAATTCGAAATTGTCGGGCTACGGGTCCCATGCGTAATCTATTGATTCAATCGCGGATACTGGAATTAGTGGCGCTTCAGATCGACCAGTTTCGACTACCTGCTATTACATTTTCCAATTCACTTCCATTCGACGAGGTCGAGAAATTGTACCAATTGAAAGCCTACCTCGATGTTAACTTTCTGGCCGATCATACGTTAGCGCATCTCAGCCGTTTTTGTGCGCTGAATGAATTTAAAGTGAAGAAGGGTTTTAAACAGTTGTTTGACACTACGGTGTTTAATTATCTCCGCAAACTGCGTATGGATTATGCCGGAGAACTATTGCGCCATCACAACCTTTCCGTTGATGAAGTAGCCGACCGATTGAGCTACGAACATTCACAACATTTTTCGATAGCATTTAAAAAATACACTGGCTATACGCCATCGGAATATCAGCATAGCCGATTAGTAGCGTAGACGAATCAGTTTTCGGATTTGATTAATCGCCGGGAATTTGCCCGATGCCTTGTACCTTTGCATCGATTACGTCTGCGTCCGAAAACTACCCGTGCTATGTTTGTAAAGCCCAAAAAAGAACTTGGTCAACACTTTTTGAAAGACCTCAGCATTGCCCAACGCATCGCTGATTTGCTGACAGGGCACGGGGGGTATCGTAAAATCCTTGAAATTGGGCCGGGTATGGGCGTATTGACCCAATTTTTGCTGAAAGATAGTCGATTCGAGACATACGTTATTGAGATTGATCGCGAATCCGTTGATTATCTGAAGCAGCATTTTCCAGCTTTAGATGGACATATTCTACCAGCTGATTTTCTGAATATTCGACCGGATTTATTGCCTGACAAACAACCTGAAAGCACGGAGAAATTTGCCGTTATTGGCAACTTTCCCTATAATATCTCAAGTCAGATTCTCTTCAAAGTGCTGGATATGCGCGACCGCGTACCCGAAGTTGTGGGTATGTTTCAGCGCGAGGTGGCCCAACGAGTAGCTTCCGGTCCGGGCAATAAAGATTACGGCATTCTGAGTGTGCTGCTACAGGCCTGGTACGACGTCAAATATGAGTTCACCGTTGAACCGGACGTATTCAATCCACCTCCTAAAGTCCATTCAGGAGTGCTTTCTATTCGACGTAACGAAAAGACTGAACTGGGTTGTGATGAACGCAAATTTGTTCAGGTCGTAAAACATGGATTCAACCAACGACGTAAAACACTCCGAAATGCGCTAAAACCACTAGGCTTGACGGAAGCTGCAATTGCGAGTCCCTACCTGGAAAAGCGCGCTGAACAACTTAGTGTGGCACAATTTGTGGAACTGACAAGGTTAATGATGAGTGATGAATCCTAATCACATTCATCGTTCACACTCATCGTTCATCGTTAACTCATTGCAATCGTGACGTTCGAACTCACCAAAGACTATCTCGATCATATTCAGTCAGCTATTGACACGCGGGATGATGCGCTGTTGAAGACGGAAATGGAGGAATTGTTTCCGGCTGATATTTCGGGGATTCTGGATGAACTGGAACCCGAATCGGCTCATTATCTGCTGAGTTTACTGGATAAATCGGTTGGGGCCGAAATTCTGGCCAACATCGAATCGACTGAGCGGACGAACCTGCTTAAACTGTTCACATCGGAAGAGCTGGCTCCGTTAGTCAATCAAATGGATTCGGATGATGCGGTGGACGTGTTGAATGAACAGTCTATTCAGGTTCGTGAGGAAGTCATGGGTTTGCTGGAAGACCGCGAACAGGCTCGCTTCATTCTGGATCTGTTGCATTATGAGGATGGCGTTGCCGGTAGTTTGATGCAGAAAGAGTTGATTAAAATCAACGTCAATCTAACCGTAAATGCCTGTATTGAGGAAATTCGGAAGCAAGCTGAAGATGTTGAAAATGTGTATGCCGTGTACGTGGTCGATGATGCGGGTAAACTGCTCGGCCTGATCTCGCTTAAGAAGATTGTGCTGGCTCGTAAAAACGCCAAAATCGCTGACATCTACGACGAAGATGTGGTATTTGTCGAAACCTACCGCCCCGTCGCTGAAGTCGCCGAGGTGATGCAGAAATATGACTTAGACGCTATTCCAGTTGTGAATGTGCAGCAACGTTTGTTAGGTCGGATTACGATTGACGACGTGGTAGACGTGATTACTGATCAGGCTGAAGAAGATATTCAGGTGATTTCGGGTTTATCAGGTGAGGCTGAGGAAAGCGATACTGTCTGGCAACGCTCTAAAGTACAACTGCCCTGGCTCGTGGCTGGAGCGGTTGGAAGTTTGCTGGCCGCTACAGTTATCAATGGTTTCCAAAGTCAACTTGGGAAAGTGGCGGCACTCGCAGCCTTTATACCGATTATCGGGTCAACGGGTGGGAATGTAGGCATTCAAACTTCGTCGCTGATTCTACAAAGTTTGACTGACACGTCGGGGTTGAGTATGACGATGGCTAAACGGTTGCTTCGAACATTACTGGTAGCAATCATTAATGGTTTAGTGGTTGGCCTGATAGCCGGAACCTATACGTTTATCATCGGTGAACCCCGGTTGTTTTTTGTGGTAGCCACTTCACTTTTAGCTGTCGTATTACTGGCATCGTTTATGGGTACCGTTACCCCATTGATCCTTAATCAAATCGGCGTTAACCCGGCTGTAGCATCGGGACCATTTATTACTACGGCGAATGACCTGATCGGCATTGGCGTTTATTTCCTGATCGCCCAGGCGTTGCTAGCCGAGGTATGATGATTGCTAATTGAAGTCGGCTTCCGCTAAGCCAGATTGGCGAACAATGGATCGAAACGTGCCGTATGGAATTTCTTTACGTCCTACGGGTATAATAGCTGTCCGGGTAGGGTTCCCTACTTTACGATATTTGGCGTGACTTCCTTTCTGAGACACAAATAAAAAGCCGTTCTGGAGCAAAACAGCTATAATATGCGCTGACGAATACAATTTAGGCATACCTAACGTGCGCGTCAACAATCTCAGGATTCATTACTACAGGTAGCTCATGAACTGGCTCATCATCAAAATATAAAGCTAAAGCTTCGTCTAAATTCTGTAAGGCTTCTTCGCGTGTATCGCCAAAACTCGATACATCAACCGCCAGACACTGTGCGATGAAATGGGCACCCTCTTGCCATACAATGCTTTTTAATGTAGTTTCCTGCATTCGATTGTAATTCGTTTCTGTAAAGATACAAAAAGCCTGTATTCGGTCTACTTGTTCACATTATTGTTATGACCATTCGCTTTGCTACCCTGGCCGATGCGCCCGCTATTCTGGCGATTTATGCGCCTTTTATTACGGACTCTTCCACGTCATTTGAATATGAGGTTCCAACTGTAGAGGAATTTACGGGACGTATCCAGATGATTCAGAAACAATTCCCATATCTGGTAGCCGAGGTCGAGGGGCGGATAATGGGCTATGCGTATGCCTCGAAACATCGTGACCGAACGGCTTATCAATGGTCGGTCGAAACGTCCGTTTATATTCATCCTGATGGACATCGACAAGGTATTGCCCGGCAATTATACACCCGATTATTTGACTTGCTTCGTCAGCAGGGATATTATAATGCATATGCAGGTATAACGCTACCTAATCCAAAGAGTGAAGCGTTCCATCAGACTATGGGATTTGAACCCGTTGGCATCTATAAAAATATTGGCTACAAAATGGGGGATTGGCATAGTGTAGCCTGGTTTCAACTAGTCTTACAGCCGTATGCAATGAACCCAACTGCACCGCTCTCAATAGAAGCTATTTAAACTTTTAGACCAGGAAATTACCGCTAATTTTTCATGCCGACGTCAGGGTTTTCTCCGCAGACGGTAGGTTCATTCTATCTATCCCAGCTGTTTATGTGGTGGTTATGACGATGATGTTGAACATACTAAACTTTTACCATGAAAGCGTCCAAAAGTCTTTTAGTAAGCATTTTTCTAGCCGTAAATTCCAATAGTAATGCACAAATAGCCATAAAAGCTAATTTATCAATTGTAATTAATAGCGTGACTTCTGAAGATATTACGGTGTCAGATATTGAAGAAAAAGCTATCCTGGTTGAACTGGAAAATATCTCTAACCAACCGCAAATTATTTTACATAATAAGCCAATTCGAGATCATATTAAAATTTTTATTGATAGTATTAATGCTAGTTCGGTAAGTAAAAAATTTGAAAATCGAAAAGGTTTTTCTAGGCCAAATTATAACGGATTATACGAAAAATTAATAACTAAAAACAGTGAGAATCAACAGGAATTAATTGAAATTTCAACGAAAGAGCTAGCCCAATTAGGCATACATGCCACAGATTCATCAGTTCACAATAAACTCTTCGGTATAATCATAAATCCTAAACAAGTATTTAGAGATTTAAAGTATTTCAGACGAGAACTCAATTTGTCGGGCACTTATCGATATAAATATTTTCCACTTCAGCTAGAAGCAAAAGTCAAAGAGACTACTATCAAAATAAAAGGGCAAACCTATTACATAGCCTTGCCGGAGACATTTGAATCCAATGAACTTAAATTGACCACGTTTAAAGACTGAACAGATATTGAGTCGAGCACTATTTTAGGCTAATCAATCAAGGATCTGGAGATGCTGGCTGAATTGTGTCAGCAGGGCTTTACTCGAAGCTTTAAAATTGGGGACTATCTCTGTCACTTTTGGGGCAATTTATTAGTCGGTATGAGATAGTCTGGTGGCTATTTCTAATTTGACCCTATCCAAAAAGCCGCTCAACGGCCGTTTGCGAATGACCTTCCATAGACCCATTGGATAAAGGTCTAAATACAAGCGCTTTGTCCCGAAAAAATTAGTCTCCCCTGACCTTGTTGATCGTATGATGTATAAAATTTTACTTGTCTTATTGTTGATCGGGTTTATGCCAGGACTTAGTCCATGGCGTAGTGCCCATGCTCAGAAAGCGCCTGTTTCGAGCACACTTGCGTGTGGTGCCCCAACACTAACGCGCGCTCAGGCTCTGTCGTTGGTGCGGCAGGCTAATCTGGCTCTTCAGCGCAAAAGAGCCTCTGCCCGGACTGCCGCCGAGGGTATAAGCTATATCCCGCTCCGACCGCATATCCTTCGCCGAAGCGATGGCACAGGAGGGTTGAGCCTGGCTAGCCTCAATCAGGTGATGGCCAAAACCAATAACTATTTCATGAACAATGGCGCAGGCATTCAATTTTTTTTCGCGGGTACCACCCCCGATTATATCGACGACGATGCCTTATTTGCCGCTATTCCATATAAAGCAGGTTCGTCGCTTCCTGAAGGACACATAGTCGATGATCGGGATGCGCCCAACGCGATGAACCAATACTATGTCAATAACTTTTCGCCCAATGTCGTATCTGGGTTTGCACGTTATCCGCATGATAATATCGTTTCGACCCGCTCCTATATCAATGTTACGTATGGGGAAGAGTTTATGATTAAACATCTGGTTCCCCATGAGTTAGGACATGGGTTTGATCTGGCACATACATTCGGATTTTTTAATGGCGAATACTTCACCGATGAATTAGTAACCCGAGGAGCGGGTGCCAACTGTACCCTCGCTGGTGATCTGGTCTGCGATACACCGGCTGATCCGTTCTTATCGAGCGCCCCTCCAACTCTTGATTATGACAACAATGGTTGCCCGGTATATTCGCCCAGCAACACCGTTCGCGATGCTAATGGCGACCCGTTCAACCCGTCGACAGGCAATATTATGTCCTATTATGTAGGCTGCAATCCAATGTTTACCCCTGGCCAGCATGAGCGGATGCTGGCCGGGCTGGCACTCCGACAAACGCACACGTATTATTCGCTTACGTATCTTCCCTCCGTTGTAACTACGCCTACCAACTTAGCGGCCTCGCTGGATAGGCGTCGTATATCGCTTACCTGGCAGGACAATGCTGACAACGAGATGGGCTATTTTATTGAACGCTCTACCTCACCGACTACCGGATTTGTCTACATTGGGGGTGTTGCTGCGAATACGACTACATTTTACGACAGTGATATAAAAGTAAATACGCATTATTATTACCGCATCCGCCCATCGAACACTACAACCGCCAGCATTAGCCAAATCGCGGATATTGTCACGCCTGAAGCAATCGGGGCCGTTACCGGACTGGCAACGACCAACATCACCGAGAATCAAGCTCAACTAAACTGGAACAGCCTGGGTGATGGTATAAACTATGATGTACAATGGCGGTTGCAGGGCAGCCCTACCTGGAATTCCATAACCAATATAGCCCAAACAACCGTATCCTTATTTTTTCTAAATGGCTATTCAACCTACGAGTGGCAAGTTAAAGCAACCGACAGCGAAACGTATTCTGGTCCCGTAACATTCACTACACTCTGCCCATCTACTGGACCTCAATATGCCTTCAGCAACCCAGCTCGTGTTTCAGCTTCTTTAAATTGGGGAGGTAGCTATTCATATCAGTCTTATACGCTCCAGTGGCGGGCGCAGGGTTCGCCCAACTGGAATACGGTCAGTCCCATTACAGGTTCAGTATATTCGCTAACGGGATTAACGTCAGGAACCGCCTATGAATGGCAGGTGCAGGGTGTTTGTTCAGCTACGGCTAATTCAGCGTTTAGCAGCCTACAGGTGTTTAGTACGTATCCATGCCTGGTTCCTTATGCGTATACAAACACCGTCAGGTCAAGTTCGGCAGGGTTAACCTGGTCTAGTTCTTTCAATGAACCCAATAGAACCTACGAGCTTCGTTACCGGCCCGTGGGGAACCCGAACTGGGTCACTATTTCTAATCTTACGACCCAAACGTATTCGTTAACGGGGCTGGCAAACAATACGCAGTACGAATGGCAGGTGAAAAGTATTTGCTCCCCTACTGAATCGTCAGATTATAGCTCACTAACTACCTTCACAACCTTTTGCCTGGGACCGGTTGGAATAAGCAGTTTTGCCACCGCTACGACTGCTTTCCTGACGTTTGGCTTTGCGGGCGTACCACAACCGGGTAGTACTTACGAAATACAGTTCCGCCAGGTAGGCAACCCCAACTGGACACTGTTTACGGGGCCTATAAATAGCTCGTACGGCTCGCGAACGGTAACCGGATTGGCAACCAATACAAGCTATGAATGGCGAATGCGAACGGCCTGTACAGCTAATACGTTCTCGGATTATTCATCGGTAGCCACTTTCTCAACGGGTTGTTTTGCACCGGCTCCTGGCAATCTCCAGATCAACTCGCTGTTCTCATCATCAGCTGATCTCGCCTGGTATCTGTCCACTGATCCCGGTACAACTTTCTCCTTACGCTATAGATCCGTTGGGGCACCCGACTGGACTACTCTCAATAGCTTGACGGCCACCAGCTCTAATGGCGGTAGTGTTCGCCTGACCGAATTACCAAACAATACCGAATTCGAATGGCAGCTCAAGGTGGTATGTTCACCTACAGAAAGTTCAACGTTCACGCCGGGCCCAAATTTCACTACACGCTGTTCACAACCCAATTCGTTGACAGTTCTTCCTAAAGTGGCGTCGGCATCGGTGGGGTGGAACCCGACTGAACCCGGCTCAACGTATGACGTTTGGTACCGAAAAGAAAGTACTACTGACTGGACAATGGTTAGCAATATAACCAGTACTAATCTGACTATACCGGAGGGTTTAACGGGTAATACAAACTATGAATGGCAGGTTCGTGCCCGTTGTGCGGATGGTTCGTATTCTGGATTCTCAACCGGATTTTTTCGAACGACTACCTGTGATATGCCGTTCAATATGGTCGCCAAGGCCAACACAACCTCCGCCTTTTTTACCTGGAATATTGGCGTTGCGGACCCTAATACACGCTTCGAACTGGCTTACCGGACACTCGAAGAGAATGAATATACGCGTGTTGCTGGGCTTAGTACAGATAATGGTCGTGGCACGTTCGAGCTGACGGGGTTGATTCCTGACAAGCAGTATAAATGGCAGCTTAGAACGATCTGTTCAGCCAACGAAACGTCTGGTTTTGCCGTCGGTCTTGATTTCTTTACATGCTGCTCAATTCCTCATACGCTCAATGTGACTCCTCATCCTACAGCCGCTACCTTAACCTGGGTACAACCGGGATACGGAGTGACGTATGACGTGCGTTATCGATTGGTAGGCGCACCGGATTGGATTACGATCAGTAATCTAACCAGCACAAGCGTGTTGGTGTCAGGCTTAACCACAAATACAAATTATGAATGGCAGGTCAGAACTCGTTGTGGGGGTGGGGGCGACTCGGAATTTTCGAGTATAGCTGGTTTTACAACAACGCCCTGTCTCACTCCCTTTGCGTTGTATGCCGTCAACATTACTACAAACTCCGCTCGCTTAACCTGGGTCATTGCAGCGGCTGACGCCAATACTCGCTATGAAGGCCGCTATCGGTTGGTAGGGGCACCGGATTGGATAACGCTCACCAATCTAAGTAGTGACAGAGGGATTGGTACGTTCGACCTGACCGGACTGGCTGGTAATGCGCAGTATGAATGGCAAATAAAGACAATCTGTTCACCTACATCAAGCTCAAATTTTACGTCATCTAATCTATTTCAAACGGTAAATCCCTGCCCATCGATGTATACGGTTAAGACTGGTTTATGGACTGATCCTACTGTCTGGTCGTGTGGTCGTATTCCGCTTAGTTCCGATCTGGTGCAGCTGAAACACGTAGTAACCATTCCGGCTAGTTATCAGGCGCAGGTCAGACGGGTAAGCTACGATGCAGGACAGCAGCTAGTATTCGAGCAGGGTAGCACCGTTCAATTCGGCCAGTAGATAGCCTTTTAGTTTGTCATTCTGACCGTAGGAAAGAATCTTAAGTTTGCCTGCGAAGGGACTTTGACCGGGCCACTGGAGCGGGTTCTTCTCTTCGGTCAGAATGACAAAAAATAGTTTGACACTATTTAAACCCCGTCACTGTCCTGGTCCTTTGAGGAATTTATCCAGGAATTCTTTGATGGCTTTGTTGGCCGTGATTTCGTTTTCTTTTTTTACAAAACCGTGGCCCTCATTCGGAAACGTAACGTACTCGACTGGTACGCCGTTTTGTTTCACATTGGCTACAATTTCGTCGGATTCGATTTTCAATACGCGCGGATCATTTGCCCCCTGAATAACCAGAAGTGGTTTTTTGATGCGCTTCGTATGGAACAACGGCGATTTATTATACAGAGCAACTGAATCCGTTTTCGGATGGCCGATTTCTTTAAACATGGCATCGCGCTGTGGTCCCCACCACTCAGGCATGCTGTTCAACGTACGAAGCCAGTTCGCTACGCCAAAAATATCAACACCTACGGCAAATTCATCGGGTGTAAAGGTCAAACCGGCCAGCGTCATGTATCCGCCGTAGGAACCGCCCATGATGCCGATTTTGGCGGGATCAACGTAGCCTGTTCCGGCCAGAAACTTCTTCGATTCTACACAATCTTTTAAATCGGCATCGCCATGTTTCCGATCATCGGCCGCATAGAATGTTTTCCCATAACCTGAACTACCCCGGTTGTTAACGGCCAATACCACATACCCGTTATTGACCAGATATTGTACTAAGGGTGAATACGTTAATCGTGTTTGACCGCCTGGTCCGCCATGAATCGACAGAATAGCGGGTAATCTATCCCCGGCTTTCGCATCTTTGGGTTTGTAGAGCAGCGCCGGAATTTCCATACCATCGAATGATTTGTATCGAATGACTTCACCCGCTACCAGATCGTCAGGATTGATTTCCGGATTTAAACCGCGTACCAACGGAGTTACTTTGCCCGATCTGAAATCATAGGAATACAGTGTAGCGGGCGAGTTGGAACTGTTGATATAGAACGTCATCCGATTTTCGCTGTCCGTAATGTTCACGCCCGTTATGTCGCCACCGGGGAGAGTAGGTAATTTGATTGGCTGATTTGTTTTGGTATCAATGATTTTCAGGGCTGTACGGGCATCTTCATTGACGGATAGCACACGGTAGCGCCCTTTGTAAGACAGATTATCGGCGACAATATCCCAATTGGCTTTGTCAAGTACCGTACTTTGGCCCGTTGCCAGATCGTAGGCTTTTACGTAGGCAAATTCAGCACCTTCATCGGTAGAAAAAAGTAGTTTTTTGCCATCGGGTGTGAATCCTTCCGGGCCATTGTTGACGTCACCCGTGTGTTTGGTCAGAAGTTTATTTTCTTTCGTTTTTGTGTCGTACAGGTATACATCACCATTGGTGGTCGTAATGGTTTTCGCGAGAGCTATGTAACGTTTGTCGGGTGAGATATCGCCGGGGAAGAAACCGCCTGGATTTTCGAAAATCAGTTTTGGCGTTAATGTCGCTAGATCTAATTCGTACACATCAAAAGCAGCTTTGTTCCGCTGATTCGATTGATAGAAGAAACTCTTGCGATCGTGGCTGAGGCCAGCAAATTGAAACTTCGCTTTTTCGGCGGTTGTCAAATCTTTTACCGTACCATCTTTGTCGCGCAGGTAGATGTGGCTCAGTTCATTTCCGCCCTGATCGCTGCTGTACAGAATCCGCCCATCGGGTAAATACCCAATCGCAAAGATGGCGTTGGTTTTGGAAGAGGTTAGTTGCTTGGGCTGACCTCCACCGTTGAATGGAATTTCGTAGAGATTGAAAACGCCATCCTGATTGCTGCTAAACAATACCGTCTGCTCATCGGGCGAAATATCCGAACCTCCGAATCGGATCGTTTTCATGAACTGCTCGATGGTGTATTTAGGCACCGCCTTTTTTGGGGCTGGATTCGCCAGTATTCCGTGGGCGTAGACGAATAAGCCTATCGCTAGAAAGATCTTCTTCATTGCCAGAAATTTGATGAAACGATTGATTTCGGGCAAGTTAGGAAGTTTTGCAGATCAATTAAGGGAAAGATAAGCAGTCGGCAATAGGAATTATTTTTCGGGAATCGATGTAGGTTTTCCTTTTTCTGCCAGAAAGAACACCAGAAGTTTAGCGGGTTGGGTTGGATGATTATTCTTGGCTGAACTGTGAAGACCATTGGCAAATTCGTAGAACGTATCACCCTTTTTATACTGGCGCGTTTTTCCTTCAAACGTAGATTCGATTTCGCCTTCCAAAATGTAGCCAAATGTTGGGCAGGGATGACGGTGCGGGGCTGATGCACTATTCGGCGGGTAATCGACAATCAGCATTTTAACTTCCCGATTGGCTAAATCCTGCTCAGTAAATGCCTGTTGAAGAATTGTAGCATAAGTCGGTGGGGTTGCTCCGCTAGTAGCAGGATGCACGTGCTGTGCGAAGAGTTTTGTTGATACTAAACTGATAAAAATCAAGCTCAAAAGGAGAGGATGTTTCATAGAGTTAGGGGATTTAAGGTTTACTCAGCAATCATGTGTGTTGCGATGGCTATTCGATTCCAGCTGTTGATCGTGATGATGGCAAAGATGAGTTGAGCAACCATTTGCTCTCCGAACAGAACGACAGCTTTATCATAAATCTCGTCGGAAATCCCGCGATTTGATAGGTCCGTCAATTCCTCCGATAATGTCAAAACTATCTGTTCCGTTTCGGTGAAAAACGGGACTTCCCACCAGGCGCTTAGCGTATAAAGCCGTTGTTCCGTTTCGCCAATGTGTCGGGCTTCTTTGGCGTGCTTATTCAGACAATAACCACAACCATTCAACTGAGACACCCGCATCTTAATTAACTGAACCAATATAGGGTCAAGACCAAACGACGCTAGCTGTTTTTCGGCTTCCATCATGGCCTTATAAATACGAGGTTCCGTTTCCTTTATACTCATTCGAGATTTCATACGATGCCTATTTTCTACAAAAGTCCACTCTAACCGGACTACGAGCATAGTCCAGATTGAATAAATTAGATAGGCCAATTTTTCTCTGGTGAGAGTAATGTTATCAAATTGTTAAGCCGTGTGTTGAGAAATTATGAAATTGTTAACTATTGGCCTGCGAAGTTTACGTTCGGTTCATGTATCCTACTTTTGTGGAGTAATTCTACTTAAGGATTAGTTACCGTAATAAGTATCTGTTGTGAACCGTTCTCGCTTCGCTTTTTATCTGATTGTCAGTTTCTTCTTCAGTACGATCAACCGATCTCTAGCACAAACCTCCCTCACGCCATCAACGCCCACCGGAACCTGGTTAATTGGTACACTTGTCTTACCGGGTGGAGAAAAAAAATGGGGCGGATTTGCTGAAATACAACTGCGAAGTAACGCTGTGTTTAAGCAGTTTTTTTACAATGAATTGAAAGGGGGAATTAGCTACGATGTCGATAAAAATTTCTCGGTAATGGTCGCTGGTGGCCGATACGCTACGTACGATTATCAGGATTTATCGACAGGTCCGCTCAACACCGAAAAACGGTTATGGGAGCAATTGACCATCAATCAATACCTAAATCGATTGAAGTTTGAACATCGCTATCGGATTGAGCAGCGCTGGTTTACGTATCGCGATGGATCAGCGCCCTTCCGAAACCGAATTCGTTATCGGTTGAATATGTTTGTCCCGATCAACAACCGAACCGTGACGGATAAAACGTTCTTCTTTTCAGCCTACGACGAGATTTTCGTTAATCCAATTGGGCCTGTCTTTGAGCGAAATCGGGTTTATGCCGGTGTTGGCTACCAGTTCGATCAACACCTGATTTTGCAATTGGGTATGGTGAACCAGACGAACTATAACCCGGCTACGTTTGAGAGTGGCGTATTTACACCGCAATCAGCAAGTGGGAAAAATAACGTTGTAATAGGATTGATTTATCGCCTGAAGCGACGCAGTACAGTCGAGAGTTTGCCGACGCAACCTGATTAATCGGCTGCATGTGTGATACAGAATTCGTGAATGCCATTTGTTTCCTGATAGGCAATGTTTAGTCCATGACTATCACAGATTTGCCGCACAATAGCCAGTCCCAAACCAACTGAATCGGTTCCCGTACTTTCTTTCTTGAAGCGCTCAAATAGACGCTCGGGTTCCGATAGTAGTTTTCCCCCCGTATTACGCAGGCAAAGCTGATCGGTGGTTGAGGATAACTCAATGCGTCCATTCGGATGATTATGCTTGATGGCATTGTTGACCAGATTTGTGACCAGGCTTTCGGCCAGTGCCGCTGGTAAATCCACGTCAAAAGATGCTTCTCTATTTACCTGCACCGATAATTCTTTGAACGACAAGACTTCGTCCATATCGGCTAGTTTTTCGGCCAGTAAACTTGCTAAATCGATGGTCTGGCTATCGTTGAATTGTCGGTTTTCTATTTTGGCTAACAACAGTAAACCTTGGTTCAGCCGGGAGATACGCCGGGAAGCCTGGTAGATTGTTTCAATCCAGTTCGTCTGAATCTCAGTCAGTTGCTCAGTCTGGATTAGTTGTTCAACTTTGGCGTTAATTAGTGCCAGTGGCGTTTGCATTTCGTGCGACGCATTTTCCGTAAATTCCTTCAGGCTCCGGTAATCCTGCTGCATTTTGGCCGACATTTTTTGCAGAACGTCATTGAGTTCATTGAACTCCGTAATCTCCGAATTATCCAGATCCAATGATGTGTCGTGACTTAGATCGAAGCGCTTGGTGCGGGAAAGCGTATCATAGAAAGGCTGCCAGATTCGGCCTGATAATCGACGTTGAAACCAGAACGTACCGAGGAGCAGCAAACCCAGAAATACGAGCATCGTGGCGGTTATAACCTCAATAAGCCGATAGGTCTGAATCAGTGATTTACGGATGGATACCCGGTGCATTTTGCCCTGAATGGGCTCATAAAAAGTCAGTTGTCGGAACGGAGTTAGCTCGTTATCATATCGATTGCGGATCAGTGTATCGATAAACGATTCCTTAAATGATGCTCGCTTGTAAACGGGAATCACTTCGATCTTATTCTCAACAAAATACGGGCTAGTCGTCCAGGTATTATGCGTACGCACGTACGCTTCAAAATCACGTCGTTCAACCCGCAGCCGACTCTCCACTTCGTCGTAAATCAACAGTCGGATAATCTGGTAAAATACCAGCGCCGTCAGTAGGTAAATGACCAGCGAGAAAGCAAGGTAAATCCGGTTGGTTTTTGTGAGCAGCTTCAAGGTTGACTGAATTTATAGCCAATGCCGTAAATCGATTGAACGTAATCGGCAGCGCCTTTTTCCAGCAATTTCCGACGTAGATTCTTAATATGCGAATACACCATATCGAACGAATCCGCCGAGTCGATGTTGTCGCCCCAGAGGTGTTCGGCGATGGATGCTTTCGTCAGGGCGACGTCTACATTTGAGAGGAAATAAAGCAGTAAATCGTATTCCTTGCGCGATAAAGTTGTGAGTTGACCGTTCACAAAAACCTTGCGTGTATGCGGCACAACGGTAATTTCCTGAAATCGAATTTCAGTATGCCCGCCAAACTGCCTGCGCCGTAATAACGACTTTACCCGCGCATTCAATTCCGACAAATGAAACGGTTTCGTTAGATAGTCATCTGAGCCGATTTCAAGGCCTTTGAGCTTATCTTCCAGTGCGTTACGCGCCGAAATGATAATAACGCCCGTGGTGGCAATGAGCCGTTTTAGCATCTCGATAATCTGAAAGCCGTTGCCATCGGGTAGGGTCAGATCAACAATGACACAATCGTAGGTATAGAGATGGATTTTCTCTTCGGCATCGCGGAACGTAGCGGCTGTTTCGCAAACATACCCGTCTTTTTCCATGTAATCGGTTATGCTCTCGGCTAACCCCTGTTCATCTTCAACGACCAGTACTTTCATTCCGTTGTGAGCTCATTGGAAGTACGAAGGTATAAGCCAATGTTGGAAAGATTCTGGAAGTTTTTAATCAAACCTAAAAGGTCTCCAAGACCTTTTAGGTTTATAACGTTATTTAATCTGCGTATCGGCGAAATACACCATCGCCTTGTTCAGAAACGCTGCGTATTCAGGGTTTTCCTGACCATTTTGGGCGGTAAATCGTGGATCGTCGATGTACAATTGCGCTAGGCCTTTGTACGCTTTAGCCATATCTTTCGATTGACAGGTTTCTTCGCCCCAGAATCCCCGAATGTTGGCGTAATGACGCGCAATTTGCTGCTGTAACACTGCGCTCGTCGGGTCTTGCGCCACTAAATTCGCTAATTTTTTGGCGATATCCAGCTGTTCGGCTTTAAGTTGCTCGAAACCCGCTTTACCCATCTGCCGCAATTTGGCTTCGCTACATTCAACGGTTTTAGCTCCGTATTTCTCAATGGCTTCCTGGCGGTACTCCTGACCTTTTGGGAAGCCTTCGTATAATTCGTCGTTGGTTAACATAACTCGTTCTCCTTTTAAAGTTGAAATGGTTTTGTCAATCGTCACCAACAGTTTCGAGAGTCGATATTGTCGGGCCTGGAGCGCCAGTTTGTGGCTTTCCAGAGCGGTTAGTGCGTCGAAATTCGGGTCGTTCAGGATGTGGTGAATCTCGTCGAGCGAGAAATCCAGTTCCTTGTAAAAGAGAATCTGCTGCAGTCGGATTAACTCGTTTTCGCCATACAGTCGATACCTGGCCTCGGTACGGACGGATGGTTTTAACAGACCCATTCGGTCGTAATGGTGTAGCGTGCGGATACTTACGCCCGCCAGTTTCGCCAGGGTATTGACCGAATATTGTTTCATATACTTCGCTTTATCTGATTGACGCAAGCAAATGTAGACTATGACGTAAGGGGAGAGTCAAGAAAAACTTTCACTTTTTTCAAAATCGCTTTTTTCCTAAACGACCTAATGCGACTTATCGCTGTTTTTATACAGTTTATCCGATAAAACTGACGTCTTATCAAATTACAATAGGAGTTTGACTGGTTGTCGATCAATTTTGTATCATCCTCTGCAACCAGTAAACAACCGTTACCATGAAATTTAAGAATATATTACTACTCAGTCTTTTTCTGTCCTTACTCATGATTAGTGCGCTGGTGTCGCACAGCATTCAGGCACAGCAAAAAGCTATTTTGACTGCGCAACCGCTTCATCCATAAACGCCAACAGGTGGACGAACCCAATCTCGTCCACCTGTTGCTATATAATCCTATCTTACTTCTTAAGCCAGCGTAGCGTCGACGCTGATGCTGGTGTTGAACAGTTTCGAAATAGGGCAATTGTGTTCGGCATGATCGACCAGTTCGTCAAATTTGGCTTTGTCCAGACCTGGAACACTAGCATTCAGCGTTAGTTTCGAGCTGGTAATGCCGCTATCTTCCAGGGTAATCGTACATTTTACATCCAGCGAATCGGCCGCAAAACCAGCCTGTTGAATGTTGAACGCCAACTGCATCGCAAAGCAACCCGCGTGAGCAGCCGCAACCAATTCTTCGGGATTGGTGCCTACGCCATCAGCGAAACGAGTATTGAACGAATATTGCGTTTCATTAAGTACTGTACTGGCTGTGGTCAGCGTTCCTTTACCATCTTTGCCGGTTCCGGCCCAATGTGCTGATGCATTCCGTGAAATTTTCATGTGTGTATGATTTAGTTTTGTGAGCGATTTGTTTTTGTTGTGACAAAGGTAGACGCCCATTTTCGGCCGTTTTTTCACCTATGTTAAAAAGTGAAATCGCTCGTCAAAAAAGAATCGCACCCACAAAATATGCTATCGCCTGAACGCACTACACTACATCAGCACTTATATCAATTTGCCCAGCTTTCGGAAGAAGACATTCGATTGGCCGACGAATTCTGGCACATCCGACATATTGCCAAACACGATTATTTTACGTTTCAGAATTCGATTTGTCGGCAGGTGGGATTTCTGTTGAAAGGCATTTTTCGCGTGTATTACGTCGATCCGAAAACCGAGCAGGAACACAATCTTTATTTCATTCCCGAATACGCCTTTCTAACTTCGCTAAAAGGATTATTGACGCAATCCGCTTGCCCTTATCTGATTGAAGCGCTGGAAGATTCGGAATTGTTAGTGATTGATTATGAGCGTCTTCAGCAATTGTATAGGCAATCGCATGGTTGGGAGCGATTTGGCCGAATTCTGGCTGAGCAGTATTTCATGTTCAATCAGATGCGCTCGGAAAGTCTACTAACGCAGAATGCCGAAGAACGATATATGGATCTGCTAAACAATCAGCCCGATATACTGAACCGCGTATCGCTCGGCCATATTTCTTCCTATCTGGGCATCAAAGGACCTTCGCTAAGCCGGATTCGGGCGCAGGTAGCGCGTAAATAAGCGCGCTAATAGCCTTCGTCATTCACCAAATAATACCGTCTGGAAAAGCTGGATTGATCGCCGTTTTGAACAGTAACCGTCAATAATTCAACGTGCGTATAATCGTTGAATGGCTTGATGTGACTGTCGATAATGGATTGATTTGGTTCTATTGTTCCGGATTGCACAAATTCCATCGCTTCTTCCCGCGTATCGAAACTACCCAGCAGATTATCTTGATTAATGTCCGGTTCCTGTTCGGGAAGTTCGCCAGTAATGTTTGAAATGGGTGATTCAACAGTGTCCGACGAGTCAGCGGCTGGCGCTGTATATAGCTCAAAAGTCATCCGAATAAAAGGTTGTCTACTTCCTTAACTCGTTTCCGTGCTTTTTGATCGACGATTTTATCAAACGAACGCCATTAGCGATAAGCAACGGCTTTCGGCAGTCGATTGACTAACCAAAGACAGAATAGTGCGTTGAAAATCAAGGTGAATGGGATTACGGATATGTTCTTGAAAAACAGGATAATAGCCCATTCTGACGTTTGATCGGAAATAAGTTGGCGAGCTTTCAGCGTGATGTACAGGCAGGTTTCGTAGGCAATGTGATCAATCAGGTAGTTGAACAAAAAGGCAATGACCGAAAACGCCAGAAAATTTATCAATAGTGCTCCCCATTTTGACTTTAAAGTTTGCATAGCCACCCGCCAATTTTGTTTACGCTCCTGTTTATTCGTAACAAATTGAACTAGCCGACTAACGCCTTTTCTAATATTCGTAAATCCGAGCGCATACAGAAAAATCAGAATACGGGCTGATTCCACGACAATTTCCAGCAACGCATGTGCTGTCGGGCTGATAGGGCCGAACGCTCGTAATTGAATAGCCCGCCCAAAAGCTGCAACCAATCCGAGACTGAAAATGAACAGAAAATGATGTTGGCAAAACCGGATCGTCGATAATGTCCAGTCTAAGGTTTTGGTGAATTTAGGAGAGAATGTCATGAGGAATAGGGGGGAAAATAGATCTACTCAAATGTATTGATTTATTGCTTATTCGCCATCGCCCCCTGGTATTCCCATTCCCAGACGTCGCCATCTTCGTCGTCCCAGACGGTGCCGATATGAACGAAATCATTTTTCTGTAGAATTCGGGTTGAATAATTCGGTTCCGGCAGCGTTCGGGCCGTAACGGTAACCGTCGGGTCGGTCTGAAAAGCAAGCGTAACCAACTGCCGACAGATCTCAGCGCCAATACCTTTTTGTTGATATGGCGGAAACACGCCATAGGCAATTTCAACTCGGCCATCCTTGGGTTTGCCTTTGTAAGCCGCGCTACCGACCAGCATATCATCGAGTTGAACAACATAACCAATCCAGGGCGGATTATAGCCAATTCTGTCAAAAAAATCGATTGTCATTGGTAACACCAATTCGAGGTCGGGATGATGCTGAAATTGGTCGTTTTCCGGAAGCGTTTGGTGAATGGGGAGGAGGTTCATAAATGCGTATTTGTCTAGTTAACTGCCGTAAAGCTAACCAATTAAATAGTTTCGAGCAGTGTTAGCCAGTCATGATTTGGATGAGTGGATTGTATAGCGTTTTTCAACCAATCCAGTGCCGTTGGGGCTAGATGAGGGACGGTATTCAACAAGTCGGCTTGGTCTTTGATTTTATCTATTTTGGCTTTATAAAGCAGGACAATTTCAGGCGCAAGAATAGGAATCTGCTGACGCGAAAGAGTAATTAGTTGCGCGCTTGGATAGGTGATTTCCGGATTACGCCTGAACACCCAGTGATCATAAACGAACTCATTCAGCAGGATTTCAATCTGCATTTTACCGTCTGGAGCAGTAGCGTAAATTTCATGAATGGGTAATACTAAATGATGGCTTTTGTTCCAGGTCAATAAAAGACCTTCAAGAGCATATCTAAACGTCCAGTCGGGCAGATAATCTCGTAGTTTTTGCTGTTCGTTACGAGCTATAACAATCTCAATATCTTTATGATATCTGGTTGTTGCGTTTAAAAATAAGTCTATCGCCCAGCCACCTGCAATTGCCCAGATTCCTGTGTAATTTGCAAAAAGCTCGTTTATCCTTTGTGGTTCCTCAAATGACATTAGGGTAAAGTTTATGGAGCTATAAAAATCGGTTTTCTATTTGTTCTGTTTTTCAATCAAAGACGCGCTAAATCCACTGCTTACTGACGCTTTTCCCAAATGTTTCCAAAATTGACGTCTTGTTTTGCAGGCACTTGACCGTACGTTCGCCTAAACGCGGTCAGGTTGTTGTGCATGATAAAGTTCCCTTTCTCCTGTTTTCGACAGCGCTCGCTCTACCAACGGACTGCACTAATTGCCTTGGGAATCCAGGCTATAATAGCCTCTGCTAGTGGGCAGCCGATGAACCTGAATCAGGTTGTTGAACAAAGTGTCAGACAATACCCGTTTCTGAGGGCCAAACAGGCTGAAATCAGCAGTGCTGAACGCCGGGTTCAGGCCAGTCAGACGGAGTTGTTACCCATTATGATGCTTCAGCACCAGCACAATTACGCAACCAGTAATAGCCTGAACGGATCATTTTTTCCGAACGAAGCGGTCAATATTTCAACATCGGGCGGAGTACGTCCTACGGCGGTTTCGCAGGCTAGTTTCGGGAGTTTTTCAACGGCATCCATCGAATGGCGAGCCATTACGTTTGGCCGAGTGAAAGCGAATATTGGTGTCGCCAAAGCTGATTTACAGCGTAGTCAGATCGATTACGAAAACGAGATTTTTCAGCATCAGGTACGTACCATTGATGCCTATCTATTGTTGCTGGTTAATCAGAAACTGGTTCAGATTCAGCAGGCTAACCTCGACCGGGCGCAGACGTTCAAGCGCGTAGTCGATGCGGGTGTTCGCTCAGGGATGCGGGCGGGTGTGGATAGTTCGCTGGCGACAGCCGAATCCGTTCGCGCTCGATTACTATTACTAAACAGCCAGCAACAAGAGCAAGTACAGCGGCTACGCTTATCCGAACTAACGGGTTTACTTCAACATAATCTGCGGGTCGATAGTATGCGTTTTTACGCCGATTTGCCGACTGATGCTTTTTTGTCAGATTCTATTTCGCCTAAGAACCCAACGCTGCGATTATTCGAGTCGCAGATTACCTTATCAGCGGCTCGAAGTTTAGCTACTCAGCGATCAGGCATGCCGATGATTTCACTGGTGGGCGTAGGCAATGCACGGGGTTCAGGCTTTTCGAATCAGGGAGATATTTTCCTGAACAATCAAGTTAATGGACTTGGTTATCAGGTTGGTAACTATCTGGTTGGCGTAGTGGCCCGCTGGAATATTACGAATCGTCTTCGTACCCGGCACGATTATCTGGCCGATCAATTTCTGGTTGAACGATCTCGTCAGCTTCTCAATGAACAGCGATTACGAATTAATCGCCAGTATCAGGAAGCCGACACGCAATATGAACTGGGACTGGAGCAGGCTCGGCAGGCTCCCATCCAACTACGAGCCGCCCGACAAGCATTTAATCAGGCAAAATCACGCTACGAAAGTGGCCTGACCGACTTGCCTACGCTGCTTCAAAGCGTCGTTACGCTAAATCGTGCGGAAGTCGATGGCTATGTCGCTATCAGCAACGTCTGGCGATTCCTGCTCCTCAAAGCAGCCGCCGACGGTGATCTGTCCTTGTTTATGAATCAGGTAAAATAATCGCGTAGAGACCGGCGAATTGGTCTCTACAAAATTTAAACACTATGTACAATATCATTCGCTCGGCACTTCGGAAACCCATCTCAGTGGTAGTGGCGGTTATGGGTCTGCTGTTTTTCTCGGTGATGTCGCTGTTCACCATTCCGGTGGACATTTTTCCGAATCTTGACCTTCCTACTATTTATGTGGTGCAGCCGTATGGCGGTATGGCGCCTGATCAGATGGACGGTTTCATCGCGACCCGTTATCAGGATCACTTTCTGTATGTGTCGGGTATCCGCGATATTGATGTAAAAACCATTCAGGGGTTATCGCTGATCAAGCTTTCGTTCTATCCGGGTACCGATATGGCACAAGCTGCGGCTGAGGTGGCTAATAACGTATCGCGGGCGAAGGCCTACATGCCTGAAGGAACCGTGCCGCCCCAGGTTGTCCGATTCGATGCAAGTTCAGTGCCGGTCGGGCAATTGGTGTTTGAAAGCCCCACCCGTTCGCTGAATGAAATTCAGGATTACGCGTCCTCGCGGGTGCGGCCGATGTTTTCCCGGATTCCGGGCGTATCCAGCCCACCGCCATTCGGTGGTAACCAGCGGACAATCCTGATCAAGGTAAATCCGCAACTGGTGCGTAGTTATCAACTGACGCCGGAGGAAGTCATCAAGTCCATTGTAACCAACAACCAGCCATCGCCCGCCGGGAACATTCGGGTTGGCGATAAAGCGATGATGACACCGGTAAACTCGCTGGTAAAAAGGCCAGAGGATTTTCTAAACATCCCCATTCGGGTCGGTTCAGGACCAACGGTGTTCGTGCGCGATATTGGTACAGTGGAAGACGGTGCCGACGTAACGGTGAGTTATGCGCTGGTCAATGGTCGTCGAGCGGTATACATTCCGGTCGTAAAAAAATCGGATGCGTCGACACTCGATGTTGTAAATAACATCCGTAAAGCTTTGCCCGAATTGCAGGCTGCTGTACCCGAAGACGTCAAAATTTCGTACGAATTTGATCAGTCAGTTTATGTGACCAACGCCCTGAAAAGCCTGGTATCGGAGGGAATTCTGGGGGCGGTATTAACGGGCTTAATGGTGTTGCTCTTCCTGCGCGACTGGCGAAGTGTGATTATCGTGGTTCTGACCATCCCAATTTCGATTCTGTCGGCAGTGATTATGCTCAATCTGTTTGGGCAAACCATCAACATCATGACCCTGTCGGGACTGGCGCTGGCTATCGGGATTCTGGTCGACCAGGCCACAGTGACGATTGAAAATATTCACCAGCATCTGGAAATGGGCAAGCCAAAGGCTGTTGCTATTTGGGATGCCTGTAAGGAAATTGTATTCCCCGAATTCCTGATCTTGCTGGCAATTCTGGCCGTGTTTGCGCCCGCCTTCGTGATGAGTGGTGTACCGCGCTCGATGTTCCTGCCGCTGTCGCTTTCCGTGGGTTTCGCCATGATTGCGTCATTCCTGCTTTCGCAGACGTTCGTACCGGTAATGGCTAACTGGCTGCTGAAAAGCCATCCCGAACACGAAGCCCCGACGCTGGCTCTCGACGCCGAGGAGCGTCACATGATTGAGAATGAACAACCAGTCGCCAACGCCAAAGGATTTGAGAAGTTCAAGCAGCGGTATTCGGCTCTGCTCGAGAAAATACTGAACCGTCGCGGAATCGTTGTGGGTAGTTACCTGATCGGAAGTCTGGCTCTGATTGTTGTTTGTTTCATGGTGATCGGTACGGACATTTTGCCGCATGGCAACAGCCATCAGTTTCAGATGCGCCTACGCATTCCCGATGGTACGCGGGTGGAACGAACCGAAATGGCGACGCTAAAAGTGCTAAATATCATCAAAGAAACGGTAGGAGCCGAGAACGTCGATATTTCGTCGGCTTATGTTGGAACGGTGCCGTCCAGTTACGGTACGTCGAACATTTTCGTGTTCAACAGCGGTCCGCACGAAGCCGTGTTGCAGGTGTCGCTAAACGAAGAGCATTCTGTGAAAATGGATGATCTAAAAGAAGAACTTCGGACGCGGATTGGCAAGGCCCTGCCCAATGCAAGCATTTCGTTTGAACCAATTGAGTTGACCGAAAAAATCATGAGTCAGGGCGCGTCGACGCCTATTGAAGTAACCGTAGCGGCCAAGAACCTGGCCGAAGCGGGGCGTTTCGCCAATAAAATTCGGGAGCGGATGGCGAAAATTGACTTCCTGCGCGACGTACAGATTTCGCAACCGCTTTCGTACCCGATTCTAAAAGTGACCATGAATCGCGAACGCGCCGGTCAACTGGGCGTAACGTCGACGCAGGTAGCTCGCTCGATGGTAGCCGCTACATCATCAAGCCGTTTCACGGACAAGAATCTCTGGCTCGATGAATCGAAAGGGCTGGCGTATCAGGTGCAGGTGCAAATTCCGGAATACCAGATGAGCAGCGCTAATGACATCGGTAACATTCCCCTGAAAAGTGGCGAAATGCACCCGGTTCTGTCGGATGTAGCGACGTTTTCGGAAGGAACGGCACCTGGTGAATACGACCGCGCTGGACCGAATAACCTCGTAACCGTTACGGCTAATTTGCAGAAGAAAGACCTTGGTTCAGCGCAGAAAGCGGTTGAACAGGCAATCAAGGAAGCCGGCGATCCACCTCGCGGGGTCATTGTCGAAATGGGTGGACAGACCAACCTGTTGACCGATACGCTAAGTAGCTTGCAAACGGGATTGCTGGTGGCTATCGTCATTATCTTCCTGTTGCTAGCGGCTAATTATCAGTCATTTAAGTTGTCACTGGTAATTCTGGCGGCCATTCCGGCGGTAGTAGCTGGAGCATTGCTCATGCTATTGGCCTGTGGCGCTACGCTGAACCTGCAATCGTATATGGGCCTGATTATGTCGGTGGGTGTATCGGTGGCCAACGCCATTCTGATGGTCACTAATGCCGAAAATCTGCGGCTGGAAATTGGACAAACCCGCAAAGCAGCCATCCTGGCGGCCAACAGCCGAATTCGTCCAATTCTGATGACTAGTATCGCCATGATTGCCGGGATGGTGCCAATGGCGTCGGGATTAGGGGAAGGGGGTGATCAGATTGCCCCACTCGGTCAGGCCGTTATCGGCGGGTTGATTGCCTCTACGCTAGCTGCTCTCCTGATTCTGCCTTGCGTATTTACCCAACTTCAGGCCAAAGCCACTACGCAATCCGTTTCGCTCGATCCCGAAGATCCCGAAAGCAAATTTTACCATCAGGAATCGCAGGAACTGAGTCATAGCCTGTAACATAAATACCCCTAAATCCCCTAAAGGGGACTTCGTCAGAGAGTAAGTAAAGTCCCCTTTAGGGGATTTAGGGGTAAGGAAAGTGTCATCCATCAACTGTCTCTAAAGGAAATCGATATGAATCCGTCAATCATAAATCACTCACGTATTAATCCGCGACGTAGCTATTCGCTCTTTCATTCTTTCAACATCCGTTGCGGCACTCTTTCGCTCTTTGTTCCTGTTGTTATTACTGCCTGTTCATCGGCCAGCAGTGAGAAAAAACCAGCCGCTAAAGAGCCTGAAGTACAACAGGTTGTCGTGACAGATGTACAGGAATTACAGCCTAGCAAACGCGTTTCATTGCCCGGCGAACTGAAACCCTGGAATCGGGTAAATATCTACGCCAAAGTAAAAGGATTCGTTCGCGACATTCCCGTTGATCGGGGAACGGTTGTGCACAAAGGCCAGCTGCTCGCTCGTCTCGACGCTCCTGAAGTAGTAGCCGAACTAAGCGGGGCGCAGGCTCAATTGCAGTCGCAGGAAGCTACGTTGGTTGAGCAAACGACTCGTGCAAGGGCTAGTCGGCTGATTTATCAGCGATTGATGCAAACTGCCAAAACGGAAGGGGCCGTATCAGCTAACGAAATCGATCAGGCGCAGGCTCGTATGGAAGCCGATAGCGCAATGGTCGCCGTAGCGCGCGGAACCGTACAGGCTTCTCGTTCGAACATCCAGGCGAAAACGCAACTACGTCAATATCTGACGATTACCGCTCCATTTGACGGTATAATCATTGAGCGGAATATCAGCCCCGGCGCATTGGTCGGCGCGGGTGATGCCGGTAAACCGCTTTTCGTACTGGAAGACAGCCGAACGTTACGTCTGACAGTCGCTATTCCAGAAACATTTGCCAATCAATTGCAGGCGAAGAGTTCCGTTTCGTTCACCGTAAACGCTATGCCAAACCGTCAATTCAACGCCAAACTCGCCCGTTCGGCTGAGAGTTTAGTCGAAGCCAATCGCTCGATGATGGCTGAATTCGATGTACCAAATACATCGCATGAACTCAAAGCAGGTATGTATGCCGAAGTACAAATGCCGATTGAACGGACAGGGAAAACAATGTTTGTTCCTAAAACGGCCGTTGTCAGTTCCAGCGAAAAGATGTTTTTGATCAACGTGAAGGACAACCGGGCGCAATGGGTTTCTGTGCAAAAAGGTAATGTATTGGATAGCTTGGTGGAAGTTTTCGGTGATGTAAAACCCGGAATGGCTATCGTCAGAACCGCATCTGAAGAAATCCGCGACGGCCAGGAAGTAAAGGCAGTGAAGAAGTAAAGTAGAGATTAGCTTCTCGCTTCCAAGGTCTGTGCGGCCAGCGTCCCGGTCCTCACAGACCCCTTACCGGATGGCAACACTTGCTGACGCACGGGTGTCTGTGAGGACCGGGACGCTGGCCGCACAGACACGGGGAGTTTACGGCCATTCATTCGACAAGGGATTGCCTTTATGCATGATTAGACATGGCCGCATTCAACGACGTTGAATTTGGGATAATTCATTGGTATTTACAGGTCCTTTCTGAAGTGATTTCGTTAACTGATGCGCCGTAGCCACCGCATCCTGAATCGCCAGATTTACGCCAGCACTACCCGCTGGCGACATGGCATGAGCCGCATCCCAAGGCATAGTAATCCCTGCTTATATTACTGTCGCAGCCGGTCAGTATTAACGGTGGCCAAATCAAGAATATTGGCCTGGAACGCTGGTAGACCGCGCTTTTTTTATAGAGTCATATTGCCCTTTAGGGATCAGAAAGCTACATTGGAAGTAGTCGTGTCGGTCAATGAGCACCATAAATTTATCGCCCTTCACGTAGCCAAGCGATTGTTCGCCAATAGCCGGATCTTTTGGAATGTGCATCCAGAGTATGTCAATCGGTACACTGAAATTCTGTGCACCTAGCCCCGCTTTTTCCTGGATGATCGAATGTCGTCCATCTGTACCGACCCTAACATGATATCGGCGGGGCCACCAATAAGGCAGCAGCGGGTTTGTAGCGTTTCCTGATGTTGGGAACTCTCTGCCATGACCGGGGTTTTTCTAAAAACAAGCAATCGATAGCCACTTGTTTGCTCTCGGCTAATTAACAACCTGAAAACTCTGACTCTGTATGTCGTCTCAATTGAATCGTCCAGAAGATTTATTGTTTGATGCTGCCCGTAAGGGTGACGTTCGTTACCTGAATCAACTTATTGATAGTGGTGTGGAAGTAAATATCCAAAATGACAAAGGATTTACTCCGCTAACGCTTGCCGCCTACAGTGGTCAGTTGGCAGCGGTTCGCGTTTTGCTGGATGCAAACGCAGATGTGAATATGCAGGATGCCAGCGGTAGTACAGCGCTTATGGGGGTGGCCTTTAAAGGCTATACGGATATCGCCCGTCAGTTAATCGAGAGTGGTGCTAATGTGAATCTGCAAAATGCCAGTAGTGGTACGGCCCTGATGTATGCTGTTATGTTTAGCCAGAATAAACTGGTTAAACTGCTGCTTGACAGTGGGGCTGACGCTTCGCTGCGAGATAGTCGCGGATTAACGGCTCGTGATCTTGCTATTGAAAAAGAAAATGAGGAAGCTCTACAATGGCTCCCTCATTAATTCTCAGATGATCACTTCCCACCCGGCCGGGTGGGGCGTACTTCAATTTTGCTGGGTAAAGTACGGGCTGGCATTCGGATCAGATCGACGACAATCTGTCCGATGTCTTCCGGTTGAATTTTCCAGGCGTCTTTCTCGCTGGGTTGGTGATCGTTGAAATAGCTGGCTACGGAGCCGGGCATGATCGTGGTTACTTTAATGCCTTCGTTCCGTAAATCGAGCATGACGGCTTGCGTGAAACCAACCAGGCCGAATTTACTGGCGTTGTAAGCCGCTCCTTTTTCAAAGAAATTGGTGCCCGCTAAACTGGCAATCGTAATAAAATAACCTTCCGATTTTTTAAGGGAATCGAGTGTGGCTTTGGCGGTGTTGAATACGCCCGTCAGGTTAATATCAATAGTTTCCTGCCATTGTTCTGGCGTTAACTCCTGTATGGAAGCAAAATGGCCGACACCCGCATTGGCGATGACATAATCCAATTGCCCCCAAGTGTTTATGATGTGTTCAACCGCTTTTTGTTGCGATACCAGATCCCGTACATCGGCACCGATGCCTAGCGCATAGCCGGGTTTGATTTCGTTCAATTTAGTAGCGGCTAATTCAGCGGCTACAGAGGAGCGGCTGGTGATAGCCACTTTGATTCCCGCGTTGATCAACACTTCGGCGATGCCGTACCCAATTCCTTTCGAACCGCCCGTGATGAGAGCTGTTTTTATACTATCTGCCATGAAAATTATGTACTGAATTGACGTGAAAACTTTCGCCGATAACGACGAAGCCTGTGCAAAGGTTTAGCGATTTTTGTAATCAACCGCCCGCTTTCTTGGCTTTAAAGCCTTTGCCAGTGAGCCACGCCAATGCTTTGTCACGATGGTCGCCCTGAATTAGAATTTCATCGTCTTTCGTAGAACCGCCCGCTCCACAGGCTGATTTTAGCTGTTTCCCCAGATCGGCCAGATCGGCTTCGGTGCCAATGAACCCTCGAATAGTCGTCACGACTTTATTACCACCTAATTTGACTAGCCAGATTTTGAGATTCTGCTGGGTAGGAGGGAGAGTTTCGGCCTGAGGTTGCTCGTTCGATTCGTATTGAAAATCTGGATTGGTGGAGTACACTACGCCAGACCGGTTTTTCTTGCTCATAAAACGATTCTTTATAAGCAAAGCTAAGGCTTTGGTGCGATTATATGGCAACCCACGACTAAAGTCATGGGCTGATAAAAACTTGCACTAACGCACTCGGGTACGCCACCATTTTTTGGCATAATGACCCAGCCAGAGCCAGAAACCGGATAAAATAACCGCTGGGAGAATGACGAAGCGAACAGCAAAGGCCGGTTCCGGTAAGGTAGCAACCGGACCGTAGATGTAGCCAAGTATTGGAATGCTGGCTAGAATATGGAACCAGCGGATGATTTTTCGTTCAGTAGCTGCTTTCATCGTCTTGTTTTACAGTTCCAGCAATTGCTTTACGGCGTCACCATAGGTACTTCCACTACTCAGTTTTGTGCCTTTTTTATCATTCATGGACAGCACGAATTTCCCGTCGAAATGGCGGTGCACTTCGCCTATTTTATGCCGGTTTATCATGATTGAACGGCTGATGCGTACAAACGTATCCGGTAGTTTTTCGGCTAATGTGGTGAGCGTATAATTCGTCAGGTACTTCTGACCATCGATCGTAGCAAGGAAAACATATTTGTCTTCTGCTTCGAAATAGGCGATGTCGGAGAGTGGAACGAGGATGATTTTTTCGCCAGTTTTTACCGAAATCGAATAAATTTCTTTCTTGGGCTGCATCTGGGCCAACAAGCGCATGACGCTGTCTGTCATCGGATTATTGGCGGGCGGGCCTGTATCGTTTCGTTCGACTAGTGTCCGGATTTTCTGCGCTGTGCGAGTCAGTCGTTCCGCTTCGATGGGTTTGAGCAGGTAGTCTACTGAGTTTTCTTCAAAAGCGCGAATGGCATATTGATTAAACGCGGTTGCGAAAACAACCATCGGAACAGCCGTTACTTTCGCCAGCATTTCGAAGCCATTCAATAAAGGCATCTCAATGTCCAGAAAAATAATATCTGGTCGCTCGGCTTCGATCAGGGTGAGTCCTTCAGCTCCGTTGGTTGCTTCGCCAATAATCTCAAATGTATCGCGATGCTTATCTAATAATCGACGTAAACGATTGATTGCCAAGGGTTCGTCGTCAACCAGGATGGTTTTTAAAGGAAATGTCATAGGGATGTTGAGATTATGTATTGGGAGTTACGGCGTTATCGGAATTTTTGATTTTCATCATGCTAATTGAGAGCAATACTTGTTTGAGGGGCCAATTTTGAAGTTCAACCTTGGCATCGTTGCCGTACAACAATTTCAGTTTATCCTGAATACTGCGTAGTCCGTAACCGCCATCCATATCATCCGGAAAGGCTGGGCCGTTATCGTGGACACATAGATTCAGCTCACCCGCTTTTTCATAAATTCGAACGTCAATTCGGCCCGAATCGGCTCGTTTAGCGATGCCATGTTTGATTGCATTTTCGACTACAGGTTGCAGTAGAAACTGAGGTAATTTCAACTCATTCAGAGCTGGATCAGCGACTTCGACGCTGAACGTGAGCCGATTCCCGAATCGCACCTGCTCTACCTTCAGGTATGTACGGACCATTTCCAGTTCGTCGGCCAGGGTTGAGAACAGTTCACCATCCCGCCCGGTCGAATACCGAAATAGTTTCGATAGTAAAAGCGTCATTTCTTCGGCCTTATCGGGGTCGTCGTGTACTAAACTAGCAATGCTGTTGAGAGCGTTGTACAGAAAATGGGGGTTGATTTTGGCCTGTAGTGCATCTAATTCAGCACGAGTTTTCAGCTTTTCCAGATTCAGCAACTGAAATTCCTGTTCCGACAGCTTCCGCGACAGCTGCCGACCCTGATGCAATACGTATAGAAATAGGTTGGCAATCACTAGGTTGCCTAAAGCAAAAAAGTACCAGCTGGCTGTTTCCTGAATGCCTTCGGGCCGCTTAATCAACTCCTCAATATATTGCCTTCCCATCAACAAATAGGCCGTTGAGTTAACCACGAAAAAGCAAACAAGCGCTACAAAGCTAATAGCTAAATGGCGTGCCCAGACGGATGAAAACTGATGCAGGAGCCAGCCGGAAAGTGCCCAGGTGACCAGGAAGGAAATGCTACCTTCGGATAAGTTCTGAACAATTAAATACCGATACAGACCCGCCATCACGGGGTCATCGGTTTTGGCAATTAGGTTCGTGAAGAAGATGATCGCATTCGAACCATAGATCAGCAGTGCTCCCAACAAAGCGCCAATAACTGTACCCCAGCCAGGTTTTTGCAAAACGGTCGTCAGCGTAATCGGCTCAGCTCGTAGTTCTGAGTCCGGGCGGTAGCGGCTACGTCCGGAAAAATTAAACGTAGCCCCTTCGACATTAGCGCCCGTTAAGTTCACCCCTTCGAGTGAACTGAAATTCAGGTTGGCCTCGTAAAGATCCGCATCGGTAAAATCGGCTCCACCCAGATTAGAGAAACTCAGATTAGCTTGTCGCAGGATAGCTCCCCGGAAATTAGCCCCCTCCAGATTAGAGAAACTAAGGTCAGCCTGGGTTAGGTCGAGATCACTGAAGTCAAACCTTTCCAGGTCAGACCCCATCATATTGATTCGTCGGCCATTTTTGCCAATTGTCCCAATGAGTTGCTCGCGAGTCATTTTCTTAGTTTACGGTTGGTTTAAATGTACTAAATTTTCGGTGGTCTTATTTACTTTTCAACGCCATCAGAATTCGTTGAAATAACCCCGGCTTTTGAATTCGACAGTTATGAAACGCCCGGATTTTCCACTCGTCAGCTTCTTTTACCAAAACGGTCGTTTGAATCGAAAGACGATCCAGAGGTGGCTTTTTCTGAAACCGTAGTTGTATGGTGCCGGTCGAATGAACCAACGCGATTGTATCACTCAAAAAAGTAATGGATGATTTCGACCCGTCTGAATGCATAGTTGATCCGTTGAGTGCCCATGAGGTAAATAAATCCTGGTGGATCTGTTCGTTTTCCTGCCGACCTTTTATATGCTGCCCCGCAAAGGTGACGTAATCACAATCGTCGGTCAGGCATTGCGCAAAGGCATGAGCATCTCCCGCATTCCAGGCAACCGCCAGCCTGTCGAATACCTGTCGAACGGCACTTTCGTCTGTTTGAGCAACGGCAGTTTTCATAGTTGTGAAATTGGATTGATTTACAAGTTGTTGCCAGTTTTCCTCCTTTAGGAAAGAGGCTAGGGGTGAGGTGAACGGGAATGACTCAAAACTAGTATACTAAGTAGCGTACTACCTGCCTTTTCCGACGAATCCCAGCAAGAAAGGTGTGAAAGTGGATAAACGAAGGATAAAGTTATTTCGTAGTATTGGGTGGCGAACGTTAACTTAGCCTCAGTAATTAGCGGCCTTGAGTAACTTTTATTCGTATACTTTGTTAGGGTTTATTTAACCCATAGCCTGGCTTAACCACTACTATTGCTTTGATTTCTTTTCCGATTTCTATTGGTCAATTACGCCCCTGGCGTGAAGGAGATGAAGATTCGTTAATTCATCATGCCAGCAATCGGCATATATGGAATTACGTTCGTGATTTTTTCCCCTATCCATACACCCCGCGCGATGCGCACTCCTGGATACGCTCAAACAAGTCGTATCAGCAACCGAGTAACCTGGCTATTGAAATAAATGGCGAGGCCGTCGGCAACATTGGATTTACCGTGAAAGATGATATCTACCGCTACAATGCTGAAATCGGCTACTGGATCAGTGAAGATTATTGGGGGCAGGGCGTAATGACAGAGGCCGTACCGATCATGACGAAGTATATATTTCAGAATTTTCAGGTAAATCGCATTTTTGCCTGTGTGCTTGAAGGCAACATCGGATCGATGTGCGTACTCGAACATGCGGGTTATCGACACGAGGCTGTTCTGAAAAAAGCGGCTGTGAAAAATAATCAGTATTTAGACGAGCATATTTTCGCTATTCTTCGTAGCGAACATAGGGATATAACGTAGTCATTTGCTGTTGATTAGCTGATATTAACCAAATTTCAGAGTCGACAGACGAAAACTTCCTTAACTATACGCCATTTTTGTGGTTACTTTGTAGGAACCTAACCGCTTCGGCGGATCGACCATTCATGCCGAAGATCGTTATTGCCATTGACGGATATTCGAGCTGCGGAAAAAGCACAACTGCTAAAGCTGTAGCGGCCCGGATGGGCTACGGATACATCGATACTGGTGCAATGTATCGCGCTGTCAGCCTGTATTTTATACAGGAACGTATTTCCCTTTCCAGTCATAGAGATGTTGTATTAGCACTGGAAAAAATCCACATCGCATTCAAACATAACCCGCGTACGGGCAAGAACGAAACTTGTCTGAACGGGTTGAACGTGGAAGAGGAAATTCGTAAAATGTACATTTCCAATATAGTCAGTGAGGTTAGTGCCATTCCTGAGGTGCGCTGGTCAATGGTGGCGCAGCAACAGCAGATGGGGCGTAAACGAGGATTGGTGATGGATGGCCGCGATATTGGTACCAAAGTCTTCCCCGATGCCGAAGTAAAAGTGTTTATGACGGCCGACACCTACACGCGGGCCAAACGCCGACAACAGGAGCTACTGGCCAAAGGTGAATTGGTTAACCTTGAGGAGATTATCCAAAATCTGGAAAAACGCGACCTCATTGATACAACGCGTGCTGAGAGCCCGCTCGTTCAGGCCCCCGACGCCGTTTTGCTCGATACATCCTACATGACCATTGAAGAACAGGTAGATTGGGTAATCGAACTTGCCGACCGACGATTGGCGGAATTGCATCGGAAACGGGAAAAAAAGCTATTGCTCAAATAGAAGTTGTTTCAGTTATTGAAATCGACTAAAAAAGGATGTTTTTGTCATACTGAGAAACGAAGCGTCTTAATGTTTCCTAACCTATGAGGTAAGAGACGTTAAGACGCTTCGTTTCTCAGTATGACAAAAACATCCTTTTTTGTTTTTAAAAATATGAACGTTGATTTTCTGATTGTTGGCCAGGGTGTGGCTGGTTCAGTATTAGCCTGGACACTCGATCAACGTGGTTGTTCGGTCATACTGGCTGACGACCCTGGGCTACCATCTGCATCGGGTGTAGCGGCTGGTATAGTCAATCCCCTAACCGGGCGGAAACTCGTTCGAACCTGGAAAGCCGATGCGTTATTTCCCTTTTTGCATCAATTTTATAGCCAGATAGAAGAGGATCTTGCTGTTCGGTTCTACCATCCAAAAAATATCTATCGTCCCTTCCGGTCAACCGAAGAAAAAAAAGCTTATTTAGCATTTACGAGCGAACCGGAAATTCAATCGTATGTGATTGAAAATGTTGATAATGAGAATTATAGTGGTTTTATCAACAATCCTTTTGGGGGCATTGAAGTCACGCAGGCAGGCTGGCTGGATTTAACGGAGTTTGGCAGAATTATTAAAGGGTATTTCATAAAAAAGAATCAATATTTCGAGGGGAAAGTCAGAATAGCTGACCTGAAAATTAGCGATAGTGACGTTGAATGGAAAGGCTTGACTATTGGAAAAGTTATATTTTGTGATGGCGTTATGGCCCGCGAAAATCCGTTGTTCAGCTGGCTTCCCTACAACCCTGTGAAAGGTCAGATTCTGACGGCGGTAGTTGAGAATTATTCGATTTCCAATATCGTCAATCAGGGAATTTTTATGTTGCCCGTTCGGAAAGGTTTGCTGAAAATAGGAGCAACCTATAGCTGGCATGATTTGGATTGGCAAACAACCGATGACGGTCGGGCGTTTTTAGAGTCGAAAGTCCGTGAGTTGTTGAAAGTGCCTTATACCGTGGTAGGGCAACAAGCCGGTATTCGCCCATCGACAAAAGACCGACGTCCCTTTATTGGACTGCATCCCAGCCACCCAACCATTGGTATTTTTGGTGGAATGGGCACAAAAGGCGTATCATTAGCGCCCTATTTGGCCGAACAATTTGCGAGGTATTTATTAGATGGCGAAGATTTGGAGCCGGAAGCGAATATTAGCCGATGTGTTTCGTTATTAGGAGGAGAAAAATAATAGTAATTAGTTATTAGGCGTATTTATAAACTTATGCGCAATCAATACATAGTCATGTTGGGCTTGTGGCTGGGCGGATTGAGCGTAGCTACGGCACAAAACTATCCATCGCTGGAGCGATTCGGGAAAAATCGAATTCAGTACCGGAATTTTGAGTGGAAAATCATCCGAACGTCGAACTTCGAAATTTACTATTATCAGGATGGAACCCAGGTTGCTAATCTGACGGCACAATATGCTGAATCCGAGTTTGATCGGATTACTGAATTGCTGGGGTATACACCTTACAATCGGGTCAAGATTTTTCTGTTTAATTCCCCCTCCGAACTTACGCAGAGCAATATTGGTCTGAACGCGCAGAGTGGCCTGAATAGCCGCGAACAAAATCTGTCTAAATCGCGGATCGAACTGGCGTTTACCGGTGATCAGATTAGTTTCCGACGACAGATTATACACGATGTGTCCATGCTGTTCGTGTATGATATGCTGTATGGCGGAAGTTTGAAAGACGCCCTCCAGAGTTCGCTGCTGCTTACCCTTCCCGACTGGTTTATGCCCGGTATTGCGTCGTACATAGCGGAAGGGAATAGCCTGGAATTGGATGATTACATGCGCGATGTTTCGCTGACTCGCCCTGTTCGAAAACCATCCCTACTGTCGGGAGCTGATGCCGAAAAAGTTGGCCATTCAATCTGGAATTACATTGTTCAGCGCTACGGTCGTGATAATGTATCGAATATCCTGAACCTGACCCGGATCATTCGCAATGAGCAGAATAGTATTTCCAGTACGCTGGGCATACCTTATAGTCGATTCCTGCGCGAATGGCGTGAATACTATGCCGGTATGGCGAACAGCATCGCGCAGTCGTATCAACATTCAGCCGATTCGTTTGAATTTAAAGTTGGTTCGGCTGACGATAAGACTAACCTGGTTAGTTTGAAGTTAAGCCCTGATAAACAATTTATTGCTTATTCAATTCTGCGCGATGGTAAGTTTCATATAGAAGTCGTTAACACCACAAACCGCAAAAAAATGTCGGTTCTGTCGGGTGGGTATCGACTTGATGGTGAGGCTAATCGGGCAAGCACACCCCTGGTTGCCTGGCAGAAGGACAATAATCTGCTTATTATCACGGATGAACTAGGCGAAACGAATCTGTATAAATACTCGATCGAGAAAAAGCCCAAGCGTGAATTTAAACGCAAGGTCAATAGTTTATCGCAGGTTGTCTGGATGGATGCTTCTGAGGATGGCGGTAGTCTGATTTTGAGTGCTGATCGAAAAGGGCAGAACGATTTGTTTCTGTACAGCATCAACCGTGGTTCGTATCAGCAACTGACAAACGATCTTTATGACGACATGTATCCGTCCTTTATTGGCCGCACCGCTCGGCAGGTTGTCTTTAGCTCGAACCGTCGGGAAGATACATTGGGTGTCGACAAAGGGTCTTATAAAACCATTCGGGATCAGATGGTGCTTTTCTCACACGAGGGAAGTGCCCGCGATTTATCGGTGGTTCGCCTAACGGATTCGCTCTACCATGCTACACAGCCAATTCCCGCCGACGAAAACACAATTTATTTCCTGAATGACGTTAATGGCATTCGGAATTTATATCGACTACAAACAGAAGGTCGTTCTGTAGTGCAACTAACGGCTTTTCCGCAAAGCATCCGGTTATATGATCTAAATCCATCCAACGGTGGATTTGTCTACAGCAGTTTGAAAAACGGGAATGAATTTATTGGATTTCGTTCGCAGATCAATCTGACTCAGCCGTTACAATCTCCTCCTACACAACGCAGCCAGGCTAACGTCCGGGCTAATGGAACAGCGATCGTAAAGGCGAAACCTGACTCGACTGGTCAGGTTAAACCAACGTTATCCGATTCAAGCGCAACGGCTCGGAATGCGACAATTCAGGCAAAACCCGATTCTATAAAACGATTGGCCCTGGATCCGGGTGAAGTGGATACCGATAATTACCAGTTCGATGCGGATGTACTGAAAGCGACGGAATATCGCCAGCGTCGCTCTACAACGGGGGTATCGCCTGGCCTGACAACGACGCTGCCGCGAAATCGCCGTCGCGAAAATATTACCATTCGGGGACCATTTGAATACAAGGGCACATTTGGCATCAACGAAGCACCCTCAAGCTGGCGAATCGATCCAATTAAAGGATTTGGGTATGCTCAGGATGTTACGCTGACCGATTTGTTGGAAAATCACGTGGTGCGAGCTGGTGGTTTTATCAGTCTGACGAATACACTCCGTAACAGTGAGTTGTTTGCTGAATACACAAACCTGACGCATCGAATCGATTACGGTGCTCGAATTGACCGGCAAACACTTTTTGTTGATGGAGCCGGATTATTGCAAAAATATCGGTATAACCGGTTTGCGGTATCCGCTTCATACCCGATTTCAGTCAACAGCCGGTTCACGGTATCGCCTTTTTATGCGATGACTCGCCTGATCGATTTATCGTCATTTGCCGAAGCTGATCGCGTTTCTGATTTTGCTGGCCTGCGGGGCGAATTTGTCTTTGATAATACGAAGATGAACGGCATGAACATGGTGGAAGGGACCAAGGCCAAACTTCGTTACGAAGAGTACGCCGGTTTGCGATCATCATCGGATGGATTCCGCCGTTTATCACTTGACCTGAGGCACTATCAGAAAATTCATCGCGACCTCATTTTAGCGGCTCGGTTTGCTTTTAGTCAGTCGGGTGGTGCAGCGCCAAAGAAGGCTACGTTGGGTGGAATGGAAAACTGGATCGGTACCAAGCAGGCCACGCAGGAAGCCGTTGCTTCGAATCCGCTTATCGTACCCAATACCATGCGGAACGAAGTCCCTTATGATTATCGGGATGTGTTCTTCCTGGATTTTGCGGCTCCTTTACGGGGTTTCCGTCAGGGCAAGTTGACCGGAAATAGCTACATGCTGTTCAACGCCGAGCTTCGCGTACCGTTAATTCGATACTTATACAGAGGGAATATAACTTCGAATTTCCTGCGTAATCTTCAGTTAGTAGCCTTCTCCGACATTGGAACGGCATGGACAGGAAATGGTCCATTCAGTCAGCAGAATAGTCTGAATACGGAGGTTGTGGGTGGATACCCAATCCCGTTCCGGGCAATTGTGACCAATTTTAAAAATCCATTCTTAATTGGATACGGTGCCGGGGCCAGAACCATGATTTTTGGCTACTTCGTGAAATTCGATTACGCCTGGGGCCTTGAGGACAAAACGGTTGGCAAGCCAATTGCTTACCTCACACTGGGTTATGATTTTTAACTGACGAACTTACCCGATAGTATCAGAAAGCCACTCTAAAAAGGGTGGCTTTCTTTATGTTCCATCATGGCCGAAAAGTAAATGCCTTATTCATCCCAGTGTGCTCCGAATAGATTCACTTAGGGTAGATAAGCGAATATAGATGGATGCCGTATACTTCTTCAGGACATCTTCCGACGGATTAAATCAGGTCATATTTGTATAGTGAGCTGACTTTTCCATAAATTAATACTAGTCGCGAAGCTGTTTACATACAGTTGGCATAGTTTTCGCTAACCATCCATTACCCCGTCTACTAGTCGCTACTGTAGAGTCAGCGGCCCCACCGTACCCATTTACGATATACCAGGTCTGAGGTTACGATTTAATAAATATCTGTAAAACAGACTTTTTAGGCTTATTGGCCTAAACGCCGGTTAGAAACGGTTGTTTGGCATAGTTTTAGTTGATTTTTGGGTAGCAAAAAGCCCTGTAACACAAGGCTTATTCGCCGTAACTTATTTTATGATAGGATAGCCAGAGTTTATCAGGCTACCAGGAGAACGTCCCAAACCAGTTTCAGATGGAGAAAATGTCTACACTACAAACAGAACATCCCAAGCCTGTAAATACCTATTTCAGGTTAACGAAGAGTCATCAAACCACGGATGATTCAGGCCGGATCGTTCCATTTATCGGGCGGATAATTCGCTTTATCTGGGAATTAATGCATCGAGGAAGTAGACTCACTCAGGCTACTCAACACGCTCAAAAAAATAGACACCTCACAAGCGCTTCTCCACAATCAATCCGGCGTGAAAAAGCAGATCATTATCTCGCTGAGATTGACCAGGACCCGCCTAATTTTATCGATTCCGGTCCCCCAGGGTATCTGCTGTATGCGATAAAAAAAGCTTATTATTTTTTAGTACAATGTCCAATGAATGAGCAACTTTTACTAAGCGAATCACCTCATAAGACGAATTTGTCCGTAGCAACGGAAACAGGATCGGTGACTGTAAGAAAGAATCCGTTCGGGCGAGGCAACCTGGTTGTCCCGCTATCCTCGTTTGCGGATCATCTTACGTTTACAGCCAGACCTATTCTGAATGGAATGGTATCGATGGTCCTGTTGTTGCTAGCTAGCTTTGCCTCATTGACAGCGCAGGCCCAGCAGGCACCAGGAGTCGATCTGAATGTCCGTACAACGGTTAGTAGCCAGTTGCCAGCTAGTGGTAGCATTCTTACTTATACCGTTGTTGTAGCCAATACAACAAGTTCAACTGCCACCAGCCTAACAACGGCTACTGGCGTATCTGTTAAAAATGACCTTCCCATTGGAGGGGTCGCCTATATTCCGAACTCGGCCAGTGTTACGCACGGAGCATCGGGTACGATCACGGCAACCGGATCGGCTACAGCTACCAGTCTTCTCTGGAATATTCCTTCCATTGCTGCTGGCGACTCGGCCGTTTTGGTGTTTCAGGCTACCGTGATGGGACAAGGGGTTTGGTTCAATACGGCCGAAGTAACAGCCGCTGACCAGACCGATATTGACTCAAGTCCGAATAACCATGTTCTGGTTGAAGATGATATTGACGCGGTTTGCTTTTCGGTCCCTATTCTCTGGTACACTGGCGATGAATACACCGTACAGGTTCCATCGGGGTATGACCAGATTGTTTGGTATCGGAATGGTGTCCCAATCAGCACATCGGCTGTATCGACTTCTTTAGCCGAGGTGAACAGTGATTCGTCGCTGACAATCAAAAGCCCCGGCGTTTATCGATTTGTAACCTACCGGAATAGTTGTCCTTCGTCAAATTGCTGCGATATACAGGTAGAGCAGGGACCTTATGGAAGTCTGGGCGATTTTGTTTGGGCTGACAGTAATCATGATGGAAAACAGGATAATGGCGAACCCGGTATCGATGGGGTAAAAGTTTACCTGTACGATCAGCTTGGCACAACCCTATTAGATTCAACCGTTACCGCTGGTGGCGGTCTATACCAGTTTGATAGCCTTACGGATGGGAACTATATCGTCCGATTCATTTCACCAACGGGTTATCAGTCTTCGTCGGTTAATGCCGCAGGGGTTACGGATGACTTAGATAGTGACGCGGGTGTAAACGGCTTTACGGGCATTTATACAATTGATACAAGCCAGCCGATATCGAGCACAGCCCGCAATAATCCTACGGTCGATGCTGGTTTCTATCTGCCAACTGCCAGCCTGGGTGATTACGTATGGAACGATACGGATCGGGATGGTATTCAGGATGGAAGTGAGCCAGGTTTAGCGGGTGTCATGGTTATTCTCTATACCAATGGCAATCCAACCGATACAACCTATACTAGTCCGACTGGCTTCTATAGCTTCACAGGCTTAACACCGGGTAGCAGCTTCAGCTACTCAGTGGGCTTCACGACTCCGGGAGGTCATACAGCTACAGCGGCTAATCAGGGCGCTGATGATGAGAATGATAGTGATGCTGATCCAATAACGGGTCGTACACAATCTGTGACTCTGGCGGCTGGTGAGCAGAACTTCTCACTGGATGCTGGCTTCTATGTACCTGATGCGAGCCTGGGTAATTACGTCTGGAATGACCTTGATAAGGATGGTATCCAGGATACGAATGAACCTGGCATTCCGAACGTAGTTGTTACGCTGTACGTCAACGGAGCAATGTCGGCTACGACGGTAACGTCATCAACAGGTTACTACAGCTTTACGGGCTTAACACCGGGCAGCAGCTATAGCTATGTAGTCGGCTTCACTACACCAGCAGGCTTTACGGCTACACTGGCTAATCAGGGCGCTGATGATACGAAGGACAGCGATGCGGATGTCGATGGAAAAACCTCGCCGATCATTCTGGCGGCTGGCGAAAACAACGAGACGCTGGATGCTGGCTTCTACATCCCAGGTGTGTTTGATCTGGCTCTGAAAAAGAGAGTTCTTGCTACCACGGCAACAGTGGGCCAGAATGTTCCTTATACCATTACAGTGTACAACCAGGGCAACGTAAAAGCGTATGCCATCGAAGTGACTGACTACATTCCGACGGGCATGAGTCTGGCAGCAGCCAGCACCTGGACAGGATCAGCCACTGGTTTAATTACCCATACGGTTGATTCGCTGGCGGTTGGAGATTCGATCAACATTCCGCTCGTCCTAACACTCGTATCGGCTCAGGCAGGCACCGACGTGATCAACGTGGCTGAAATCAGCAAAGCAGACGACGATAAAGATCCGAACAATACACCACCAACGGATGTAGACTCGACACCGGACAATGATCCAAACAACGATGGTACACCAAGAGAGGACGATAGTGATGTCGCTCCGATACGAGTCGTAGCAACACCAGTCTTTGATCTAGCTCTAGTGAAAAGCCTGTCTCCATCGCAAACGCAGCCAATTACGCCTGGTTCTCAGGTAACGTTCCAGCTTCGGGTTGTTAACCAGGGAACAGTGGCTGCACAACGCATTGAAGTAAGCGACTATTTACCAACGGGCTTAGTATTGGCAGATGCCAACTGGAGTCAAACTGGTAACATCGCCACGCGCACCATCAGTGGTACGTTGGCTGCTGGTCGGGATACGGTCGTATCGTTAGTGATGACGGTTGCGGCTAACTTCCAGGGCACCAGCCTGACCAACGTCGCTGAAATCAGTGCTGCGGATGATGACAATGATCCGACCAACACCCCACCAACGGACATCGATTCGACTCCGGACAATGATCCGACCAACGATGGTACGCCGAAGGATGATGTGATCACTGAAAATCATAAAGCCAATCCGGCTGATGATGAAGATGATAGTGATTACTCAATCATCAACATCACGCTACCGACGGCTACTTTAGGTAATTATGTGTGGGTAGATACCGATAAAAATGGTATTCAGGGAGATCCGAGCACCGAACCTGGCATTCCGAATGTAGTCGTTACGCTGTATGTCAATAATGTAGCGTCTCTGACAACTACTACGGATGCTTCTGGCCTCTACTCGTTCACGGGCTTAACACCAGGCAGCAGCTTCAGCTACTCAGTTGGATTCACAGCGCCAGCAGGTTATACCGCTACGCTCGCCAACCAGGGTGATGATGAGAAGGATAGTGATGCCGATCCAATAACGGGTCGTACACAATCCGTGACTCTGGCGGCTGTTGAGCAGAATCTATCACTGGATGCTGGCTTCTTTACGTGTCCAGTTAACTTCAGCCTGATTGTCTCGAATAGTTTGGCGATCTGTGTGGGTGAGGCTGCGACATTAACGGCTTCCTCGTCGGTAACGGCAGCGCAGATTCACTGGCATGCAGGAAGTGATCCGACTTCGTTTGCAACGACATCGAATGGTGCGTCGCTAACCGTTACACCGTCAACAACGACTATATACTACGCTGAAGCTTTCAATGCAGACGGTTGTGTAAGCCCACGTCAGCCGGTTTCGGTAACAGTTAATGTGGTCGAAAAACCAATTATTGCTGGCTCGGCTACCAATGCCTGCCCAGCCAGAACGGTTAACCTGGCTCAGGTTGCGATCCAAAACGCAGCTTCTGGTGTGACCTACGAATGGTATGCAGATGTTAACCGGACAACGCCAGTCGCGAATCTGACGTCAGTTGGCTCAGGTACATACTACGTATTCGGCAGATTGGGTACTTGCTATAGCACGCCAGAAGTATTGACAGTTAGCATCGTTGATTGTAACTGTCAGAATCCTGCAAGCGTAACGGCTACGGCTATTGCATCGATCTGCAGCGGTGATGCGATCCCGCTTCAGGCTGTACTGGGTGGTTCAGCAACGAGTGTTACCTGGAGTACCTCGGCAGGTGGTGCATTCAGCACGAGCCTGACAGCGAGCTACACACCAACTCCGTCTGATATAGCAGCGGGTAGTGTACTGATTACAGCTACGACGAATGATCCTGATGGACAAGGCGGTATCTGTACGCCTGCTACCTACTCAGTATTGGTGCAAATAAACAAACGACCAGATGCGCCATTGGGTGTTGCCTGCGACGATACAATCGTTTGTCAGGGTAACAGTACAATGTTGATTGGTTTTGTACCGAATGGAAAAATAAACTGGTATGATGAAGCTGGAACGCTGATCGGCACTACCGTTAGTGGTGGTAAACTGACCATTACTCCGGGTAAGGTTGGCGCAGTGGTGTACACGGCTGAAGCCATTAGTGCCGAAGGTTGCGTGAGTAGCACTCGTTCGTCACTAACGATCACGGTAGGTCAGTGTCTGGCTGATCTGGAAGTCTTGAAAGATGTGGTGTCGGCTGGACCGTTCTCGGTTGGTCAGAAAATCACCTATTCGATTATGGCGTCCAACAACGGGCCTGCAACGGGAACCGATGTGAAAGTGACCGATCTGCTGCCACCAACGCTGACTTTTGTGAGTGCGACGCCAGTTAACCAGTATAACCCAGCAACGGGTATCTGGAACATCGGTACGCTGACGGCCGGTTCGAGCCGAGTGCTCTTGATCGAAGCGACGATCACTGGTGGGGTTAATTCGTTGACGAATACGGCTATCATCGGCGGAACCAACAACGATCCGGCGCTTACAAGCAACGATACTTCCCGTGTGGTAACCCCAGTGATTAACTGCAACGTGCAGCCGCCAACGCTGATCTGTGCGATCACCCAGATCTGTAAGGGAAATACCACAACGCTCAGCGCCAAAGGCTGTGAGAACGGCACCGTCCGCTGGAGCAATGGCAGCACCGGAGTCACCATCTTCGCTACGCCAAGCGTGACGACTACCTACAGCGCGAGCTGCGTCGTCAACGGTTGTACCAGCGCAGCCTCGGCACCGATCACGGTGACCGTAACCGAGCCAGAAACGCCAGTCATCACGGCTAGTGCGACCGAGGTTTGCCCCGGTACTTCCGTGACCCTGACCGCTTCGGGCTGCGCGGGTGGTGTGATCGAATGGTCCGACAAAGCCCAGACCGGCGCTTCGATTGTGGTCATGCCGTATGGCAAAACGACCTACACCGCTCAGTGTCGTCTGAATAACTGCTTGAGCAATCCCGCTCAGATCACCATCAATATGATGACGGATCTGCCAGCACCAACGATTGTGAGTTGCTGCTCGGTGGTATGCCCCGGTGAAACCGCTACGCTGACCGTACAAGGCTGCATCGGTACGCCCGTCTGGAACAGTACCACGGCCACCACCAGCAGCATCATTGTGACCCCATCGCTGGGTAGCAACACCTACTCAGTCTACTGTAAGAATGGTACCTGCGTGAGCCAGTCGTCGCCGATCTACACCATCAACGTGGTGGCCCCGGTCATCCCAACCATCACCGCCAGCGCCGACACGATCTGCGTGGGTGGCTCGGTGAAACTGACGGCGGAAGATTGCAACGGTACGGTTCAATGGTCAACGGGTGAAACCGGGGCCAGCATCACCGTATCGCCAACGGCCAACATCAGCTACTATGCCCAGTGTAAGTTCCGTAGTTGCCTGAGTGCGCAGTCGAACACAGCGAGTGTGGTCGTGGTCAACCCAACGGCACCGATTGTGAAGGTGAGCACGACCCGAATCTGTAGCGGTCAGCCGGTATCGTTAACGGCGACAGGCTGTGCGGGTACAGTACAATGGCACGGGGTGAATCTGACGGGCTCGGTGATCACGATCTACCCAACGGAAAGCAAAGAATACTATGCGACCTGTAAACTAGGCGCTTGTGAAAGCACCGCTTCTAATTCCGTTCGGGTAACGGTGAGCACGTCGAAAGCCCCAGCTCCTGTGGTGATCGCTTCGTCGACATCGATCTGCAGCGGTGGAACTGTATCGCTGACAGCAACGGGTTGCGATGGTACGATCCAATGGTCTACTGGTCAGACTGGAGCCGTGGTTACCGTTACTCCGACGCCAACGAATCATGAGTTCTATGCTGTGTGTGTACCGCCAACCAACGGAACCGCATGCGCAGGATCAGATAAATCAAACGTCATCAACGTGAGTGTGACACCAACCCCGACTCCATCGATCGTTCGCTGCCTGTGCAGTGCCGATACGATCTGTCCGGGTGAAAACGTCAAACTCTCGGTGAAAAATTGCCAGGGTACTCCGCACTGGAGCAATGGCGAGACAACGACTAGCATCATCGTATCGCCAACGGTCACCACGGGCTACAGCGTCTACTGCCAGGATGGCGCTTGCCAGAGCACGAGCACCGCACCGTACACCATCACGGTGATTCCAGTAGCGGCTCCGACGATTACGGCTTCAGCTTCGGCGGTAACGGCAGGTGGTTCGGTGACCCTAACAGCTTCGGGCTGTGCGGGTACGGTGATCTGGTCGGCCAATGATGTGAATGGCAATAATAAAGGGTCTTCGATCGTGGTGATGCCACAGGGTACGCAGAGCTACTACGCACAATGTCAGTTCCGGGCTTGTCTGAGCAATCCGTCGAATACGGTTGTTCTCAACCCAGGCGACTGTGCGGTCAACGCGGGTACGCTGGCGTCGAGTGGTACGATCTGTGCCGGTTCGAGCAGCACCGTGCTGGTATCGGCTACGCCAAACGGTGGGCTAACACAACCAGCCAGCTACTCTGTTTCCTACCTGTTAGCGAAAGCAGGTGTGATCACACAAATCAGTGTGACACCACAGTTCACAGTACCAGCTGAGGCTGCTAACTACAGTATCCATACTTTGGTATACGATGCGAACGCTGGCGACGCGAACTACTTCGATCTGGCCCAGGTGAATCTAAATGTTACGACCGCAACGGATGTGGCTCAGCTGATCCTCGGTAAGTGTGCCGCTCTGGATGCGACGGGGGCAAGTGTCAATGTATCGGTTGTCGAACCACCCGTGTTATCGGCTTCCTCGCTCACCGTCTGTAGCGGTGGAACCGTGTCGCTAACGGCAACGGGCTGTGCTAATGGGACAATAACCTGGTCGGATGGTACGGTAGGAGCCGCCTACACCAAAGCGATCCTCACCGATCAAGGGCTGACGGCGATCTGCACCGTGAATGGTTGCGCCAGCAAACCATCAGCCGGCGTACAGATCAGTCTGGGTAGCACCGCCGTGCCGATCGTGGTGAGCGACAAGTCGGCCATCTGCGTAGGCGAAACAGTATCGCTGACGGCGACGGGCTGTGGCGCTGGAACTTACCTGTGGTCGGATGGCAGCACCGGTTCGGTACTCACCGTCACCCCAACCCAGGATGTGAGCTTCCGCGTCAAGTGTCAGGTCGGTCAGTGCGAAGGCGACTGGTCAGCGCTGACGACCATCAACGTGGGTCAACCGTTCGCGCCGACCGTTACGGTCAATGGCGGCACCAGTGCCACCGCCTGCTTCGGAGCACCCGTAACGCTGACGGCTCAGGGCTGTTCACCGAATAGCTACGTCACCTGGTCCAACAATCAGGTGGGTAACTCGATCACCGTCTCGCTGGCTTCTTCGGAAACCTTCACCGCCCGCTGCTGCAACTCGGCGGCTTGTAAGAGTGAACCCTCCAACAGCGTCTTGGTAACGGTCCTCAAGAAGGTGGCCCAGCCAACGGTGAGTGACATCACCAATACCTGCCCGATGACCACTGCTGAACTGGCTAAAGCCGTCACCAGCAGTCCGAAAACGGTGGGTGGGGTGTTCGAGTACTACAGTGATGCCAGCCTGACGTCGAAAGTAGCGAATCCAGCCCACGTGGGAGCGGGGACCTACTACGTGGTGGAACGCACCATCGATGGCTGCACCAGCCTGCCGCTGGCGATCCATGTGCAGATCATCCCCTGCAGTGATCCCTCGCCTTGCGATGCTCAGAACCCAGCCACGGCTTCTGCGGGTCCTGATGCGAGTGTGTGTGCGGCCAAGACCTATCAACTGGCGGGTACCATGGGCGGGGCGGGTAGCCTGGCCCACTGGACCACCAGCGGTACGGGTAGCTTCGATAACCCATACGCGCTGAATGCCATCTATACGGCCAGTGCCGGGGATGTCGATGCGGGTATGGTGACCTTGACGCTGTCGGTGAGCACCAACAACGCCAGCTGCCCGGTGGCTAGTGATGCGATGCTACTCACCATCAACGGCATCAAAACACCGCCATCGGTTAGTGCCGTGGGTGGGTTGAGTCTGTGTTACGGGGACTCGGTCATCCTGAAAGCATCTGCGGGTGCCGGTTATAAGTGGAGCAATGGGGCGACCACGCAGGCCATCGTCGTCAAGCAGAGCGGAACGTATAGCGTGCAACTCATGGACGCAAATGGGTGTAGCTCGGTCAAGTCGGAGGAGGTAGTGGTGAACATTGCCCAACCGGTGATGCCACCGCTGGTGCATAACCTGCGCAACAACTGTCC